>JBFISC010000107.1:0-11860 GCA_041608775.1 Pseudomonadales bacterium | reverse complement strand
GTCGACAGCCAGCCGTACTACGGGCTGGTGCTCGACGGGTTCGTCGGTCCGGTTGGCTGGTCCGCCGGGGTGTTCAATCCGAGCGGCAACCCGACCGGCGACGACGGCGGCGATCGGTTGGCCTACACGGGCCGGCTGTTCGGCGCCCCGATCAACGACGGCACCCGGGTACTGCACCTTGGCGCCGCCGCCACCGACCGCAATCTCGACGCGGCGGAGGATCTGACCGGCTTCGGCGTCCGGGTGGCGGAGACCGCGGACCGGATCCCGTCAGCCAGCATAAGCGCCCGGGAGGACCGGCAGTACGGCCTGGAGGCCCTTTATCTCCATGGCCCGTTCTCGCTCCAGGCAGAGCATTTCTGGCGCGACCTGGAGGGCTCCGGGAGTGGCCCCGACGCCCAGGTGCGCAGCTACTACCTGCAGGGAACCTGGACGCTTACCGGCGAGAGCCGGGGATACAAAGCGGCCACCGGGGTCCCCGACATCGTCAAGCCCAGCGGTGACGGCGCCGCGGTAGAGCTGGTAGCCAAGGTGGAAAGGATCGAGTTCGATCCCGATCAGGCCGTCGATCAGGTGGGACGCGCCTACGTGCTCGGCGCCAACGTCTACCCGAACCGCAACGTCAAGCTCATGCTCAACGTCAGCCGTCTGACAACCAGCCGCCTGGTGGCCCCCGGCGAGCCGGACGACAGCCTGGCCGTTTCCGCGCGCATCCAGGTTGCGTTCTGACCCCGGCCCTGTCACATCGGCGCCTGGCGGATTCATGAAACTGTCGAACGGTTGCGTTGTAATGTCACAAAGCGAGCAGCGCTCCGGGCCCGTTGTCATGACCGCCAATACCATCCTGCTGATCGAAGACGAGCCGGAGATCCGCGATATGCTGAGCTTCGCGCTGGGCCGCGCCGGCTTCGAGGTGTGGGAATCGGGGAGCGCCGAGGAAGCAACCAACCGGCTCGACGGGGTCCTGCCGAGCCTGCTCATCGTCGACTGGATGCTGCCCGGCATGAGTGGCGTCGACTTTGCCCGCCGGGTTCGCCGCGACGACCATACCAGCGACATCCCCATCATCATGCTGACGGCGAAGGGCGAAGAAACCGACAAGCTGCGAAGCTTCGAGTCCGGCGTCGACGACTACGTGACCAAGCCGTTCTCGCCCCGGGAGCTCATCGCCCGGGTCAAGGCGCTGCTGCGGCGCTCCGGGACGCCGGAATCCGGCGTCATCGATCACGGGCCGCTCCGGCTCGACCTGACGGCCCACGAGCTGACGATCTCGGGCAAACCCGTCCGGCTCGGCCCCACGGAATTCCGACTGCTGGAACACTTCATGACGAACCCCGGTCGCGCCTTCGATCGCTCCCAGCTCCTCGACCGGGTGTGGGGTCGGAGCGTGTACGTGGAGGAACGCACTGTCGATGTGCACATCCTGCGCCTGCGCAAGGCATTGAAGCCGTTCGGCTTCGCACACCTGATCCAGACCATTCGGGGCGTCGGCTACCGCTACCTGCAGCCTGACTGAACCATGACCCCTTCGCTCCAGGAATGGCTCATCGCCGGCGGTCTTTTCGCAAGCGCGCTGCTGATCGGCGCGCTGAGCGGCGGCTGGGCGCTGGCGCTGCTGATCGCGCTGTGCATCTGGCTGGCGCTCCAGCATCGCGAGCTGCGCGCCCTGGTGCGCTGGTCGAAGCGTCCGCTGACCAGGCCGGAAAACACTCTCGAGAGCTGGCAGCTGCTGTCCGATCGACTCTACCGGGGGCTGCGCCAGTCGCGTCTGCGCACGCTGCGGACGCTCGAGCGGTTCCGCAGCCTTCAGGTGATCACCGACGCGCTGCCTGATGCCGCAGTGATCATCGGGGCCACGGGCGAGATCGAGAGTTTCAACCCGGCGGCCCAGGAGCGGCTGAGCCTGAAGTCGTCGGATCGCGGGGCCAACCTCGCCGCCCTCGTGCGCCAGCCGGAATTCGTCGCGTTGATCCGGGGCCAGCGCGACGACGGTCTGGTGGAATTCGCCTCGCCCTTCGACGAGGAACGCCGCCTGGAGGCGCGCCGGATTCCCATCGACGAGGACTACGCCCTGATGCTGGTTCGGGACGTGACCCAGCTGAACCGCCTGCTCACCATGCGCCAGGACTTCGTCGCCAACGTGTCTCACGAGCTGAGAACGCCGCTCACCGTGGTGGTCGGCTATCTCGAGACCATTTCCAGCGAGGAGCTGGACGCGGACACCATCCGCGAGCTGCTGAAGAAGCTGGAACCCCCGACGAGCCGGATGCGCGCGCTGGTCGACGACCTGCTGCTGCTGTCGCGGCTCGAAGCAAGCCCAGAACCGAGCGACGACGAGCTCAACCCCATCGACATGGCTGCGCTCATTCGCGGCTGCGTCTCCGAGGCCCGGATTCTCAGCGAAGGGCACCACACCTTCGAAGTCGACGCCGACCGGTCCGTGAAACTGCTGGGCATCGAGACCGAGATCTACAGCACCACGCTGAACATGGTCACGAACGCGGTCCGCTACAGCCCGGATGGCGGCACGATCACCGTCAGCTGGCAGCAGCTCGGCAATCACGCCCGTCTCGCCGTTACCGACCAGGGCATCGGCATTGCGCCCGAGCACCTGCAACGCATCACCGAACGCTTCTACCGCGTGGACCTCGCCAGGTCGCGAGTACGCGGCGGCACCGGGCTCGGGCTTGCGATCGTCAAGCACGTTCTGAAACGCCACCGCAGCGCCCTGCGGGTCAGCAGCAAACTCGGTCGTGGCAGCACGTTCTATTGCGATTTCCCGTCCGAACTACTCAGCCTCTCGAGCAACCAACAGGAAGCCTCATGATGTACCGACCACACCGATCGGCCGCGCGCTCAGCCCGCGCCGGAAGACTCGCCAGAACCGCGCTGGCGGCAGTGGCAATCGCCATGACCAGCGCGCCGGCGGCCGCCGAGGAAGCGCGCGAGGCGTCGCCGGCGCTGCCGGAGTATCAGCGCGTGAGCGGTGTCTCCGGCACCCTCTCCAGCATCGGCTCGGACACGCTGGCGAATCTGATGACGCTGTGGACCGAGGAGTTCAAGCGTCAGTACCCCAACGTGACCATTCAGGTGCAGGCCGCGGGCTCTTCCACCGCGCCGCCCGCGCTCACCGAGGGGACCGCGAGCTTCGGCCCGATGAGCCGGGCGATGAAGGACAAGGAGATCGAAGCTTTCGAGGCCAGATTCGGCTACAAGCCAACCGCCATCCGGGTCGCCATCGATGCCCTGGCGGTCTACGTGCACAAGGACAACCCCCTGTCGTCGCTGACCGTCCCGCAGGTGGACGCGATCTTCTCGGTAACCCGACGTTGCGGCGGCGAGAGCGACCTCGACAGCTGGGGCGAGCTCGGCCTTGGCGGGAGCTGGTCGAATCGCCCGATTCAGCTGTACGGGCGCAACTCCGTCTCCGGCACCTACGGGTACTTCAAGCAGGTCGCGCTCTGCTCCGGCGACTTCAAGAACACCGTCAACGAGCAGCCCGGATCGGCGTCGGTCGTGCAGGCGATCTCGTCTTCGCTGAACGGCATCGGCTACTCCGGCATCGGCTATGTCACCTCCGGGGTCCGTGCCGTGTCGCTGGCCGAGTACGAAGACGCGCCGGCGGTCGAAGCCACGCCGGAGAACGCTCTGTCCGGTGATTATCCGCTGTCCCGTTACCTCTACGTCTACGTCAACAAGCGGCCGGGCACGCCGCTGGCGCCCCTCGAGCAGGAATTTCTGAAGCTGGTGCTGTCGCGGGTCGGGCAGGAGGTCGTCGGCAAGGACGGCTACGTTCCGCTGTCGGCGCGACTGGTCTCACGCGAACTGCGCAAGATCCAGTAGTCTCTGCCAACCGAGTCGCAGGAGCTGACCATGGCAGGTGGAACCGGGCTGTCCAAGATGGCGAGAGGCAGGCGCTTCGTCAACGCCTTGACCGCCCGGGTGGTTGCGCTCGGCGGCGCCGCGGTGATCGCCGCCATCGCGCTGATCTTCGTCTACCTGCTGTGGGTGGTCGCCCCGATCTTTGCCGGCGCGGACATCGAGCCAGGCGCGCGCCATCAGCTCGAACCCGCCGAACCGCTGCTGGTGGAAACGAACGATAGCGGGGAGGTGGGCCTGCGGATCGACGCAACCGGCACGGCAACCTTCTTCGCCATCGACAGCGGCGCGGTCCTCGACCGGATCGACCTGGGTCGCGGCCTGCGCGCGGTGCAACCGCTGGCCGACCAGACCGGCATGTACTCGCTACTGGACGATGCGGGAGAGATGAGCTTCGTCCAGGCCAGCTACCCGGTCTCGTTTCAGCAGGACGACCGGATCGTCACGCCGATGCTCGAGTTCGTGTTCGAGGACGCCTGGCTCGACGTCGGCGCGGTGGATGCGTTCGACGTGCATTTCGGCAACTTCGAAGTGCTCATCGCCACGGTCAGCAAGCGTCAGCTGACCATCCGCCGCTACCGCGACGCCGAGCCGGGATTCGAACTGGATTTCCCCCAGCGGGGCCAGTACGAGCTGCGGCGCGGCTACGACCGGGTCTATTTCGGCCCCCGCGGACGCTGGGTCTACCTCGCGACCCTGGGGGGGCACATCGAGGTCGTCGACCTGACTCGACCGACCGCGCCTTCGGAGCTGTACCTCGGCCGGATCGCACCGGAGGACTCGCGGATCAAGGACATAGCCCCGCTGCTCGGTCGCTACTCGCTGCTGGTGGCGGACGAGCAGGATACGGTCAGCCAGTGGTTCATGATCCGAGGCGAGTTCGGGCACCGCCTCGAGCCGGTGCGGCGCTTCGACCTGGAAGCTGCCGCGCTGCGCATCGTCCCGGAACCCCGCCGCAAGGGATTCGCGGTGGTCGACGCCGAGCAGCGGCTGCACCTGTTCCACGCCACCTCGGAACGCCATCTGGCACGTCAGCCGCTGGTCGCCGAGGGCTTCGCGGCGGCGAGCATCGCGCCGCGGTCCGACCTGCTGCTTACGGCCGCCGCAGACGGCTCGATCCAGGCCTACCACCTCGAAAACGAGCACCCGGAGATCTCCTGGTCAACGCTGTGGTCTAAAGTCTGGTACGAAGGCTACCAGGAGCCCGTCTACAGCTGGCAGTCGTCGTCCGCCGACAACGACTTCGAGCCCAAGTTCTCGCTCACGCCGCTGCTGTTCGGCACCCTGAAGGGCGCCTTCTACGCCATGCTGGTTGCCGTTCCGGTGGCGATCATGGGCGCGCTGTACACGGCCTACTTCATGGCGCCCGCCATGCGCCGCATCGTCAAGCCCGGAATCGAGATCATGGCCGCGCTGCCGACGGTCATCCTCGGCTTCCTGGCGGGCCTTTGGCTCGCTCCGCTGATCGAAGCCAACCTCACGGCGGTGATGGCGATCCTGATCGTCATGCCGGCGGGTACGCTGTTGACCGCATGGATCTGGAGCCTGCTGCCGGATCGTCTTACCCGGCCGTTCGGCGGTTGGTACGGGCTGATCATCCTGCCGGTGCTCGTCGCCACAGTGTGGATCGCCTTCGCTGCCGGACCCTGGCTCGAGCTGACCCTGTTCGGCGGCAACGCTCAGGCCTGGATCCTGGAAAACCTCGGCCTCAGCTACGATCAGCGCAATGCCCTCGTGGTCGGTCTGGCCATGGGTCTGGCAGTGATTCCGACGATCTTCTCGATTGCTGAAGACGCCATCTACGGCGTCCCCACCCACCTGATCAACGGCTCGCTCGCGCTCGGCGCAACACCGTGGCAGACCTTGATGCGGGTGGTGATTCTCACCGCAAGTCCGGGCATATTCTCCGCCGTGATGATCGGGCTCGGCCGCGCCGTCGGCGAGACCATGATCGTGCTCATGGCGACCGGCAACACGCCGGTGATGGATCTGAACATCTTTGAAGGTATGCGGACCTTCGCAGCGAACATCGCGGTGGAGCTGCCGGAGTCCGAGGTCGGCAGCACCCACTACCGGATTCTGTTCCTGGCGGCCATGGTGCTGTTCCTGCTGACATTCATCTTCAACACCGCCGCCGAGCTCGTGCGCGCGCGGCTGCGCACCCGTTACGGAAACCTCTAGCCATGCTGAACGAACGCACGCTCAACGTCCGTGCCTGGTTCCGCTCCGGCGAGCCCTGGATCTGGGTGAACGCTGCCGCCGTGGGCATCAGCATCGCCGCCGTGACCGGGATTCTGCTGCTGATCGCCTGGCGCGGCTTCGCCCACTTCTGGCCGGCTTCGGTGGCGCTGATCAGCTACGAAAGCAGTACGGGTGAATTCGAGACCGTGCTCGGGGAGATCGCCGACTCGGAGCTGCTGCCCGTCGGCCAGTACCTGGAATCCGCCGGCAGCCGTACCGAGGCCCTGCCCGAAGGCATGGTCCAGGTAGAGCGGCTGCTCATCAAGACGGGCAATCGCCGCGTCGAGCCACCCGACTTCAGCTGGCTGGTTGCACATCGGATCAAGGAGGTCCGTTACCCGCCGGACGTCGTGGTGCTCGAGCGCATGGAGTGGGGCAACGCGTACGGCTACCTGACCCAGGTCAGCGCGGACGGCGCGGTGGTGAGCGAAGGCGCCGCCGCCTGGCAGGACCTGCAGCACCGGCTGCAGCGCCTGAGCACGCAGCGGGCGGAGATCCATGACCTGGAGCAGGGCCAGCTGTTCAGCACCAACTACCAGCTGGAGCGGCTGCGCCTCGAGCGCCGCGCTCTGGAAATGGGCGCGCCGGAGGGCGACGATCCCCTCGCCGCGGCTGCGGCGCTGGACGCCCGGGAGCAGGAGCTCCTGGCTGACTACGAGGTGGCGGAAAGCACGCTGCGGAAGCTGCGCGACGAGCTGCGCCGGGAGGCCATCACACTGACCTCGGCAACGGGGCGAACCATCGAGGTCAACCTTTCCGACGTGGTGCGCGCCTGGAAGCCGAACCAGATGAGCTGGACCGCCAAGCTCGGCCACTACGGCGAGAGCCTGTGGATCTTTCTTTCCGACGACCCACGGGAAGCCAACACCGAAGGCGGCATCGTCCCGGCGATCTTCGGAACCGTGATGATGGTGCTGCTGATGAGCGTGCTGGTGACGCCGTTCGGTGTGGTCGCCGCCGTCTACCTGCGCGAGTACGCCAGACAGGGGGCGTTCGTGCGGCTGATCCGGATCGCCGTCAACAACCTCGCCGGGGTTCCATCGATCGTCTACGGGGTGTTCGGTCTCGGGTTCTTCGTCTACTTCCTCGGCGGCAGCCTGGATGCGCTGTTCTATCCCGAAGCGCTGCCGTCCCCCACCTTCGGCACGCCGGGCCTGCTCTGGGCATCCCTGACCCTGGCGCTGCTCACGGTTCCCGTGGTCATCGTCTCCACCGAGGAAGGCCTCACCCGCATTCCCCGATCGCTGCGCGAAGGCAGTCTGGCGCTCGGTGCGACCAAGGCGGAAACCCTGTTCAAGGTGGTGCTGCCGGTGGCCAGCCCGTCCATCCTCACCGGCATGATCCTGGCGGTAGCGCGGGCTGCCGGGGAAGTGGCGCCGCTGATGCTGGTGGGGGTGGTGAAGCTTGCGCCCGCCCTGCCCGTTGACGGCAACTTCCCGTACCTTCACCTGGAGCGGAAATTCATGCACCTGGGCTTTCACATCTACGACGTCGGCTTCCAGAGCCCGAACGTCGAGGCGGCGCGCCCGCTGGTGTACGCCACCGCCCTGCTCCTGGTCATCCTCATCATCTTCCTGAACCTGACGGCGATCATGCTGCGGAACCGGCTCGAGAACCGGTATCGTGGCGTTGAAGGCTGATCCCGCGAACCGATCGATCATGAACAGAGAGCCAAGTACGCCCATGCCTGCAGCCGACCTCCGGACCCAGTCCAGCGACGCCCCGAGGGCGAGCTCGTCTTCGCAGGACGCGAGCCTCGTCGTCGACGATCTGTGCCTGTACTACGGGGAAACCCAGGCCCTGAAGAACGTCAGCCTGACCATCCCGAAGCGCCAGGCCACCGCCTTCATCGGGCCGTCCGGCTGCGGCAAGTCGACCCTGCTGCGCTGCTTCAACCGGATGAACGACCTCATCGACAGCGTCCGGGTGACCGGCTCGATCAGCCTGGAAGGCCAGGACATCAACGCCAAGGATGTCGACGTCGCCCAGCTGCGCCGTCGGGTGGGTATGGTGTTTCAACGTCCAAACCCGTTTCCGAAATCGATCTACGAGAACGTCGCCTACGGCATGCGCCTTGCCGGGAAGATGCCGAAGCCGGAAATGGACGAGCGCGTGGAGTGGGCGCTGCGCAGCGCCGCGCTCTGGGACGAGGTGAAGGACCGGTTGAAGGAATCCGCGCTCGGCCTTTCGGGGGGTCAGCAGCAACGGCTGGTGATTGCCCGGGCCGTGGCCATACAGCCGTCGGTGCTGCTGCTGGACGAGTCCGCGTCCGCGCTCGACCCGATCTCCACGCTGAAAATCGAGGAGCTGATTCATCAGCTCAAATCTGACTATACTATTGTCATTGTGACCCACAACATGCAGCAGGCTGCACGGGTCTCAGACTACACTGCGTTTCTGTACCTGGGGGAACTCATAGAGTTCGACAGAACCGATGACGTGTTCACCAATCCAAAGCGGAAGAAGACCGAGGATTACATCACCGGCCGCTACGGATGAGACCAAGGTGGATGGATCGAGGTGAATGCAAAGGAAGTAATGACCCGAGGTACCAGTGATGAACAATCCGCACATCTCCGAGCAGTACGACGCGGAACTCGACGCGGCGCGCAATCTCCTGATGGAAATGGGCGGTGTCGTGGAGCAGCAGCTTCATGAGGCCAGCCAGGCCCTGATCGATCACGACGCCGAACTCGCCGCCAGGGTCCGCGAGAACGACGTCCGGGTAAACCGATTCGAGATCGAGATCGACGAACGCTGCATCCACATCATCGCCCGCCGCCAGCCGGCCGCCTCCGACCTGCGGACGCTGATCAGCGTGATGAAGGCGAGCACCGACCTGGAGCGTATCGGTGACGAGGCCTGCCGCATCGCCAAGATGGCGGCCGCGCTGGCCGACCTGGAATACCCCGACGACCAGTACAACGATTTCCGCCTGCTGGCTGCCAAGGCCGAGACCATCGTCGCAAAGAGCCTCGACGCCTTCGCCAGGCTGGACGTCGACGGCGGGCTGGAAGCCATCGCCTCCGACGAGGCGATCGACGACGGCTACGACGCCCTGGTACGCGAGCGCGGATCCACCATGCGTCAGGACGCCGACGACATCGATCGCGCGGTTAACGTCATGTGGGCGGCACGTGCCCTGGAGCGGGTCGGCGATCACGCCAAGAACATCAGCGAGTACGTGGTCTACCTGGTACGCGGCAAGGACGTGCGCCATGAAAAGGTGCAGCGCAAGGCCGGTAACTGAGCTCGCGGTGGAGCCGGCCCGTTCTGCCGCCTTCAGTCCGGCGGAAGATCAGTTACCCGGAGCTCGCTTGACGAGCTCCACCCGCCGGTTCAGCGCTCTGCCGTCTTCCTTGTCGTTGCTGGCGACCGGCGCCGCCGGCCCGACCCCGAGGGCAGTCAACCGCCCGGCGTCGACGCCCCGCGAGATCAGCGCTTCCACCACCGTCTGAGCCCGGCGCAGCGAGAGATCCTGGTTGTAGCCCAGCGAACCGACGTCGTCGGTATGCCCGACGACGTAAATGCTCAGCGAGCCGTCTTCCGCCAGGGCCTTGGCGATCTCGTCCGTGGTCGCCTGGGATTCCCGGCGCAGGGTCGCCTTGTCGTGGTCGAACTGAATCCCGTACAGGACCACGCGACCCGTTCTGCCCATCTCCGCCTGCATCGTCGTCGCGTCCACGAACTCGAGCGTCGGCGAGAAGTCGCTGATCTCCAGCACCTCGAGCAGCGCGACCGTGCGGTCACGCACTTCGACGTTGGGATTGTTCGAGGCGATGGAAACGCTGAGCACGCCGACGTGATAGAGGCTCGAACCCGCCGCGACCTGGGCATACTGATACCTTGGTTCAGTAAAATTATGTGAAAAACCAAGGAGATAAAATGCATTCTTGAGACCCGGCGTAGGAATCATCGTGTCCCGGGTCCACAGGGTCGTGGAGATCATGTGCCCCGAGCAGCCGGTGGTTGCGCAATCGTAGACGCCTTCCACCTCACCCAGCTCTCCCAGCGCGGCCTGATAGTTCCGGTGCACCATGAGGGGCGTGTCGCCAGCTTTGGCCACATAGAGGATCCGTGTCCGCCTGCCCTCGGGACGCACGACCATGACCTTGCCGTCGGCATCCTCGGTGAGAAAGCTCCCGGCATCGTAGTCGCTGTGCGCGTAGCCGAGAATCTCCGAGCCTGCGACCCGCGGGATCGACGGGTGGTCGCCGGCACCCGGCATGTCGGCGGCGCGGGCCGGGGTCGCCGTCAGCATCCAGACCGTCGCCAACAGCGTCAGCATGCGGGTCATGAGCATTACTCCTCATGTTCTTCGTTACCGCGTCAGCGCCGCGCCAGCGGCATCTGGGTGAGGTGGTGGCCGCCGTCCAGCAGCAGCGTCTCTCCCGTCACGGTCTCGGCCCCGGTGAGGAAAAAGACGATCACCTCGGCTACCGTGTCCGGGGTACTGGTCAGACCGAGCGGCGTGTTCTGCTCGAGATAGCTTTTCGTCCGGGCGTAGTTCTCCTCACCCATCCCCTGCTCCAGCCAGTCCCCCTGGATGAACCCGGGGCAGACCGTGTTGAGCCGGATCTCCGGGCCCAGCACCCGGGCGAGCGACAGGCCCAGGGTGATCATCGCGCCCTTGGATGCGGCATAGGCGATTGAGCTGCCGACCCCCATGACGCCGGCAATGGACGCCACGTTGACGATGCTGCCGCGCCCGCCGCGCCGCATGGCGGGCTCGACCGCCCGCACCATCTGGTACGCCCCCACCGTGTTGACGGCATAGATACGCTGGAAGTCCTCGGCGGCCAGCCCGTCGAGATCCGCGTGGTTGCAGAACTTGGTGGTGCCGGCGTTGTTGACCAGCGCGTCGATCCGACCCCACTTCTCGTCGGCGGCGGCCGCCATCGCGCGGCAGTCGACATCCACGGCAACGTCGGCCCGTCGCACCAGGGTCTCGACGCCGAAGGCTTCGCACGCCTGCTGCGTCTCCCGGGCGCCGGCCTCGTTGCTCGAGTAGTTGATCACCACATGGCAGCCCTTCTCGGCGAGCTGCCGTGCGGTTGCGGCACCCACGCCGGAAGAAGATCCGGTAACGATCGCCACTCCACCTTCGAGATCCATGTTTCCCCCGCGTCTCGGCATAGACAGGAGCGGAACGCTAGCAGAATTCGCGCGGCAGGTCCCGGCAACGCTAGAATGCCGGCTCGGTCCACGCGGAGCAGCCATGGCATTCGACCCTTTCGACCTGAGCGGCAAGGTAGCCGTCATCACCGGCGGCAACGGCGGCATCGGGCTCGGCATGGCCGAAGCGGTTGCCCGGGCCGGTGCGGAAGTCAGCATCTGGGGCACCAATGCGGACAAGAATGCCGCGGCGCTGTCGCGTCTGGAGGCCCTGGGTACCCGGGTGAGCGCGCTGCGCTGCGACGTCGCCGACGAGGCGGAGGTGGCGCGCTGCTTCGAGGAGACCCTGGCCTACCACGGCCGCGTCGACGGCTGCTTCGCCAATGCCGGCATCGGCGGTCGCAACACCCGCTTCGATGAGATGAGCACCGAGGAGTGGCGGCGGATCATCGCCGTCAACCTGGACGGGGTGTTCTACACCTTCAAGCACGCCGCCGGGCACATGCGCGAACGCGCCGAAGCCGGCGACCCCGGTGGCCGGCTGATCGGCACGAGCAGCCTGGCGGCCATCTCCGGCCAGGCGCGGGGCGAGCACTACGCCGCCACCAAGGGCGGGCTGGTCGCC
>JBFISC010000106.1:0-11867 GCA_041608775.1 Pseudomonadales bacterium | reverse complement strand
GGTGCTGGTGCTGTGCAGCATCGCGCTGCAGTGGGCCTACTTCGCCGGGCGCCGCAGCCAGCCCCAGCTGGAAAAGCTCATGCTGCTCGCCGGCGGCGCGCTCAGCGTGCTGTTCGTCGCCGGCCAGTACGTGGTCTGGCGGCAGCTCAACGCGAGCGGCTACTACCTCGACGCCAACCCGGCGAGCGCCTTCTTCTTCGTGCTCACCGGCGTGCACGCGCTGCACCTCATCGGCGGCCTGGTGGCCTGGGGGCGGACCACGCTGCGGCTCTTCGGTGGGGGTGACCGCGCCGCAGTGCTGCTGGGCGAAGAGCTTTGTGCCGTTTACTGGCACTTCCTGCTGGCAGTCTGGGTAGTGCTGTTTGCAATGCTGGCGTCCTCCTGAGAGGCGCCTCGAGACACAGGACAAAAGGAGAACCTGTCATGGCGGAAGTGCTGCCGGGTACGCCCGGCCAGACACCGGGACTGCGGGGATTCGTATCGGACTGGGCGTCCGATCAGTCTGCCTTCAAGGGAGTACCCTGGGGCAAGGCGATGATGTGGATCTTCCTGCTTTCGGACACCTTCATCTTCTCCTGCTTCCTGGTTTCGTACATGTCGGTGCGGATGTCGACCCTGGAGCCCTGGCCGATCCCCAGCGAGGTGTTCGCGCTGCACATGTTCGGCGCAGATATCCCGCTGATCCTCATCGCCATCATGACTTTCATACTCATCACCTCCAGCGGCACCATGGCCATGGCGGTGAAGTTCGGCTACGAGAAGAACAAGACCGCGACGTTCTGGCTGCTGATCGTCACCGCCATCTTCGGCGCCAGCTTCGTCGGCATGCAGGCGTTCGAGTGGACCAAGCTGATCCAGGAAGGCGTGCGGCCCTGGGGCAACCCGATGGGAGCGCCGCAGTTCGGTGCGAGCTTCTTCATGATTACCGGGTTCCACGGTACCCACGTGACCTTCGGCGTGATCTTTCTGTTCATCATCGCCTGGAAGGTGAGGCGCGGAGATCTGGACGACGAGCGGCCGGGGTTCCTCACCGGGCGCAAAGGGCGCTACGAGATCGTCGAGACCCTCGGCCTGTACTGGCACTTCGTCGACCTCGTGTGGGTTTTCATCTTCGCGTTTTTCTATCTCTGGTAGGGGAGACACGGTCATGTCGAGCGACGCCGCGCATGCAGAGGGTCAGCAGCACCCGATTGCGATTTACCTGTGGATCTGGGGACTGCTGTTCGTCCTGAGCGCGTTCTCCTACATGGTGGACTACCTGCAGTTCCAGGGCTTGCTGCGCTGGAGCCTGATTCTGATCTTCATGTTCCTGAAGGCCGGCCTGATCGTGGCGGTTTTCATGCACATGATGTGGGAGCGGATGGCCATCGTCTGCGCCATTCTGGTGCCCCCTGGGGCGATTCTGATTCTCATCGCGCTGATGGCGCTGGAGTCGGACTACACGTTCCTCACCCGGCTGCTGTTCTTCGTCAACCCCACGCTGGTTCAGGAGTGATCGGGGCGGTCGTCTTTTAAGGCTGTTGGTGCTCGAGCGCTCCCCGAGCAGCACCTTTTCGCAAGTGGGCGTGATTGCCGCTGGAGGTTTCCTGCGTAGCTGGGAGCCTTAACATGCGAAAAGGTGTTGCTGGTAAAGCACCCGTGCATCACCGTCGTCGCTCAACCCCCCGATCACTGGATTGCGCCTTCCTTGCCCCACTGGACGCGCCGAGTCTTCAGGAACCGAAGGGAACCCCTGTGTAGAACCTAAGGCAGCGTCTCCGTGAACAACCCTTTGATGCGCTGCTGCCACGCCACGATCCAGTGCGGCGTCGAGCGTCCGGTTCCGGCCATGCGGGCGGTGGGATGCGCCTTCATGACCCGCTCGAGCACGTCTTCCTGGGCGTCGGTCAGATCGACGAAGAACACGTGTTTACCGGCTTCCAGATCTTCCTTGAAGCGCTTGAAGTTGGTGTTGAAGGTCTGAATGCCGATGAAGCCGCCTTCCCAGGTGAAGAAGCCGAGCAGGATGATGGCGAGGAAGATGAACGGGATCCAGCCTGCCGGTGAGGTGTACCACTCCATCATGTAGGTGAGCCCGATCACCAGTGCCGCGGCCACGACGCCCACGGCCAGACCGTACTCGCCGGAGTGGATGACGTCCTTCTTCATGATCGACTGCACGCCGTGCAGATGGGCGTGACTCTCCTCGCCGGTATCGTCCAGGGTGAGCACGTGGATCTGCGGCGTGGAGATGCCGGCCCGTTCGAGTTCCTCCTCGAACTTCTCGAGATCGTCCAGGTCATCGCTGACGAAAAAGTGCCGCTTCATCTTCATGACTTCCTCTCCTTCCTCTGCTGCCTCATGCCGGTTACAGCAGTGCTGCCAGGTAATGGTCTGCCACCAGGGCCAGAAACAGCACCCCGAGGTAGACGATCGAATAACGGAACGTCCGGATCTCTGCCCCCGGCCGGCGGCGGAGAATCGCCGCCGCCCAGTAGAGGAAGATGCCGTTCAGGCCCAGGGCCGCCAGCAGATACAGCAGGCCGCTCATGCCGATGGCAACGGGCAGCAGGCTGACCACCGCCAGCGCCACCGTATAGACGAAGATCTGACGCCGGGTGTGGGCCTCGCCGTGGGTCACCGGGAGCATCGGGATGCCGGCGTCGCCGTACTCGTCGAGCCGGTCGAGAGCCAGGGCCCAGAAGTGCGGCGGGGTCCAGACGAAGATGATACCGACCAGAATCAGCGGTTCGGGGTCGATGGTCCCGGTAATTGCTGTCCATCCGAACAGCGGCGGGGCAGCGCCGAACAGACCGCCGATGACGATGTTCTGAGGCGTCAGGTGCTTCAGGTAGAGAGTGTAGATGATGCCGTAGCCGGCCCAGGAGACGAGATTGAGCCAGGCGGTGGCTGGATTCACGGCGAACGTCAGCAGCGACATGCCGGCAATGGCGAGCGCAGCGGAGAACAGCATGGCACGCGGCGCGGGGATCCGACCCTGGACCATGGGTCGCCGCTCGGTTCGCGACATGCGGGCGTCGATGTGGGCGTCGGCGACATGATTGATGACGGCGGCGGAGCCCGCCACCAGGGCAATCCCGAGCATGGTGGCGGTGAGGATGCCGAGCGCGGGAAGCCCCTGGCTCGCCGGCACGGCAAGAAACATGCCCACAGCCGCCGTGATCAGCATGAGCATCACTACCCGCGGCTTGCACATCTCCAAGTAGTCGTGCCAGCTGGGCGCGACCACGCCGACGTGTCCCTGATTCATGGTTGTTGCGGCCTTAGAGCGCGCCCACCACGGCCCCTTCCCCTGATGGGACCGATAACGCGCCGGTCTTCATTACGAGGATTATTCTGCGCTGGGCGGTAGCGGATGACAAACCACAGCCCCAACGTTTGCGGAATATAAATACCGGCTTTAAGAACGACGAGTCATTTAGCGGGGCGCGGCGCGATTACTCAATCCGGTGCTGGAACCTCCGCCCGCCGCCGCGTCCCGAGTCGTTCCCACCGCTGTGGCGCGGCGGCCGGACCGCCGATGGGGAGGATGACGCAGGCGGGGCGACCGCGGGTGCCCTGGGCGCCCTGACCGGGCGCCCTGATCGTGGCACCTGCGCCGCGCGGGGGGCTTGGGCGGCACGGGGGACTTGCGCGCCACGAGGGGCTTGCGCGGCACGAGGGGCTTGCGCGGCACGAGGGGCTTGCGCGGCGCGAGGGGCCTGTGCCGCGCGAGGTGGCTGGGTGGCACGCGGCTGCCAGCCCCGGGGGGCCTGAAATTGCCGCGATGCGGCGGCCTGAGCCGCACCGGAGCGCACCGTGGCGGTATGCCGACCCGGCGGTGGTTGCTGGGTCTCCGCCCCCGCCGGCCGGCCGGACCGCGGGGTCACCGCCGGACGCTCGCTCCGGGGCCAGGCCCTGGCGTGCTGCTCCTGGCGTCGCTCGCGGGCTTGGCGGTGCGAGTCGTCGTCGCGGTGGCGTCCTCCGTACCGGTCGTCATGCCGTCCGTCGCCAGAACGTCGGCCGGGCTGGCGCCGGCTTCCATCGCGGCGGTGGCCGTAGTGAGGTCTGCCGTGGCTGTAGCTGCGCCAGTACGGACGCCCGTAAGGCTGCCAGTAGCGGTAGTGATCGAAGGCGTAGCTGCGGCCGTAGTAGGGATGGCGGCGGTGTCCGTAGTGGTACACGTAAACGTTGTGGGTGTGCCAGCCGATGCTGAAAGCGCTGGTCAGCCCCCAGAAATAGCCGCTGGCAAAGTAGTGACCCGGATCGTAGGGGTAGTAGTACACGGGATATGCCCGGGGGTAGTAGCGGTAGCTGGTCACCCGACGGCTGCGCACCACGGCCGGCTCGTAGTCCGGCACGTAGAGAACCTCCGGATCGGCCGGGTGGATCTCGATGGCGCCTTCGCCCGCAGCCACCCGTTGCCGTTCGTCGGAGCGCAGGTTGCCGCTCGCATGGGCCTCCTCGCGGAACCGCGTGACCGCTGCGATGACCTCGCCTTCCTGGTTGAGCACCGCCTGGCCGAGCTCCCAGGTCCAGTCCAGATCCTGGTCGAGTTTGTGCACCACGTCGGGATAGTTGAGCAGGGCAACCACCGATTCGTCCCACTCCGGGTCCGGCTGCAGCTTCGGGTTCTCCGCCAGCGCATCCAGGTAGCGGGCGGCCTGGACGAGCTGCAGCGGAAACGTCGCTGCCGGCAGGACGATGGCCAGCAGCTCGTCGGGATACAGCGCCACAGGACCGACCAGCGAATCGAGCTCGTCGGCGGTCAGGGGCTGAGCGGCGACCGGGCTGATCTCCTCGACCCCGGGCGCCGTCCCGGGCGCTGCGGACGCTCGGTCGGTAGCCGAGGAACCCGCGCCGTGGACGACGACCTCGCCGGCCTGCACGGCCACCGGCACGTACAGCATCGTGGCCAGCAGCAGGCGGCTGGCGACCCGGCGGGGTTGAGCATGACGTGGCATGGCGTTACCTCCGGTCACAGGGACACGGTGTGCCGTTGATCATGACCCCGCAGGCTACGCCTGCCAAGCTGAACGCCGGCTTAAGCGCCGGCTCCGAATCGCGGAACGTGCGCTGGGTCCCGGTCGTCATTGACTCCCGCCGTCACTGCCGTAACGTAGGTTGTCACTGGGGTATGGGGAGATGACATGTCACTGGTGGCATGGTCGTGGCTGTTTCTGGTCGTTTACATCGGTTTGATGGTGGGGATCGGCCTCTACGCCCAGCGCCGCATCAAGCATGCGGACGACTTCGCCACCGCCCGCGGCTCCTACGGCGCGCTGTTTCTGGCTCTGGCGTTCGCTGCCTCAACCGCCAGCGGCGCCACCTTCCTCGGCACCCCGGCGCTCGGCTACGAGTGGGGCCTGGCGGCGCAGTGGAGCAACTTCCTCTACCCCATCGGGCTGTATTTCGGGGTGCTGATCTGCATGCGCCTGATTGCCACCTCCGGCAACCGCTTCGGCAACCGCTCCATCCCCGAGTACCTGGGAGACCGGTATCAGTCCGAAGGCATCCGGGTGCTGGTCACGCTCATGTCTCTGGTGCTGTTGTTCTACCTTGCCGGGCAGCTGGTCTCCGGGCTGGTGATGTTCGAGGTCATGCTCGGGCTGCCCAAGGAGTGGGCCCTGATAATCACCACCCTGGTGCTGCTCTTCTACGTGGTGCTGGGTGGCGCCCACGCGGACATCCTCACCGACGGCGTGCAGGGATTCATGATGCTGGGGCTGGCCGCGGTGGTGATCGTGCTGGTGGTGCTGGGTGTCGGCGTCGACGGCGGTTTTCCCGGCGTCGTGCGTGAGCTGGCCGAGCAGGACCCGGACCTGGTCACGCCGCTAAACCCGAAGACGCCCCTGTTCCATTCCTGGTGGTCGCTGGTGGCGATCGTGCTCGCGCACATGCCCCTGGGCATGCTCCCGCATCTCGGCAACAAGCTCTGGGCGTTGAGGTCCACGGGCAGGCGGATGTCCTTCGTCAAGCTCGCGTTCGCCTTCGGTCTGACCCTGGGCATGCTCGGCCTGGCGGGGCTGCTGGCCCGGGCGATTCTCGGGGACGCGCTGTATCAGCCCGGGATGAATCCCAACAGCGCGCTGCCGATGCTGTTCATCGAGCTGTTTCCCACCTGGCTCGCAGCGCTGATCGGCATCGGCGTTCTGTCCGCGGTGATGAGCACGGCGGACGGGCTGGTGGTGTCGTCGTCGCAGATCGTCGCAAACGATCTGTACCGGCGCTCCATCGCGCCGCGCATTCACGCCGACCTCTCTGAGGACGAGCTGGACCATCGGGTGCTCTGGCTCAGCCGGGCCGCCACCGTCGGGGTGCTGGTGCTGGCCATGGCCATGGCGTGGGCGCTGCTGGACGTGAACATCGCGCTGATCGTCTGGATCGGCAGCGGTGGCATGATGGCCGCCTTCGCCGGACCGCTGGTGGTGGGCGCGCTGTGGCGCGGGGTCACCGCCAAGGGCGCCTATGTCGGCCTGGTCGCCGGCATGGGCACCTTCGTGACCCTCCACACGGGGGTTCTCGATCCCGCCTGGTTCGGCCCGGGCACCCTGCGCGACGTGGTCACGTGGCTCGCCGGCGAGGCGCCGAACCCTTATTCCTGCGCGGCCATGGGCGAGATTGTTTCGGTGATCGGGACGGTGGTGGTTTCCCGGCTCACGCGTCCCTTGCCCCAGGCGCACGTCGACGAGTTGTTCGGCGCGGCAGAGCCGGGCGCCTCCTGAAGGCCAGGGCGGGGACGGGTCGCAGCAGCGGCCCACGGGTGTATATTGAGTTCACCCTTCTCGGCTGCGCATCCGGAGGCGTACATGAACCACCAGAACGAAACTTTTCGCAATCAGCGCATCGAACTCCACGGAAAGGCCTTTCACAACTGCACCTTCGAAAACTGCGAGCTCGTGTTCGACGGCGACAGACCGCCGACCTTCCAGGACAACCGGTTCGTCGACTCGGTGTTCGTGTTCACCGGCGCTGCGACCCGCACGCTGTATCTGCTGTCGAACATCTATCACGCCGGTGAAGGTGGCAAAGAGGTGGTGGAGAAGACCTTTGCAGACATTCGCGGGCACCGTCTGCATGGCCACGAGATCCGCACCAGCGCGCCGCACACGGTGGATCACAGCCTCGCCTGATCGCACGCGGTGAGCGTTTCGGCGCTGACGCCGCCGCTGCCCGGCCGTTGTGGCTGTGGCGCGGTGAGGTTCAACCTGACGGAGTTGCCGATGATCGTCCATGGCTGTCACTGCACCTGGTGCCAGCGGGAGACCGGCGCGGCATTCGCCATCAACGCGCTCATCGAGTCCAGCCGAATCGAGCTCGATGGCGCTGAGCCGGAGCTGGTGACGCTGCCCTCCGCCAGTGGCCGCGGTCAGCCGGTAGCCCGTTGTCCGACCTGCCGGGTGGCGGTCTGGAGCCACTATGCCGGCATGGGGCCGGCGGTCAGCTTCGTCCGCGTCGGCACCCTGGAAGCGGCGGGCCGGCTGCCGCCGGACATCCACATCTACACCGCGTCGAAGCTGCCCTGGCTGCCGCTGCCGGACGGGGTGCCCGCCGTTGCCGAGTACTACCGTGCCCGGGACGTCTGGCCGGCGGCCAGCCTGGCGCGGCTGAAAGCGCTGCGTTCAGCTTGAGTTAAGGCGCTCGCGCCTACCCTCCTCGGTTCGATGACCACGAGGAAGGGACCATGGGCACTTCGACCGGCCGGCGTCGCCCGATTGCCGCGATTCTGCTGACCCTCGCCGGACCGTCGGCGGTCGCCGTCGCCGACACGCCGACGGGTATCGGCGCCCCGGGCAGCCACATGGTTCACGCCGAGGTGGTGCGGGTGAGCCCGCGCTACGGCTGGCGCGAAGTCAGCGAACCCGTGCGCGAGTGCGTCGATGTATCCGCACCTTACGGGTCCCATCCGCTGCCGGGCTACGGCCACCGCCGGTCAGCCCGCTTCCGCCCCTATCCCGGCTACGACGACCACGACCGCTACACGGATCGGCGTCCGCACCACCACGGCGGCGGCGCTGCCGCCAGTCTCGTGGGCGGACTTGTCGGCGGCCTGATCGGCAACCAGTTCGGCGGCGGCAACGGCAGGAAGGCGTTCACGGTTGCCGGCGCCATGCTCGGCGCCTCCGTGGCCCGCGATCACGCGCGCGAGGCCCGTTCGCACTTCTCCCCCCGTCGCGGCTACGCGACGGCGGCCGCGCCCGCCGTCGTGCGCCGCTGCACCGACAGCTATCGAACCCGCCGGGTCCGCGGGCCGGACGGCTACGACGTCAGCTATCGCTATCAGGGCAGGACCTTCACCAAGTGGACGCAGCAGCATCCAGGCGAAACGGTGCCCGTTCGCGTTGCCGTGGAGCCGTTGCCGTGATCGCCGTTCAGTGTTCGTTCATCGTGCGATCGCTAGTTTCGAACCAAAACAGGAGAGTTGCCATGCCCAAGGACACCGCCTTCCTCCCCATCCTCTCCGCGCTGTGTCTCGCGCTGGCCATCGGGGTATCCCCGGCTGCGCAGGGGGACACCGGCCCCGTGGTGCGGCTGTTTCCCACCACGGTGCTCGAGGACATCCGCGAGACCGGCCAGGTTGCCGAGGACATGGAGAACAACCTCCAGGAAGTGATTCACCGGCTCGATCTGCAGCAGCAGCTGTACACCGAGAGCCTCTGCCAGGGGGCCGACGGCGATCAGGGCTGCGAGCGCATCGCCAAGCAGCTGGGCGCCACCTATCTCGAGATGCTCGACGTGATGAGCGAGCGCCTGCCGGAGATGGAGCGGGCCGTGAACGGAACCCGTTCGAGCCTGGAGAAGCGCCTGCGCGAGGAGCTCGGCCAGCGCACGACGCCCACCACGCTGCAGAACACGCTGCTCGGCGAGAGCGCCGGCGCGGCGAGTCCGGAGCAGCGGCCCGCGCTGCGAGGTCGGTCCGGGGTGCGCCTGTCAGACCGCTTCAAGCAGTACTACGACCTGGTGGCCACTCATCGGGAAGGCCCGGGTCAGTCCCTGGCCGTGGTCGCCGCCGACATCTATCTCGACATGGAGGAAGCCTCCCATCTCATCGCGGCGACCCAGCAGGAGATCGCCCGGGCGTCGCTGATGGAACAGCTGAATCAGTCGTTCGGGCTGATCACGCCGGAGATGGCGGCCGTGGTCGGCGGTGTGAAGGAAATCCTCTTCGGCGAGTCCGTGCGCGAAGGTCCCATCGCCGCGCCGCCGTATCAGATCGGTGAAGCGGAGTTCGAAAGCCCGCTGGCGATGTAGCGCGAAACACAGCCTCGGGAACAAAGGAGAATGATCATGCGCAAAGTTCTGCTCATCGCGGCGGCCGCTCTCGGCCTCGCCGCCTGCGCCACCCAGGAGACCGCCGACTACTGCTCGGCGCGCCTGAGCGGCAATCTCGACTCGGCCATGGCGGAAGCGTCCGAGCGGCTCGCCAAGGGATGTGAGTTTCAGTTCGACGGCTATTTCCAGCAGCTGCTGGCCATCGCCGAAGCGAATCCTGATGCGAAGAACCGCATGCGCTTCAGCGACTTCCTGATGCGGGCCAACGACATGGAGGTGATCAGCCGGCGTCAGGCCCAGGCGCTGTACAACCGCTACTTCGGGGTCAAGTTCGTCTCGCTGCAGGGAGACTACAACACCTGCTCGCAGACCTGTCCGCAGCGGGACCGGGTGCTCTCCAACATGCAGGCAGAGCTCCACGACAAGGAGCTGGGGCTGCTGCGCGCCAGCGCCGACCAGCAGAGCTTCTACCGGGCCGACAACCTTCTGAAGGAGGCCGAGCTGGTGCTGGAGGCGACCTGCAGCGCCTGTGAGGCGGGCGCCCGCCGATGAGAACCCGGGTCGGCTTTCTCCCCGGTGCCGGCGTCGGCGCCGGAGTGGCCATCGCCGCCATGCTGCTGGTGGACCCGCAGGCGGACGGCGGTGAGCGGCTGACGCAGTGGCTGGCGCTGAATCTGGGCGGGTCGAGCTGGCTGTTCGCAGCGGTGCTGGCGTTGTTCGTCATGCACCTGGATCGTCTGCGCCGGCTGCTGGCCGAGGTTCCCGACCGCCGCGCCGTCGTGGAACTCGACCAGCTCACCGACGTGTGGATTCACCTGTTCATCGGCATCGGCGTCATCTGGACCGCCGTCGGCATGCGCAGTGCCCTGCAGGCGGCGCTGGCCGACCCCGACCACGCGCTCAGCGACAGCGCCGGCTCGGTGCTCCGCAAGCTGGTGGACGGCGGCATTCTGCTCGCCCTCAGCACCACCATCGTCGGGGCCGTGGGCGGCTACCTGATGCGGCTCGGCAAGACCCTCTACGCCGGCGCCAGGCTGCACGAGTTCTACGAGGGCGAGCAGCGGCGCGACATGCAGGAGCTCCTGAGCAGCGTGCAGCGGCTGGAGCGCGGCCTGGCGCTGCCGGGTGATGGCGATGCGGCCCGGTGATCCGTACCAGGCCGTTGGCGACAGCCTGCAGGCGGACGTCATGCGCTTCATGGCCATCATCGCATTCTGTCTCATCGCCATTCTGGCTCTGGTGCGCAGCGTCGAGCCCGAACCGGTCGCGCAGCAGGATCCCGCCCCGGTTGACAAGGCAACGAATGCCCCGCTGACGGAGCCGGTGCCCGAACCTGACCAGGCGCCTGCGGCGCTCGCGGCGCCGCCGGGCCCGGTCAATCGGCGGCCGCTGCCGACCGCGCAGCCCCGGGTGGTGGTCGCCGCCCCGGCGGCGCCGGACAGCATCGATCCGGCACCGGATCCGGCGCGGCCGGCCGAGGTCGTGCGCGTCGCGCCGCGGCAACCGGAGCCTGTCGCGCCACTTCTATCGGCACCGGCCCCTCGGCCGGAGTCTGAGCCGGGCGCGACGAAGGCAAGCCGCGAGGGGCTGAGCCTCAGGTTCGCCTCGGATCAGGACTTCCTGCGGCTGGTGAACCGCGGCGCGATCCGCGTGTTCGCGTTCAACGAGCAGGGCGTTCTGTCCCTCGAGAGCGACTTCACCTTTCAGCCGGCGGCGGCGCCCGGACGGGTTCACGAGCTGCTGCCGGAGACCATTCCCGCGCTGATGTCTGGCGCGCTGACGCGTTCTCAGGGCGCGGCCGCGTATCGCTGGGGTATCGCCATGCCGGAGCGGATGGCGCGGCAGATCCGGGCATTCGTCGACGGCGGCGCTAGCGGCGAGCTGGTGATCGATCGCTTCGGTGAGGTGCGCCACCATGGCGCTTGAGCGGACCGTGGCGTTCGGCTTCGTCGCGCTGCTCGCGTGGCTGGCTGCCGCTGGCGCGATTGCTGCGGATGCCGCGCTGGAAGGCGAGCTCGGCCGCTGGATCGATGCCGAGGTGGCGCCGGAGCTCGGTGCCGCGTTGAGCCGGCACCCGCGCTTCAGCGGCGCGACGGTGCGCCTGTCGAGCGTAGTGACAGGGGCGCCGCCCGGCGCGAGCAACCGGCTGGCGAAGGCCGTTGAGCGGCGTCTGCGGCAGCGGCTCCTGGAGATCGACGGCGTTCGCCTGGCCGTGGATCGACCGGAGCCCCGCTGCGCGCCGCCGCGCACCATCGACTACCTGGTGCGGGTCGAGCTCACCCAGGTGGGTTCGCGCTCGGCGCGCGTTCACGTAGCGGTCGTCGATGTGGCGGAGTCCGTATGGGTGAGCGGGATCAGCCATCAGTGGCAGGGAAGGTTGACGGTGCCGGAGCGGGCCGCGCTGGCGGAGGCCGTGAGCCAGACCAGCCTCGGCAGCGTTGCCAGCCCCATTCCCCTGACTGACCCGCGCGCAGTGGCGTCCGCCATGAAGGCCGATCTGGCCTGTCTGCTGCCCGGGGGCCTGGATGGAACGCTTTACGTGGCGGCGCCGGAGCAGCCGGCGCTGGCGCAGGTGGGCCTGGCGCTCCAGTCCGAGCTCGCCTACGAGCCTCTGG
>JBFISC010000105.1:0-11901 GCA_041608775.1 Pseudomonadales bacterium | reverse complement strand
GTCGCTGGTCATCATGATGACGGCCTTCACCCGGATCATCGTGGTGTTTGCGATTCTGCGCCAGGCGCTGGGCCTGCAGCAGACGCCGTCGAACCAGATTCTGATCGGTCTGGCCCTGTTCCTCACCATCTTCGTCATGATGCCGGTGCTCGAGCGGGTCAATCAGAGCGCCGTCGAGCCGTACATGGCGGAGGCGCTGAGCGCAGAGGATGCCCTGCAGGCCGCGTCCCAGCCGATTCGCGAGTTCATGCTGTCCCAGACCCGGGACGCCGATCTGGCGCTGTTCATGGATCTCGCGGACAACCGGGCGGCGACCCCTGAAGAGGTCAACTTCTTCGTCCTCGTTCCCGCCTTCATGACCAGCGAGCTGAAGACGGCGTTCCAGATGGGCTTCATGATCTTCATCCCGTTCCTGGTCATCGACCTGATCGTCGCCAGCGTGCTCATGTCGATGGGCATGATGATGCTGTCGCCGCTGATCATCTCGCTGCCGTTCAAGATCATGCTGTTCGTGGTGGTGGATGGCTGGGTGATGATCATGGGCACCCTGGCCAGCAGCTTCGGGAGCCTGACGTGACCCAGGGCGATGTGCTGTACCTGTTCGGCGACGCGCTGTACCTGGTGGTGCTCGGCGTCGCCGTGCTGATTGTGCCGAGCCTGCTGGTCGGGCTGGTGGTGTCCGTGTTTCAGGCGGCCACGCAGATCAACGAGCAGACCCTGAGCTTTCTGCCGCGCCTGCTCGCTACCCTGATCTCCATCATGGTGCTGGGGCCGTGGCTGCTGGGCGAGATGGTGGATTCGTTCCAGGAACTCATGCTGATGATGCCCGGGCTGATCGGGTGATCGGGTGGAAATCTCCATCGACAGCCTCATCGTGTGGGTCAGCCAGGTCGTCTGGGCCAGCCTGCGCATCGGCGGATTCATCATGGTGGTTCCGATCCTCGGTAACCAGATGGTCTCTCCGCGCATCAAGCTGGCGCTTACCTTCGCCATCGGCATGGCGGTGGCCCCGCTGCTTACCGAGATGCCCATGATCATCGACTTCTCGATCGTCACGGTGCTGACCATGGCCGAACAGCTGCTCACCGGCATCGGCCTCGGCTTCGCCACCAGCATCTTCTTTCAGCTGTTCGTGGTCGCCGGCCAGTTCATGGGCATGCAGATGGGGCTCGGCTTCGCAATGATGGCGGATCCGGTGAACGGCGTGCAGGTTACCGCCTGGAGCCAGTTTTACCTGCTGCTGATATCCCTGATGTTTCTCGCGGTGAATGGCCACCTGCTGATGCTCGAGATCGTGATTCGCGGCTTCGAGCTCTATCCGACCGGAATCGGCATACCGCTCACCGAGTTCGCCGAGCGCATCGCCGGGCTCGGCAGCTGGATGTTCGTGGGCGGCGTGCTGATCGCTCTGCCGGCCGTGACCGCGCTGCTCATCGTCAACCTGGCATTCGGCGTGATGAGCCGCAGCGCGCCGCAGCTCAACGTCTTTTCGCTGGGCTTTCCGTTCAGCATCGTTTTCGGCGCCGTGATCATGCTCGTCGCGCTGCAGGGCTGGCTGCCCCAGTTCGATCGGCTGTTCGCGGAGTTCGTCGACGTGATCAGCAGCTGGATGCGCTGAGATGGCAGAAGAACAGCAGGGCCAGGAACGCACAGAAGAACCGACACCGAGACGGTTGCAGAAGGCGCGGGAGGAGGGCCAGGTCGCCCGCTCCCGGGAACTCACCTCCATGGCACTGGTGACCGTCGGTGCCGCGACCCTGCTGCTGCTGTTCCCCAGTTCCGCCCGGGAGGTCGGCGAGCTGATGAGGCATTGCTTCGAGCTCGCGGCGCGGCCCCAGGACAACATGTACGCGGTTCTGGAGACGGCCTTTCAGGCCGGGCTGACCGCAACGCTGCCGTTTCTGGTGGCGGTGACGGTCATCGGCGGCGCCTCCATGGTCGCCACCGGCGGCATGGTGCTCTCCGCCAAAGCGTTCGCGTTCAAAGGAAGCCGGATCAGCCCGATCAGCGGCCTCAAGCGGATGTTTTCGGTGAAGTCGCTGATGGAGCTCGGCAAATCCGTCGCCAAGTTCGTGCTGATCGCCGGGATCTCGACCCTGGCTCTGACCGGCTTTCTCGACGGCATGCTCGGCCTGTCGGCGCGGACGCTCGAGTCCGCCATCGCCGGCAGCGTGGAGTATGTCGGCATCGCGCTGCTGCTCGTCGGCCTGTCGCTGGTGATCGTGGCCGTCATCGACGTGCCGTTCCAGGTCGCTCAGCACAAGAAGCAGCTGAAGATGACCAAGCAGGAGGTCAAGGACGAGCTCAAGGACTCGGAAGGCAAGCCGGAGGTCCGCTCGCGGATCCGACAGCTGCAGCAGGAGATCTCCAAGCGCCAGATGCTCGCCAACGTGCCCGAGGCAGACGTCGTCATCACCAACCCCGAGCACTACTCGGTGGCGCTGAAGTACGACGGCGAATCCATGGGCGCTCCCGTGGTTCTGGCCAAAGGCGCCGACCACATGGCGTTCCGGATCCGGGAGATCGCCAGCGCTCACGACGTGCCGCAGATTCCGGTACCGCCGTTGGCGCGGGCGGTCTATCACGCCACCGACGTGGGTCAGGAGGTTCCCGGCCCGCTGTACGTGGCGGTGGCCAAGGTGCTGGCCTACGTCTATCAGCTCGATCTGTACCGGCGCGGCCAGGTCCGCCAGGCACCGGTGCTGGGCGAGGTCGACATTCCAACTGAATTCGCGGTGGATCGATGAAAACGGGTGCGAATCTAGGCCTCGGCATTCCGCTGCTGCTGTTACTGCTGCTGGGTCTGATGACCCTGACGGTGCCGCCGTTTCTGCTGGACGTGTCCTTCACGTTCAACATCGCGCTGGCCATCGTGGTCCTTCTGGTGGCCGTCTACGCCATGCGGCCCCTCGACTTCGCGGCCTTCCCCACCGTGCTGCTGGTGGCGACGCTGCTACGGCTGGCGCTGAACGTCGCGTCCACGCGGGTGGTGCTGCTCGAAGGCCATTCGGGCGGTGATGCAGCCGGCAAGGTCATCCAGGCCTTCGGCGAGGTCGTGGTCGGCGGCAACTACGTGGTCGGCCTGGTGGTGTTCATCATTCTCGTGATCATCAATTTCGTGGTGGTCACCAAGGGCGCCGGCCGGATCTCGGAAGTCAGCGCGCGTTTCACCCTGGACGCCATGCCGGGCAAGCAGATGGCCATCGACGCCGATCTGAACGCCGGGATCATCGACCAGGACGAGGCGAAGCGCCGGCGTGTGGAGATCGGCGCCGAAGCCGACTTCTACGGCTCCATGGACGGTGCGAGCAAGTTCGTCCGCGGCGATGCCGTGGCCGGCATTCTGATTCTGCTGATCAACATCATCGGCGGCCTGATCATCGGCATGGCGCAGCACGACCTCGAGTTCTCGGCGGCATTGCGCAACTACACGCTGCTGACCATCGGCGACGGGCTGGTGGCGCAGATCCCGTCGCTGCTGCTGTCGACGGCGGCGGCAATCATGGTTACCCGGGTGACCGGCTCGGAGGACATGGCCGCCCAGGTGATGCGTCAGCTGTTCGACGATCCCAGGGCGCTGGCGGTGGCCGCCGGTATTCTGGTGGTGCTCGGGCTGGTGCCGGGCATGCCGCATCTGGTGTTCCTCACCCTGGGCGCGGCAGCCGGGTTCGGCGCCTACACGATCGCGCAGCGTCGCCGGGCAGAGCAGGTGGCCGAAGCCGCTCCGGAGGAGCCAGTGGAGCGGACCGGGGAGAACCTCGAGGTGGGCTGGGACGACGTCGCCCCGGTGGACATTCTCGGTCTCGAGGTCGGCTACCGGCTGATTTCGCTGGTGGACCGGGAACAGAAAGGCGATCTGCTGGAGCGTATCCGCGGGGTCCGCAAGCGGCTGTCTCAGGAACTCGGCTTCCTCGTTCCCACGGTGCACATCCGGGACAACATCAAGCTGATCCCGAACAGCTACGTGATCACGCTCATGGGGGTCACGGTAGGCGAGGGCGAAGTCCATCCCGGCAAGCTGCTGGCAATCGACCCGGGAGAAGTGTTCAGCGAGCTGGATGGCGTGCCCACCACCGATCCCGCCTTCGGTCTCAGCGCCTACTGGATCGAGGAAAGCGTCCGGGAGGAAGCGGAGACGCTGGGCTACACGGTGGTCAACGCCAGCACGGTCATCGCCACGCACCTGAATCAGGTCATGCAGGATCATGCCGCCGAGCTGCTCGGCCACGACGAGGTGCAGCAGCTGCTCGATCTGCTCGCCGAGCATTCACCGAAGCTCGCGGAGCAGCTTGTTCCGGAGAGCATCTCCCTGTCCGGGTTGCTGCGGGTGCTGCAGAACCTGCTGTCGGAGAAGATCCCTATTCGCGACCTGCGCACCATTGCCGAAACGATCACCGAGCTCGGGCCCGGCAACACCGATCGGGACGTGCTCACGGCTGCGGTGCGCACGGCGCTCGGACGAATGATCGTGCAGAACATCTACGGCAACGACAGCAACCTCGACGTCATCACCCTGGAGCCCGAGCTGGAGCGTCTGCTGGCCCAGGCCAAAAAACAGAGCAACGCCGACGGCGTGCCGACCATAGAGCCCGGAATGATGGAGAGCCTCCAGCGGTCGGTGCGTGAGGCGGCCGAACGCCAGGAAGTGGCGGGCAAACCCACCGTGCTGGTGGTCAGCAGCGCCATCCGTTCCCTGCTCGCCCGGTTCTTCCGGATGTCGCGTCAGTTCATCCACGTGCTGGCGTACGAGGAGATCCCGGACAACAAGCAGATAACCGTCGTTTCCACTATTGGTAGAGGAACCGCCTGATGTCAGTCGATGCAGCGGACGCGCCGAACGGCGTGCAGTTGGAACCGCGCAGCCATGAGCCCGCGCCGGGAGACGGCCCGACGGCGGCGCGATCGGCGCCTGCGGGCGGTTCCGGACCGCGGCGCTTCGTCGGCGCGAGCGTCCGCGAGGTGTACGCCAGGGTGCGCGCCGAGCTCGGTGCGGATGCGCTGATTCTCGAGCAGCACAACCGTGACGGTCGGGTCGAGGTTCTGGCAGGCATGGACGCCGCCGACAGCCCGGCCCGGGTCCAGCGGGATCGCATCGTCGCCCAGCTGAAGGCGCTGGGACTCGGCCATGCCGCGCTGTCCCAGCTGCCTGCAGCGCTGCGTGGCCCGGCGGACGTGGAGCGTTCGGTGAGCCGGCTGATTCCCTGCGCGCCGCCGCCCCAGCCGCTGTGTGGCCGGTTCCGGCTGCTCGGCCCGCCGGGCGCGGGCAAGACCACGGCGCTGATCAAGCTTGCCGCTTCAAGGGTGCTGCGCTACGGCCGCTACGGCACGCTGCTGGTGGGTACCGATCGCAGCCGGCTGGCCGGCTGCGAGCAGCTCGCGACCTCGGCGGAGCTGCTCGGGATCGAGTACATCGAGTGCGGCGAACAGTCGCTGTGCGAAACCCTGGACGAGTGGCGCCACATGCAGCTGGTGCTCATCGATGCGGGCGGTGTTCGGGGCGACTCGCCGTCCCCGGCGCTGCCGGGGGTCACCGATCTGCTCACCGTCCCGGCGGTGTGGCAGGCTGCCGCGCTGCGCCGACTGCGGCGCCAGTTTCTCGACCACGCCCTCGCCGGGATCGTGATCACCCACACGGACCAGGCCGAGTCGATGTGGGAATGTGTCAACCTGCTGGTCGAGTGGCAGCTGCCGCTCTGGTGGATCGGGCAGGGCAGTGATCTCGCGGCCGAGCTCGACGCGCCCAGCGAGGCGACCTGCCTGCGGGCGCTGATGACGGCGTTTGACCGATCGGCCCTGGCTTCTATCTTTGCTAGGTAGAAGGAGAATTCCATGACGGTGTCTGCCACCCGGCCGGTACGGGTCGTTGGCGTGTCCAGCGGCAAAGGTGGTGCGGGCAAAACCAACGTCTGCGTCAATCTCGGCGTGGCTCTGTCCAGGCTCGGCCATCGGGTGACGTTGCTGGATGCCGACCTGGGACTCGCCAACGTCGACGTGCTGCTGGGGTTGAAACCGACCCGCACGTTGGAACACGTGCTGTCGGGGGAGTGCGCGCTGGCCGACGTGCTGGTGGAAATGCCGAGCGGCCTGCGAATCGTCCCGGCTGCGTCCGGGGTGCGGGAGATGGCCGCGCTCGGCGTTCAGGGACAGGCCGCCATCATCTCGGCCTTCGCGGCTATTGCCGACACCATGGACACGCTGCTGGTGGATACCGCGGCGGGCATTTCCTCGGACGTGCTGGGGTTTCTGGCAGCGACCCAGGAGGTCATCGTCGTGGTCTGTAACGAGCCCACCTCCATCACCGACGGCTACGCGCTGATCAAGGTGCTGAACCAGAGTCACGGGCTGGACCGGTTCCACATTGTCGTGAACATGGTCGGACCCGGCGAGCGCGGCCAGACGGTGTTCGACAAGCTGCAGCGGGTCACCGACCGGTTTCTCGACGTGCGCCTGGACTACGCCGGGGCGATTCCCATGGATCCGCAGCTGCGCAAGGCCGTTAGCCGGCAGCGGGCAGTCGCAGAGATCTTTCCGAGCAGCGAGAGCGCTCGCGCCTTCGATGCCCTCGCTCGTCGGGTGGACGCCTGGCCGCCGGCTTCCGCTGCCCGTGGCCATCTCGAGTTCTTTCTCGAGAACCTGGTGGCGGAGCGCAGGGCCGGCTGATGGGCGAGGGTGCAGTCTCGGCCTACGCGGCGTGCGAACCCGGACGGGAAGACCTGGTGGCGAGCCACCTGCATCTGGTCAAGCGCATCGCCTGTCATCTCAAAGCCCGGCTGCCCGACAGCGTGCAGCTCGACGATCTCATGCAGGCCGGCATGATCGGGCTGCTGGAAGCGCAGCAGAACTACGACGGCAGCCGGGGTGCGAATTTCGAGACCTTCGCCAGCATCAGGATCCGCGGGGCGATGATCGACGAGGTCCGCCGCGGCGACTGGACGCCGCGCTCGGTTCACAGGAACGGTCGCCAGCTCGATGAAGCGATGCGGCGCGCCCAGGCCCGCCTGGGTCGTCCGCCCCAGGACCGGGAGGTCGCGGAGGAGCTGGGCGTCACGCTGGACGACTACTTCGCCATGCTGAACGACGCCGTCGGGCACAAGCTGGTGAGCTTCGAGGAAACCGTGGAGGGTGGCGACGGCCCCGAGGCCGAGGGACACGACCTGGCGGCCCTGTTCGAGTCCTCGGCGTTTCGCGAGCAGCTCGCGGAAGCCATCCGGACCTTGCCCGAGCGGGAGCAGCTGATCCTGTCGCTCTACTACGACCAGGAGCTCAACCTCAAGGAGGTCGGCAGCGTCATCGGCGTAGGCGAGTCCAGGGTGAGCCAGCTGATGAGCCAGGCGACCCTGCGGCTGCGAGCGCACCTGAAGGAGTGGATCGATGGCCGTTGAGCGGTCCCGACTGGCTGCGGCCCGGCCTCCGCGCGCAGCATCCGGCGGTCGCATCGATGTGCTCGCGATCGCCGGCGCCGCCATCGGCTTCCTCGCCATTCTCGGCGGCTCGGCGCTGGAGGGACTGTCCGCATCCGGCCTGCTCAACCTGCCTGCAGCCGTCATCGTGCTGGGCGGCACCCTGGGCGCCGTAGTTCTGCAGACCCCGGGAGCCACCCTGCGCCGGGCCTGGAACAGGCTGAGCTGGGTGGCCTCGCCGCCGGAGCTCGATCTGGAGCAGCTGGTGGACCGAATCGCCGACTGGTCACGCCAGGTGCGGCGGGGTGGTCTGGTGAGCCTCGAGGAGCTCGCCGGCGCAGAGAAGGATGCGTTCGTGCGCGCCGGTTTGCAGATGGTGGCCGACGGCGGCGAGATGGTAGCGCTGCGCCGGACCCTGGAGCTGGAGAACGACACCCGCCTCGGCACCGATCTCGCCGCGGCCCAGGTCTTCCGGAGCATGGGCGGCTATGCCCCGACCATCGGCATCGTCGGCGCCGTGCTCGGCCTGATTCAGGTCATGGGCCACCTCGACGATCCCGACCAGCTGGGGGTGGGGATCGCCACCGCCTTCGTCGCGACTATCTACGGCGTGGGCTCCGCCAATCTGTTGTTCCTGCCGCTGGCGGATCGGCTCCGGGCGATCGCCGAGGGCCAGTGGCAGCGACGGGCCCTGGTGCTGGAGGGGCTCATGTGCCTCACCGAAGGGGAGCATCCCAGCAGGATCCGCGCTCGCCTGAACGGCTACCTGTCGGGCGGATGATGGCCAGGCCACAGCCTCCCGGGGAGCCGGCCGGCGACGACCGGTGGCTCGTCTCATACGCCGACTTCGTGACCCTGCTGTTCGCGTTCTTCGTGGTCATGTACGCCGTGGCTCGGAGCAATCAGGTGGAGCTGGCCGAGCTCTCCCAGACGCTTTCGGCGACGTTTTCCGCGCAGCCCCGGTCGCTCGAACCCATCCAGGTGGGCGATCCGCTGCTGGCTGCCTCCCCCCACGTGCTGGACGTCAGCGCCGAGCCGGGATACGCCGACCCGGAACCCGGCGACAGCGAGATCGAGCCGAGCGTCGAGCGGTTGCAGGAGCGCTTTGCCGGGCTGGATGCGACCGCGACGCCCCGGATCGCCAGCAACAAGGATTGGCTTGAGATCAGCCTTCCGTCCGAGGTGCTGTTTGCGCCCGGGGCCGCGTCGCTGCAGCCCGGTGGCGCCGCGGTGCTGGAGGAGCTGACGGCGTTTCTCGCGGGGTTCGACAACCCGGTGACGGTGGAGGGCTACACCGACAACGTCCCGGTGAGCTCGTCGCGGTACCCGTCGAACTGGGAGCTGTCGGCGCTGCGCGCTTCGGCCGTGGCACGCTTCCTCGAAGCTCGTGGCATCGAGCGTTCCCGCATTGCCGCCGTGGGCTACGGCGAGAACCATCCGATCGAGACCAACGCCACTCCGGAGGGTCGGGCACGAAACCGTCGCGTCGACGTCATCGTCGCGCGCAAGGGCAATATGGCCCGCAACCGCAACGCTACCGACCAGGGTAGCGCGTTCGCCCACGTCCGCCACGCTGAGCCCGCTACGCTGGACGAGTCCATCGAACGCAGGCGCACGGCGGCCGGCGGCCTGCTCTTCACCCGGGATCCCGAGCAACCCTGAGCTGAGCCTGTGCGCGGCGTCACAGTGGTGCCGGTGGACGTGGTTCAGGATGGTCATCGGCGACGCGGATTCCTGACGCCCGAACCGGGTTGCGGCGCTGGCGCATTGACGAATCTCGTCTACGCTTGAGTCAGGGAACCCCGAACCGACGGCGTCGCGAGGTCTACCATGGCAGAGCGAATCACCTCCGAACCCTCCGGCATCGGCCGGGTCCGCACCGTGGCGGATCAACGCTGGCGCGAGCGCGCCGAATCCGCCGACAACCAGCGCGAGCCGGCGAAACGACGGCCGAAACGCCGCAGGCGGCCAGAGTCCGGGAGACGGGGAGCGATCGATGAGTTTGCCTGAGCTGTCCGCCGGCGGCCTGCCCGCCGCCTGGCTGAGTGCCCTGACCCTGGCTGCCGCCATTGGCGCGCTGCTGTGGAGCTGGCGCGTTGCGCGTCGGAGTGCTCGTCAGCGCCATCGGCTCGATGCGATGCAGCGCGATCTGCAGGTGTTCGCCGAGGCTTCGACCCGGGTTGCGGACAGCCTGGATCAGTTGCTGCACGGCGACGTCGAGCCGGCGCGACCTCCTGAGCACGCTGCCTCCTCGCGACGCTACCTGCTGCTGCAGGCGCGCGAACGCGTCGAGCGCGGTGAATCCATAGACGCGGTGGGTGCCAGCCTGGGTCTCTGCGAGGACGAGCGACGGCTGCTCGAGTTCCAGCAGCGCAGCGGCCGGTTCGTCGAGCAGGTCCGGGTCGCCTAGCGAAGCTCCATCCTCGCAGGTCCCTCAGCCGGACTGCAGGGCCTTCGCCGCCTGCTTCTCGATGGCCTGAACCATGGCGCGCAGGCCGTTGCCCCGCGTTACCGACAGATGGCTCAGGAGATCGAGCTCGTCGAACAGCGCGGCCATGTCGAAGTCTACGATCTGCTGCGGCGTGCGCCCGTCGTAGGCAGCCAGCACGATGGCGATCAGCCCGCGGACGATGTGGGCATCGCTGTCGAGCGCAAGCCGCATCGTGCCGGTTTCCGGGTCGAACCGGGCGTGCAGCCACACCTGGCTCTGACAACCGCGCACCAGGTGATCTTCGGTTCGAGCGGATTCGTCCAGGTGCGGTAATTCCCTGCCGAGGTCGATGACGAACCGGTATCTGTCCTCCCAGGAGTCGAAAAACGCGAAAGCCTCGCGGATCGCATCGAGGTCCATGCGGGTATCGGCGGTGTCGGCCGGCGTGCCCATCAGAACAGCCCCAGCTCGAGCTGAGCCTCCTCGGTCATCATGTCCCGGGACCACGGCGGATCGAACACCAGCTCGACATCTACCGCCGAAACGTTGGGCACCCGGCCCACGCGGCGCTTGACGTCGTCCACCAGCACCGGTCCCATCCCGCAGCCCGGAGCCGTCAGGGTCATCGTGACCGTGACCTTGCCGTCGTCGCCGATGTCACAGCCGTACACCAGACCGAGATCGACGATGTTCACCGGGATCTCGGGGTCGTACACGCTGGCCAGCGCCTCGTGCACCTGCTGCCGGTCGACGCGCCCGTCCGGGCGCGGTTCGAACTCGAGTACCTCCGGCTGGAACCCCAGCGCGTCGGCGTCGGCGCCGTCGATTCTCGCCATGTTGCCGTTGACCACCACCGTGTACGTGCCACCCAGAGTCTGGGTCAGGGTCACGAAGGTGCCGTCGCGAATGGTGATGGGGTCGCCCGTAGGCACCAGGCGGGCCGGACAGTCCCGCAGCAACGGTACCAAGCGTCTTTCCATGGGCGCCGCGGTCAGCGGCCGGTGGCGACCGCGAAGCTTTCGCCGCAGCCGCAGTAGGTCGCCGCGTTCGGGTTCTTGAACTTGAGGCTGGCATTCAGCCCCTCGGTCACGTAGTCCACCTCGGTGCCCTGTACCAGCGGCAGGTCCTGCTCGCGGACGTAGACGACCACGCCGTCGCCGATGTCGTAGGCCAGGTCGTCGGCGCCAGGCGAGTCCAGATAGTCGAGGGTGTACATGTAGCCGTTGCAGCCGCTCTCCTTCACGCCGAGCCTCAGGCAGGAGCGCGCCGAGCGCTCGATCTGGTTGCGCAGGTGCTTCAGCGCAGCGTCGGTGACGCTGAGGGCGGCATCGGTCCGGCGGGGATCGAAGGTGCTGACGGTCATGTTGGCGTTTCCATAACTGATCCTGCGAGTGTGTCGGGCCAGGGGCCGGCTAGAGAAAGCTCCGGACCTTCTCCACGCCCTGCAGCAGCGCGTCCACGTCGTCCTGGCCATTATACAGACTGAACGCGGCTCTCACGGTTCCGGGAATCTTGAAACGTTCCATCAGGGGCATGGCGCAGTGATGGCCTGTGCGTACCGCCACACCCTGCTGGTCGAGGAGGGTGCCGACGTCGTTGGGGTGGCTGCCGTCCATCAGGAACGAGATCACCGACAGGCGCTCGGCCGGCTCGCCGATCAGCCGCACCCCGGGAATCTGTTTCAGGCCGCTCACGGCCCTCGCCACGAGGGTGTGTTCCTGCGCCAGCAGCGCCTCTCGGGGCAACCCGTTGAGGTAATCCACGGCGGCGCCGAGACCGATGGCGCCGGCGATGTTCGGCGTGCCGGCCTCGAACTTGTAGGGCAGGCCCTGGTAGGTGCTGCGCTCGATGGTCACCCGCTCGATCATCTCGCCCCCACCCTGCCAGGGGGGCATGGCGTCGAGCGCCGCCTCCTTGCCGTAGAGCACCCCGATGCCGGTGGGGCCGAACATCTTGTGCCCGGAGAACGCGTAGAAGTCGCAGTCCAGTTCCCGCACGTCCACCGCCAGATGGAGAATGGCCTGGGCGCCGTCGAGCAGCACCAGGGCGCCGACATCATGGGCGGCGCGG
>JBFISC010000104.1:0-11912 GCA_041608775.1 Pseudomonadales bacterium | reverse complement strand
GAAGCTCGCGCCCATGGGCTCGGTGGCCCTGCTGCAGCAGGACCCCGAGTTTGCCCTGCGGCTGCTCATGCAGGGCATCACCGGCCCCGGCTGATCGCGGGTCCGGTCGCGTGGCCTGGGTCAGCCCCGTGCCCGTTCGGCCAGCGCGGCGAGCTTGTCGAGCAACGGCAGCACCCGGTCGGCACCCGCGTCGGGCAGCGAGAACACCAGCTCGTCGAAGCCTTGCTCGATCCGCCCCATGAGCTGATCGTAGTCCGCCGGCGCGCCGAACAGCGCCATGTCGAGATCGGCCACCTTGCGCCCGCGGGCCTGCATCGCCTGCTCGAGCCGCTCCATGTTGCCGCTGCCGAGCCCGCCGATTGGCATCCACCCGTCGGCGTAGTCGGCGATCCGATCGAACACCCACTTCGAGTTGGCGCCGATCCAGATCGGCGGGCCGCCTTTCTGCACCGGCTTCGGGTACGACCAGATCGGATCGAAGTCGACGTGCTCGCCGTGGAACTCGGCCGCCTCGTTGTTCCAGATCTCGCGCATGGCGAGCACCTTTTCCCGGACCACGGCCCAGCGATGCTTGTAGCTGGCGCCATGGTTCTCCATCTCCTCCCGGTTCCACCCCGCGCCAATGCCCATGACCAGCCTGCCGCCGGAGAGCAGATCCAGCGAGGCGGCTTCCTTGGCCAGGGTGATGGGGTCGCGCTCGATCACCAGGCAGATGCCGGTGCCCAGACGGATCCGGCTGGTGACCGCTGCGCAGGCGCCCAGCGCGACGAACGGGTCGTGGGTATGCCAGTACATCTTCGGCAGGTCGCCGCCGCCGGGAAACGGCGTGGCCCGGGACGCCGGGATGTGGGTGTGCTCGGGGAAGAACAGGCTGTCGAGGCCGCGCTCCTCCACTGCCCGGGCCAGCTCCACCGGCTGGATGGCGTAGTCGGTGGGAAACATGGTGACGCCGAAGTTCGGTCGTTCGGAAAAAGCCATGGCGGTCCTCCTGTAGTTGGTCGCGCGCGGCGCGGGTGTCCGGTCGGCCGAAGTGGATGGTAGCGCACCGCGGACCTGGAGCCACCGGCGGATCCGCTACAGATCGGTGAAGTCGCCGTGCCGGCCGGCGCCGGCTGCGAAACGACTGGCGCCTGCCCGGGTCTCGCCGGAGCGGATCACCTCCAGCCCGAGCCGGGTTTCCGCTGCGAGCGCCTCGGCCTCGTCGAGCCCCCACTGGCCGAGAACGGAGTGCCGGTCGCTGCGCAGGCAGCGCTGGGGAAAGGCGGCGAGCTGGCGCGCCAGAGCGATCGCTTCGGTGAGTGCATCTCCGGGCTCGCAGAGCCGGTTGGCCAGGCCCATGCGGAGGGCCTCTTCGCCGGACACACCGCGCCCGGTCAGGACCAGGTCCATGGCGTGACTCTGGCCGATCAGCCGCGGCAGACGCACGGTGCCGCCATCCACCAGCGGCACGCCCCAGCGCCGGCAGTACACGCCGAAGACCGCGTCGCGTGCCGCCACCCGCAGATCGCACCAGAGCGCGAGCTCCAGGCCGCCGGCAACGGCGTGACCCTCCACGGCGGCGATCACCGGCTTGCCGAGCCGCAGCCGGGTCGGGCCCATGGGACCATCGCCGGCGCGTTCCACCCGATTGCCGCCGCCCGCGGCCACGGCCTTCAGGTCGGCGCCGGCGCAGAAGGTGCCGCCCGCGCCGGTGAGGATCGCCACGGCGCTGTCCGGGTCGGCGTCGAAGTTGCGGAAGGCGTCTGCCAGCGCCGCTGCGGTCGGGCCGTCCACCGCGTTGCGGACCGCCGGGCGGTCCAGGGTGATGATGCGAACCGCCGCTTCCTGGCGCTGCCTGACCGTCATGCGAGTCTCCTGTCGCGGGGGGATGAGCCGTGTATATTAGGTGCGGGAACAGCACAGGGGGAGTGAGCATGCGATTGAGCGAACCGCGGGTATCGCCGCTCGAGCCTGATGCCTGGAGCGAGCAGGCGAAGGAAGTTCTGGCGCCCATCGCCGAGCGCGGACCGGTGTTCAACATCTTCAAGACGCTGGCCCATCATCCCGATCTGATGCGGCGCTGGCTGGTGTTTGCCAATCACATTCTCGGCAAGTCGACCCTCGGGGTGCGCGAGCGGGAACTGGTGATTCTGCGCATCGGCTATCTCTGTCAGGCTGGATACGAGTGGGGCCAGCACGTGCAGATCGCGCGCCGCGCGGGCATGAGCGACGACGAGATCCGCTCCGCGAAGAGCGGACCGGACACGCCTGGTATCTCGGAGCTCGATCGGCTCCTGCTCGCCGCTACCGACGAGCTGCACGCCGACGCGCATGTCAGCGACACCACGTGGAATGGTTTGTCACAGCACCTGACCACGCAGCAGCTCATGGATCTGGTGTTCACGGTTGGCCAGTACAATCTGGTTTCCATGGCGTTGAACACGCTCGGCGTGCAGCTCGACGAGGGCCTGCCTGGATGGGACGTCTAGCGGACAAGGTCGCGGTGGTGGTCGGCGCCGGGCAGACGCCGGGCGCGACCATAGGCAATGGCCGGGCAACGGCTATCCGGTTTGCGGAAGAAGGCGCTCGCGTGCTGCTGGTCGACCGCGACGCCGCGTCGGCGGAAGAGACGCTGGCTCTGTGCCGGGATCGGGGCGGCGACGGCAGCGTGTTCGAGGCCGACATCACCCGGGAGGCGGACTGCGAAGCGCTGATTGCTGCCTGTGTCGCCCGCTACGGACGTGTGGACGTGCTCCACAACAACGTCGGCATCGGCGCCGGCGACCGCGGCGCCGCCAGCATGACCGTGGAGGTCTGGGATCGCATCTTCGACACCAACCTCAAGGGCATCATGCTGGTCTGCAAGCACGCGTTGCCGGTGATGCGCAGGCAGGGGCACGGGGTGATCACCAACATCTCCTCCGTGGCCGCGGTCTGCGCGGTCGGCATCGTCGCCTACAAGGCGTCGAAGGCGGCCCTGAACGCGTACACGCACAGCGTGGCCAGCGGCAATGCCGCGCGCGGCATCCGCGCGAACGTGATCATGCCGGGGTTGATGAACACGCCCATGGCCATCGAAGGCTACGTCGCCGCGGGCCGTGATCGTCAGCAGTTGATTCAGACCAGGAATGCTCAGGTGCCGCTGGGCGGAAAGATGGGCGATGCCTGGGATGTCGCCAACGCGGCGCTGTTCCTGGCCTCGGACGAAGCGCGCTTCATCACCGGGGTGTGCCTGCCGGTGGACGGGGGGCAATCGGCCCGGATCGGCTGAGCAGGACCGGCTGGTAATCGGCACGCTTCTTGTCTTTGACTTGAGCTGGATTTAATGACAAACAAATAGACTAAATGGGAACAAGGGCGCAGATCTTGCTCCGAATTCGGGGTCTAATTGAGTAACTCGGTAGCCAGATGTCACCAGCTGTAACAATCGGTTGACTGCATTTCGTCGATTGCAGAGACTTGTTGGACCAGAAATCTGAAACACGTCATGGGAAACGCCATCGGCAGCAACAGCGACAACTCGATTGCCCTCACCCGCGGCCTGCAGTGGTTCCACGGAGTGGTGGGGTTGACCTTCGCGGTCCTCGCGTTGCTGCACGTCCCGCATCCCAGCCCGTGGCTGTGGGTACCGTATGCCGCCGGCGCGGTACTGGCTTGGCTGACGCTGACGCCGTACCTCGGCATCTTCATCTCCCGCATCCTTGCCATCGCCGCCACCGCCCTCATGTTCTTCTTCTTCTCCGGTTTCTTCATGGAAGTGCCTAAGCTCGAGTCGGACTGGTATCAGGGCCAGGAAGGCTGGTCGGCGGTTGCGCGACTGCTCGGTGCTTTCACGCTGATCCCCGTGCTTTCCGACTACAGCTGCCGCTGCAAAGCCGAGTGCCGCGAGGCGCGCAGCCAGGTGGCACGCGGTCGGCGTCACTCCGGCTTTTTCTCCGCGCCCGAGCGGGTTCCCGCGCGCAAAGCCTGACCCGGTCCGCCGGTGACAGACCTTCCCAGGCCCAGACGATCCGTGCTGTACATGCCGGGCGCGAACCAGCGCGCGCTGGACAAGGCGCGTTCGCTGCCTTGTGACGGCGTGATCTTCGATCTCGAGGACGCCGTGGCGGCAGATGCCAAGGATCAGGCGCGGGCCAACGTTGCGGCGGCAGTGGCCGGCGGGGGGTACGGCCACCGTGAGCTGGTGGTTCGAGTCAACGGCCTGGAGACCCCGTGGGGTGCGGACGACGTGTCGGCCATGGCCGGTCTCGAGGTGGACGCGCTGCTGTTTCCCAAGGTGGAAAGCACCGCTCAGATTGATGCCATCATTGCGGCCGTGGGCTCGGCGGGCGGGTCCGCGCTGCCGCTGTGGATCATGGTGGAGACGCCGCTCGCCGTGCTCGAGGTGGCCCGGCTGACCGCCCACAGCGAGCGCATCCGGGTGCTGGTGATGGGGACCAGCGATCTGGTCAAGGAACTCCGTGCCGAGCACACGGAAGCGCGCCACAATCTGGCCTACGCGTTGCAGCACTGCGTGCTTGCCGCCCGAGCCCTGGGACGCGATCTGCTGGACGGCGTGCACCTGGATTTCCGCAACCAGGATGCGTTCCGCAGCGCCTGCGTGCAGGCCCGGCAGATGGGATTCGACGGGAAAACGCTGATTCACCCTACTCAGATCGACGTCGCCAACGAGGTGTTCGGGTTCGGCGACGATGCCGTCACCCATGCGCGCCGGGTGCTCGACGCCTGGCAGGCTGCCCAGCAACAAGGGAAGGGGGTCGCGGTGCTGGACGGCGCGCTGATCGAGAATCTGCATGCCGCGGAGGCGGAGCGGGTGCTCGCGTTCGCACGCGCGCTGGCGGATCGGGGCTGACCCCCGGCGGCGAGCGGCTAGCCGGCCGCCTTCCGCACTGCCGGCAGCACCGTTTCCAGGTAGGCGTCCAGGGTTTCAGGATCCCAGGGTGCGCGCAGCGCGACGTTGACCTCATCGGCGCCGGCATGCACGTACTCGAGAACCCGCTCAGCCGCCCGCTCGGGAGTCGCCAGCAGCGCCCCGCCGGCCACGCGCTCCGCTGCGTCCCCCCAGTCCGCAGCCAGCAGCTCTCGCTGACGTTTCACGCCGGCCTCGTCGAGCCCGAGGTTGAAGGTGACGTTGACGGCCCGCTTCAGGCTGGCGGGGTCACGGCCCTCGTCCTCGCACCAGTGGTCCAGCACCGCGTTGACCCGCGCGAACTCGGCCGGCGCCAGGTAGGCGGCATTCCAGCCGTCGGCGTGGTCGGCCACGACTTTCAGGGTGCGCTTCTCGCCGACGCCACCGATCCAGATTGGCAGGCGAGGCTGCACGGGCGGCGGCAGGCAGCTGGCGTCATCCACCTGGAAGTGCTTGCCGGAAAACGTGGTGCGGGGCTCGGTGAGCATCCGGCGGATGATCTGCACGGCCTCCTCGAGCATGTCGAGCCGGGTACCGATGTCGGGAAACGGGTATCCATAGGCGCTGGCCTCCCAGATGTGCCAGCCGGCACCCAGCCCGAGCTCGAAGCGGCCGCCGCTGATGTGGTCCAGCGTGGTGGCGGCTTTGGCGAGCAGCGCGGGGTTGCGGTAGCCGACGTAGAAGACCAGGCAGCCGATGCGGGCCTGGCGGGTTTCCGCGGCCAGGGCGCCCAGGGTGGCCAGCGCCTCGAAGTGGGGCTGGGTGCCGCCCTTGGGCGGCGCCTCGTAGAAGTGGTCCCAGGCGGAGATCCAGTCGACGCCGGCGCCGTCCAGTTTCCGCCAGAGGGCGCGCAGCTCCCCCATGGCCAGGTTCTGCTGACCGACGTGTACTCCCAGAGAGACGGGCATGGGCAGCGGGCTCCGCTGAAGATGAAGGCGCCGAGAATACCTGAGCGACGGCACAATTTCCGCCCGATCAGGGAACTCTCACGCCGTTGCCGGGCCTAACTTGACGAGGATGGCAGCGATGTTCCATACCTCGTCGAGAAGCCGCGCAGAAGAATGTCCGAGACGGTTTCGAGCACCCCGGCGACAACCCCCTCCCTCCCCAATCCCCCGTCGCCGGGGGCTTTTTTTCTTCAATCCTCGTTCGGATGGAGCCGGCCGCGCCGGACGATGGCCTGGCTGAGCCAGCTCCAGGCCACGTGGGCTGTTGCCACGGTGGCCGCGGCGGCCAGCGCCGGCACGGCCGCGCGGTCGCCGAGCACCAGCGCGACGGCGACGAACGGCAGGCCGCGCACGGCGATCCGGCCAAGTACCGTGGCCCGGTCGCCGCGGTCGAAGAGGCTGAAGACGGCGCCGAGAAGCCATACGGAGGCGGGCAGCAGCAGCAGGTAGGCCAGCAAACTCATGGTTCGCACACCTCGATGCGCCCCGCGCTGGCAAAGACCCGGATGCGCTGCCCCTCCTTCAGGGTGCGGGTGCAGTCGGCGACGTCGACCACGCAGGGAATGCCGTACTCCCGGGCCACCGTGCCGGCGTGGGAAAGGAAGCTGCCGAGCTCCACGATCACCGCGTCGACCAGCGGAAACAGCGGGGTCCATCCGGGATCGGTATAGGGGGCGACCAGGATGTCGCCCGGCTCCAGGTCGTGGGCGAGCGCCGGATCGAGGACGATGCGCGCCCGGCCCTCGGCAGTCCCGGGGCTGGCGCATTGGCCGGTGAGGTTGTCCACACCGTTCGTTGCTCCGACGTTTTCGGCGTCCGCTGGGGTGACGCCGATGGTCTCCGGCGCGCCCTCCCGGGCGATCCGCCGGTGCGCCTGGCGCCGGGTTCTGATGCGCGCCGAGACGTCGTGCCAGCCGAGGCGCGCCTGCTCCAGATCCCGGACCTCGTCCCAGGTCAGGTAGAACAGGTCTCCGGGCACCCGCAGCCGGCGGGTGGCGAGCAGCTTCTGCTCCACGCCCAGCAGCCGGGTGCGGACCACGTCCATGGCCATGGTGTGGTAGTGGCGGGTGTCCTCGCGGAGCGAGACGTAGTAGCGGATACGCTCGATCAGATAGTCTGCCAGGCGCTGCTGCCAGCGTCGCGGCAACGCCTCGCGGATTCGGTTTCGGGCCAGCAGGTAGTCCGCGTGGGTGTCCGGCGGTGGGCCCGGCGGCGACCTGAGGTAGGAGCGGACCATGAGCAGCAGCGGCAGCGGATCTTCCCGCCAGCGCGGCGTCGACAGCTCCATCTCCTTCGAGCAGCGATGGCCGAAGCGCTGCAGGAAGGCATCCAGCGCGCGCGCGAAGCGATGGTCCGGCGGCAGCTCATCGAGCACCGCGGCCAGCGCCGTGGGATCCCCGGCCGCCAGGGCTTCGCCGAGCATGGCATCGCCCCTGGCGATCGCCGCGAGAGCGCGGATGCCCTCGACCAGGTGACGGGAGCTGGTGTTGCCGTCGCCGCTGCACAGGCTCTGCACCAGCTGCGGGTCCAGTCCGGGCGCATAGCGTGCCGTCAGCCTGCCGAGCGCGCCGAGCAGCAGGAAGTAGCGTCCGGCGGACACGTTGAGGTAGTAAGCGCGTCGCCCGATCGGCTCGAACGGATGCCCGGATCCGACCACCAGTCGATGCAGCACGGCCGGGACCTCGTCGCGGCCGGCGAGCAGCTTCCGGCACAGGGTCGCGTAGTCCTGCAGATCCGCCCGGGTGACCCGGGCGCTGCGATGCCAGCTGACGCCGTCCAGCAGGTACAGCCCGGCGAGCCCCAGCAGCGCCAGCGGCAGCCGCCACGGGCTCAGCTGCAGTGCCGCAGGCTCCTCCCGCAGCAGCAGGACCTTGACCAGCTCGTCGGCGCGCCAGCGCAGCGGCAGCAGCCGTGCCGCAAGATCGAGGTTGAGGTAGTAGTGTCCGTCGATGAAACGTCCGATGGGGGGCAGCACCCGCCGGAACAGATCCACGCTCATGGGCGTGAGCGGCTCGGTGAAGTTCTCCGCCAGGGGCTTGAACAGAACCCATCTCCCGGCAGGACCGCGGCCAGCGGGGTCGGCGCCCGGCGTCCGGCTGCGGGGAGGACCCTTGGTGGTGATCGGCCGGCTCTGCAGCAGGTAAAGCACCTGACCCTGGTAAGCCCACTCCACGTCCTGGGGACCACCGAACAGCGCTTCTGCTTCCAGGCTCTTGTCGAGGACATCGGCGGCGTCCCGCTCGCTCAGCACGCTGGCGGTCTGCTGCAGCAGCGGCACCGGCTCGAGGCGCAGGTCGCCGGGATCGCTGAGGGTGGCAGCGACCTTCTGCCGCTTGCGGCCGATCTCCCGCCGCACCAGGGTGCCGCCACGCTCCAGCAGCAGTCGATCCGGCGACACCCGACCGTCCACCAGCGCGGCGCCCAGGCCCCAGGCCGCCTCGATCCAGGCGTGATCCGGGTAGCGTCCGGTCGGGTCGCAGGTGAAGCACACGCCCGAGCGCTCGGCCTGCACCATGCGCTGAACGATCACGGCCATGGCGAGCTCGCCGCAAGGGTCCGGATCGACCCCGCGGCCGGCGCCGTCCCTGGCCCGCGCGGCTCGATAATGGCGGGCGGGCGCAGACCATAGGGACAGCCAGCAGTCGACCACCTTGTCCGGGACGTCGTCGGGCGCAACGTAGTAATAGCTCTCGTGCTGCCCGGCAAAGCTCGCACCGGCGCTGTCCTCGGCCAGCGCGGAGCTTCTCACCACCAGGTAAGGGTTATCGGGGAACTGGGCCAGCAGGGCCGCGCCGATCGCCTGGCGCAGCATCGGCTGCAGCTCGGGAGCCTGGGCAGGGACCTCGGATACGGCGGGGAAGTGGGCGGTGAAAGCTGCGCTGGTGACCACGAAGGCGTCGGGCACGGTCATCCCGGCACGGGCCAGCCGGCTCAGTCGGGCCGCCTTGCCGCCGGTGAGCGCGGCATCGCCGGCTGCAGCGTCGCGCAGGTTCACGACCCAGGGGTTCACGGGCGCAGGCTCCGCCGGACGGGTGGCGGCATGTTAAGCCGGAGCCGCCGCCGTCCTCAAGGCACGTGGATCAGGCGCTGGTGCCGGCAGTACCGGCGGCGCTGCCGCGTCCGTCCTGGTTGCCCGGGCCGCCGGCGCTGCGCCGACCGCGGGGGAACGGCCGCAGCCGCTTGCGCAGGTTGCGCGCGGCAAGGGTCCGGATCAGCTTGATCTGATGCGGCACCGCGAGCATGGCCGGCGTTGCCACCAGGGTCAGCAGGGTCGCGAAGGTGAGGCCTGACACGATCGCCTGGGACAACGGCACCCAGAACATCGACAGCTGACCTCCGTAAACGATGGTGCGGTTTGCCAGGTCGATCGACAGGTTGCTGGCGAGCGGCAGCAGCCCGAACACGGTGGTAACGGTGGTGAGCATGACCGGGCGCATCCGCTGCGCGCCGGTGCGGACGATGAGCGCCACGTAGTTGAGCTCGGGGTGCTCGCGCCGCAGGTGGTTGTAGGTATCGATGAGCACGATGTTGTTGTTCACCACGATGCCGGCAAGGGCCACCACGCCGACCCCGGTGAGGATGGCGCTGAATGGCGAGCCGGTCACCAGCAGGCCGAGCAGCACGCCGGCCGTGGACATCACCACGGCCACCAGGATCAGCGTGGCCTGGTAGAGGCTGTTGAACTGGGTCACCAGCAGCACGAACATCAGCAGCAGCGACATCACCATCGCCACCATGATGAACGACATGGATTCCGCCTGCTCTTCGTTGGCCCCGCGGAACTCGATGTCCAGACCGGGCGGGAACAACTGGGTTTCCAGCCACGCCTGGACCTGCTTGACCATGTCGTCGGCCAGCACACCCTCCGCGACGTTGGCCCGGATGAACTCCACCGGCAGGCCGTCGATGCGCTGCAGGGTGTCGACGTTGGGCGACGGCGCACGGCTGACGAAGTTGGAGATCGGAATCAGCCCCTTCGAGGTGCTGATTCGGATGTCGTCCAGGGTCGAGATGCCGCGTGCCTCGGTCGGGTAGCGCACCCGGATGTCCACGGCGTCGTCGGCCTTGTCGGGCCGGTACTCGCCGACCTTGACCCCGTTGGTGACCAGCTGCACGGCGATGCCGACCTGGGACACGTCCGCGCCGTAAAGGGCGGCCTGGGCCCGATCGACGCTCAGGCGCCACTCGATACCAGGGAGGGAACGGGTGTCATCGATGTCCAGCAGACCGGGCAGGGTGTCGAGGTACTCGCGGACGCGGGTCACGGCCGGTTCTAGCAGGCTGCGGTCGTAGGACGAGAACTCGATCTGCACCGGCTTGCCGACCGGCGGGCCCTGCTCCATTTTCTGGACTTCTACCATGATGCCGGCCAGCGAAGCGGTGCGGTCCCGGACCTCGTCGAAGATCTCAGCGCCCTTGCGATCGCGTTCGTTCTCGTCGTGCAGCTCGACGAAGATGCTGCCGATGCGATCGAAGCCCCGGCGGGAACTGCCGCCCACCGAGGTGGCGGTGTTGGTGGTCTTGATGCCCTGCACCTCGAGGACCTCGCGCTCCACCTCGCGTACCAGGGCGTTGATCTCGGCGGCGGACAGGTTGCCGCGGGCGCGCACGGAAATCTCGGCGAATTTCGGATCGGTGTCGGAGAAGAACACCATGCCGCGACCGTACTCACCGTATGCCCAGAAGCTGGTGAAGAGGATGCCGAGGATGAGAGTGAGGGTCGCCAGCGCGTAGCGGCTGGCGTAGGCCAGCAGGCGTGCATAGAGGCCGGTGAATCCGCCCAGTTTGGTGGGGTCGCCTTCCTCCAGCTCCTTCAAGGCCGCCATGGACTTCTGGTCACGCGCGCCGGCCTTGCCGAACAGGGACCCCAGTACCGGGCCGAACAGCAGCGCGTACACCAGCGAGCCGGTCAGCACCGTGAATACCGTGACCGGCAGGTAACGCATGAATTTCCCGGGCACACCGGGCCAGAACATCAGCGGCAGAAAGGCCGCCAGCGTGGTCGCCACCGAGGCGACGACCGGCCAGAACATGCGTTTCGCGGCCAGGGAGTAGGCTGCTCGGCGGTCGAAACCTTCGATCATCTTCCGGTCGGCGTACTCGGTCACGACGATGGCGCCGTCGATCAGCATGCCGAGGCCGAGCAGCATGCCGAACATGACCATGAAGTTGAACGTGTAGCCCAGCAGGTAGATGAAAATCAGCGAGAACAGGAACGAAACCGGGATTCCCAGACCGACGATGATGCCGCTGCGGAACCCCATGGCCGCTACCACCAGCACCATGACGAGGGCGAGGGCCGTGAAGATGTTGCCCTGCAGTTCCGTGACCTGCTGTTCTGCGAAGGGCGCCTGATTCTGGGAGTAGGTGACGTCGACCCGGGACGGCATGCTGGGGCGATGACGCTCGACTACGGCCTTCACGGCTTCGACGGTTTCGATGACGTTGGCGTTGGCGCGCTTTGTCACCCGCAGCGAGATCGTGTCCTGGCCGTCGACCCGGGCGTAGCTGACCCGGTCCTTGAAGGTCCGTCGCACCGTCGCAACGTCGCCGAGCGTCACCACCGTGTCGCCGTCGGCGCGGATCGGCAGGTCGAACACGTCCTCCGCTTCTTCGATGATGCTCGGCACCTTCACCGAGAAACGCCCCTGGCCGGTGTCGATGCTGCCGGCAGGGATCAGCCGGTTGTTACGGATGATGGTGTTGATCAGCTCTTCGTTGGAGATCCGGTAGGCCTCCAGCGCGGTGGGGTCGATGATCGCTTCGAGCAGCTCTTCCCGGTGGCCCTGCATCTCCGCCTGGAGCACGCCCGGAACGGCTTCGATGTCGTCGCGGAGCTCGATGGCGAGGTTGTAGAGCATTCGCTCCGGCACGCCGTCGCCGACCAGGTTGACCTGAATCACCGGGAAGTCGTCGGCGCTCTGCTCCTGCACGATGGGCTCTTCGGCCGTGCTTGGCAGCTCGGGCTTGGTGCGGTCCACGGCTTCGCGGACGTCGATCAGAGCCTGGTCGAGGTCGTAGTCAGCGTCGAACTCGACCATGACGTTGGCCACGCCTTCCGAGGCGTAGGCGCTGAG
>JBFISC010000103.1:0-11943 GCA_041608775.1 Pseudomonadales bacterium | reverse complement strand
CGGCGAATCGTGTTCTCGTCATTGATACTCCTCGGGTGACGGGACTCCGGGCGCATTATCCCATCCACGGCCTCCGCTGTCCGCGCCCCGGTCAGAGACGATAGACCCGACTCGCCGTGTCGTGAAACAGCTGCCGTTTCTCATCCGGCGAGGCATCTGCGACCAGCTTCTTGAAGGCGTTGTAGAGCACGTGATAGGAGCAGCTGCGCTTGTCCACCGGGAAGTTGCTCTCGAACATGCAGCGCTCGACCCCGAAACAGTCGATGGCGTGCCGGTAGTAGCGGCCGGTGGCCGCCACGATCTCGTCGGACGTGGCCGGCGTGTCCCGCTTGTGGAACTCGAACCCGTTGATCGGCATGAGCAGGCCGCCGAGCTTGGCGTTAACGTTCGGGCAGCGGGCCAGCTCCGCCACGTCGTCGCACCAGCGCGCGTAGATCTCTTCACGCCGGCCTTCGTACGGGCCAATGCCGAGCGGACCGCCGAAGTGGTCGAACACGATGCTGAGGTCGGGAAAGGCCCGGGCGAGATCGATGAGCTCCGGGATCTGATGGTGGTACAGCCAGGCTTCGAAGGACAGGCCCCGGGCCCCCAGCGCTTCGACGCCGTCGCGAAACGCCGGCAGCGCCAGCAGGCCCTGGGGCGGGTTGGTATGGGAGTTGCGCACCCGCGGATCCGCGTCCCAGCCCGCGGCGTGGCGGATGCCCCGAAACCGCTCGCTGCGGGCCAGATGAGCGTCCAGCACCTCGCCCACCGCGGCGCCGAGGGTCAGATCGGCGAAACCGACGATGCCCGCACAGGCGCGCACGGTGCCGTAGCGGCCGCTCGCGGCCATGGCGGCGACCCCGTTGACGAACTCCGTCTCGCCGACCGGCCGCAGGGCCTCCGGACCCTCGGCCCGGTACATGCTGGCGCACTCCACGAACACCGTGGCCACCACGTTGTGGCCGCTGCGGATGTCGGCGAGCAGCTCGTCGAGCAGGTAGCGGCTGTCCGGGTGGTCCCACAGGTGATGATGCGGATCAACGATCGGCAGGTCGGGTTCGACGATGTCCTCGCTGACCTGATCGAGCCATTGCCGCTGGTCCATGGATGCCTCCGCGTCCGCCTGGAAACCCCGCAGCCTAGGCGGGGGCCGGGAGCCTGGCAATGGCCGGGTAAGGGAAACCCCTGATGTCGGGCCGGGGCGCCGGCTCTTAAATTAGACGTTTCTAATATATTGGCTCAGCCGCGGATGAAACATCAGATCAGCCTCGTCGCAACCCGACACCCTCGCTGGGTGTACGCTGCCACGCTGCTGCTGCTGGTGGGGCTCGGCAGCCAGATCCCGTGGATTCAGATCGATACCGACCCGGAGAACATGCTGCCGGCGGACCAGCCGAGCCGGGTGTTCCACAATCTGGTGGAAGCCCGGTTCGACCTCCACGACGCGATCGTGGTCGGCGCGGTCAACGACAGCGATCCCGATGGCATCTTCAATCCCCGCTCCCTGGCCGCGCTGCACACGTTGAGCCAGCGGATTCTGGCCATGGACGGCGTGATCGATCGCGACCTGATGTCGCTGGCCAACGCCGACAACATCACCCAGGCCGGTCCAGGGACCATCCGTTTCCAGTGGCTGATGCGCACGCCGCCCCGGAACGCCGCGCAGGCGGCGTCGATCCGGGAGGCCGTCGCCCGCCTGCCGCTGCTGATGAACACCCTGGTCTCCGAAGATGGTCGCGCCGCCGCGGTGTACGTGCCAATCGAGAGCAAGGATCTGAGCTACCGGATCTCCCGCCAGATCCAGGCAGAGGCTGCCAGCCTCGACAGCGACGACAGCTACCACGTCACGGGCCTGCCCGTCGCGGAAGACACCTTCGGCCACCAGATGTTCGTGCAGATGGGCATCTCGGCGCCGCTCGCGGGGCTGATGATATTTCTGCTGATGTGGTACTTCTTCAGGAGTCCCGTGCTGGTCATCGCGCCAATGATCGTCGCCATGACCACCGTCATCGCCTCATGGGCGCGCTGATCGGTCTCGGTTTCACCGTGCACATCATGAGCTCGATGATCCCGATCTTCCTCATGCCGATCGCGGTGGTCGATTCGGTGCACATCATGTCCGAATTCGCCGACCGCTACTCGGACGAACGCGGCGCGGAAGCGGTGATCCGGGAGGTCATCGACCACCTGTACGCGCCGATGCTCTACACATCGGTCACGTCGGCCATTGGCTTCGCCTCGCTGATGCTGACGCCGATCCCGCCGGTTCAGGTCTTTGGTGCCTTCGTGGCCGCCGGGATTCTGCTGGCCTTCCTGCTGACCATCGTCTTCATTCCGGCTTTCGTGGTGCGGATGCGGCCGGGTCAACTTGCCAGACTGCACGCGCTCGCTCTGGCAACGGAGGGATCTTCCGCGGTGGCCAGGGCGCTGCGCGCCACCGGACGGTTCGCGTTCTCCCGGCCATGGCCGGTGATCGGTGCCGCCGCCGCCATGCTGGCCGTGAGCGTCGCGGGCATCGCCCGGATCGAGATCAACGACAACCCGGTCCGCTGGTTCAAGGAAAGCCACCCCGTACGGGTCGCCGATCGGGTGCTGAACGAGCACTTCGCCGGCACCTACGATGCCTTCCTGGTGTTCACCCGGCCACTGCCGGAGCAACGGCTCCGCGACTTCGCGAGCGAAACGCAGAGCGCGATCGAACCCCTCGACCGCGGGCTTCGAGACGCGGTCGAAGCCGCCCTGGAACCGCCGCTCGACCTCGACCGGGTAATCTCGGCGTTGGATGACGCGTCCTTCGATGCCGACGGCCCCGCCGTAGAGATGCTGGCCTCTCTGCTCGCCCGCGCCGAGGCGCTGCAGCAGGCGCAGAAGCTGTTCCTCGAGCCGGCAGCGCTGAGCTATCTGGAGCGCGCCCAGCAGGCACTGCTCGATTCCGGTCTGGTTGGGAAGACCAACGCCCTGCCCGACGTGGTCAAGGTCGTGAACCGGGAACTGCACGGCGGCGGCAGCGAGCACTACCGGATCCCCACGTCGGCCAGCGCCGTCGCCCAGACCCTGCTGCAATACCAGTCGTCCCATCGACCGCAGGACCTGTGGCACATGGTCACGGTCGACTACAGCAGCACGGCCATCTGGATACAGCTGGCCAGCGGCGACAATCGCGACATGACCAGCGTGCAGACCCACATGGAGAGCTGGCTGGCCGCCAACCCGCCAACCGGGGGCGCCGAGGCCCGCTGGGCGGGCAAGACCTACATCAACGTGGTCTGGCAGCAGGCCATGGTCAAGGGCATGCTGACCAGCTTGCTCGGCGCCTTCGCCGCGGTGCTGGCGATCATGGTGGTGCTGTTCCGCTCGCTGAAGTTCGGCCTCATCGCCATGCTGCCGCTGACCCTGACCATCGCCTTCGTCTACGGCATCATCGGCTGGATCGGCAAGTACTACGACATGCCCATCGCCGTCCTCTCTGCCCTGACCCTGGGCCTGTCCATCGACTTCGCCATCCACTTCCTGCAGCGCTTCCGCAGCCTGGTGACGAGTCAGGGCTACGCTGGCGCCCGGGAAGCGCTGTTCGAGGAGCCGGCCCGCGCCATCTTCCGCAACGCGGTAGTCATCGCCCTGGGGTTCACGCCGCTGTTTGCCGCACCGCTGGTGCCCTACATCACCGTGGGGGCGTTCATGGCCTCGATCATGCTGATCAGCAGCGCGGTCACGCTGCTGCTGCTGCCCGCCGTGATCAGCGTGCTCGCCCGCCGGCTGCTGCCAAGCGACGCCGCGCCTTCGGAATCGCCGTCTCAAATCCCACAAGGAACCCAGTCATGAAGCGACCGGTCCGGCTATGCCTTTTCGCCATCATCCTGCTCAGCCCCCACGGTGTTCGGGCCGAGGCGCTCGGCGATCCCGAAGAGATCGTCGCCAGAGCGAACCGGGCTGCCTACTACGCGGGCGTCGACGGCCGCAGCGAGGCGCGCATGGTCATCAGCGACAGTCAGGGTCGCCAGCAGGTGCGTCAGTTCACGGTGCTGCGCCGGACGGTCTCGGAGCCCGGCTACCCGGTCTCCGCCGGCGGCGGCGATCAGGAATTCCTCGTGGTGTTCAGCCGCCCGTCGGACGTGCGGGGCACCGTGTACCTGGTGGAGAAGCATGTCCGCGGTGACGACGACCGCTGGCTCTACCTGCCGGGGTTGGATCTGGTCAAGCGCATATCGGCCGGTGACAAGCGCACCAGCTTCGTCGGCTCGCACTACTTCTACGAAGACGTGTCCGGGCGTCTGCCCAGCGCCGACCGCCACGAGCTGGTCGACACCACGGAGCAGCACTACGTGCTGCGGCACGTCCCGCTGGAACCGAACTCCGTCGAGTTCGCCGAGTACACCACCTGGATCGATCGCGAGACCTTCCTTCCAATGCGCATCGAGTACCGCAACAATGCCGGCGAGGCGTACCGACGGGTCGACGCGCAGGCGGTGGAGACGATCCAGGGCCACCCGACCGTCACCCGCACCCTGGTGAGCGACCTCGCCGGTGGCGGTGCCACCGAGATGCGCTTCCGCAACATCGGCTACGACCTGGGCATACCCGAGGAAGTGTTCTCCGAGCGCTCGCTGCGGGCCCCGCCGCGGCAGTGGCTGGAATGAGCCGACGTCGATCCGGCGGTCGCCTCCTGGCGCTGTCCGTGGTCCTGCTCGCGGCAGCGGCCGGCGCGGAGAGCGGCGAAGGCTTGGACGACGACTGGGGGGACGACTGGAACGGCGGCTCGGAGGCGCTGGTCTGGACCGGGTTTCTCGAGCTGGCCGGCGGCGTCCGGGTCGACGGCGCCGAGCCCACCCGGGCGACCCTGGCTGAGCTGCGCGGTCGCGCCGAGACCGAGTGGGCGGCCGACCGCTGGACCGCGTCCCTCAAAGCGGACGCGTTTCGCGACGAAGCCTTGAACGCGACGGAGCTGGAGCTGCGGGAACTCGCCGTGCAGTTCCCGCTGGGCTCCGCCCTCGACGTCAAGGTCGGGCGTCAGGTACTCACCTGGGGCACCGGCGACCTGCTGTTCCTGAACGACCTGTTCCCCAAGGACTTCGAATCGTTCTTCGCCGGACGTGACGACGAGTACCTGAAGGCGCCGTCCACGGCGGTGCGTGTCACCGCGTACACCGATCTGGTCAACATCGACCTGGTCTGGACCCCGGAGTTCGCTCCGGACACCTATCTGGACGGCGAGCGGTTTTCCTTCTGGAACCCCGCAGCAGGCGCCATCGAGGTGCTGGACCCGCCTCTGAGCGTGGCGCGGCCGGAGGGTCTGGACAGCGGCGAGGTGGCGCTGCGGCTGTTCCGCCGCGTACGCTCCACGGAGCTCGCGCTGTACGCCTACCACGGCTACTTCAAGCAGCCGACCGCGGTGAATCGGCGCGGCCGGGCCACTTTCGCGCCCATGCAGTCCGCCGGCCTCAGCGTTCGCCGGCCTTTCGGCGCCGGTATCCTCAGCGCCGAGGGCTCATGGTACGAGTCCCGGGACGACGGCAACGGCGACGACCCGAACGTGCCTAACTCCCAGGGCCGCTGGCTGCTGGGCTACGAGCGAGAGCTGATCCCGAACCTCACCGGTGCCGTGCAGTACTACGGCGAGCATCTCCACAACCGGGCGGCGCTCAGAGCAGAGCTTCCGGACCCCTCCAGGGCGCCGGACAGATGGCGATCTCTGCTCACGCTGCGGCTCAGCTACCGGGCGCTGCGCGACAACCTCACTCTCGGGCTGTTCACGTTCTACTCACCGAGCGACGACGACTACCACCTGCGCCCCACGGCGAGCTACCGCTTCAGCGATGCCTGGCAGCTGTCCGGCGGGGCCAACCTGTTCGGCGGCAGCCGCAGCCACACTCAGTTCGGACAGCTCGAAGACAACAACAACGTCTACCTGCGGCTGCGCCACTACTACTGAGCCAGCGCCTTCAGCAGCGGCCGCGCCCTGGACCCGTCGAGGTATTCCCGCAGCGCCGTGATCCGCCCGTCGCTGACCTCCCCGACGACGCAGGCCGCCAGATCGAGCTGGCTGCCGTCAGGCAGCGTGCCGCGCACCTGGTGCTCCTCGACGAAGCCACGGTCCGTGGCCGTGCGCACCGCCTCTTCGTAGCGGAACCCTTTCACCACCTTCAGCACCGCGAGGGTGAATTCGAGCAGCGTGTCCACGCTCATGGCGGGGCCATGGTTCTGCGTCGCCGTCATGTCCGGGGCGCACAGCGCCCGGACGGCGTCGGCGTCGCCGCTGGCGAATCCTGCGAACAGCGCTTCGGCAATCTCGAGGTGGCTCATCGGAGAAGTCTCCCTGGCAGCGGCATCAGTAGATGACGACGGAGCGGATGCTCTCGCCCCTGTGCATCAGCTCGAACCCTTCGTGGATCTGATCGAGGCTCAGGGTGTGGGTAATGAGATCGTCGATGTTGATCTTGCCGTCCATGTACCAGTCGACGATCCGGGGCACCTGCGTTCGACCTTTGGCCCCGCCGAACGCGGTGCCGCGCCAGACCCGGCCGGTAACCAGCTGGAACGGTCGGGTGCTGATTTCCTTGCCGGCGCCGGCTACACCGATGATGATGCTTTCGCCCCAGCCCTTGTGACAGCACTCCAGCGCCTGACGCATGACGTCGACGTTGCCGATGCATTCGAACGAATAGTCCACGCCGCCGCCGGTCATCTCGACGATGGCGGCCACCACGTCGTCCACTTCCTTGGGATTGATGAAGTCCGTCATGCCGAACTTCTCGGCGAGCGGCTGCTTGGACGGGTTCAGGTCGACGCCGATGATCCGGTCGGCGCCCACCAGCCGCGCGCCCTGGATCACGTTAAGACCGATGCCACCGAGACCGAACACGGCGACGGTGGCTCCGGGCTCCACCTTCGCGGTGTTGATCACCGCGCCGAGGCCCGTGGTCACGCCGCAGCCGATGTAGCAGACCTTCTCGAACGGTGCGTCGCGGCGGATCTTCGCCAGCGCGATCTCCGGCACCACGGTGTAATTGGAGAACGTCGACGTGCCCATGTAGTGATGCAGCTGCTCCCCGTTCAAGGAGAAACGGCTGCTGCCGTCGGGCATGACGCCCTGCCCCTGGGTCTCCCGAATGGCGCCGCAAAGGTTGGTCTTGCCGGAAAGACAGAATTTGCACTGGCGGCATTCGGGCGTGTACAGGGGAATCACGTGATCGCCCGCCGTGAGCTCGGTCACGCCCTTGCCCACTTCCACCACCACGCCCGCGCCCTCGTGGCCGAGCACCGCCGGGAAAAGCCCCTCCGGATCAGCACCGGAGAGCGTGTAGGCGTCGGTGTGGCAGAGCCCGGTTGCCTTGATCTCAACCAGCACCTCGCCGTCCTTCGGGCCTGCCAGATCGACAGTCTCCACGGAGAGCGGTTTCCCGGGCGCCGTCGCCACGGCCGCGCGCGTCTGCATCTGCCATCCCTCCCGTCGCGCCTCGCTTTATGCGGGTAGAATGCCTTACCTGCGCGAGCGATTCATCACCTTGGCGTTGCAACTCCGGGTCAAAAACTGGCAGAGCTACATTCCCATCGTCCCGGCGCTGGCGCGCTACCGGCGGGAAGACTTCAGCCACGACCTGGTCGCCGGCGTGGTGCTCGGCGTCATCACCGTTCCCCAGGCCATCGCCTATGCCTTTCTCGCCGGGCTGCCGGCGGAAGCCGGCCTCTACGCGAGCCTCGCGCCCATGGTCCTGTACGCCGTGTTCGGTTCGTCGCGCCATCTGGTCGTAGGTCCCGTCGCCATCAGCGCGCTGATGGTGGCTGCCGCTCTCGGCGAGTACGCCCCGAGGTACGAGTTCAGCTACCTCGCGGTGAGCACCGTGCTGTGCCTGCAGGCCGGAATCTTCCTCTGGCTGCTGCGGCTCTCCCAGATGGGTGGCCTGGTGAACCTGCTCAGCCATCCGGTGATCACCGGCTTCGTCAACGCCGCCGCGCTCCTGATCATCATCAGCCAGCTGCCGGCCTTCACCGGCATCGGTCGCGGCGAGGCCACCAACCCGTTCGATCAGCTGCTTCATCTGGCGTCCCGGATCGGCGATCTCAACCCGGTCGTGGTGGCGGTGGGAGCCGGCTGCCTCGCCGGGCTCTGGCTGGTGCGCCGCTACGCGGTCGCCGTGCTCCGTCTGTTCGTGCGCGAAGCAGACGACGAGCATCCGATCAAGCGCACCGGCCCCATGCTGGTTGCCGCCCTCGCGGCCGCCGCGGTCGCGGTGTGGAACCTCGACGGCGACCTCGGCGTGGCCGTGGTGGGGTCGCTGCCTTCCGGGCTGCCCGGCTTCACGCTGCCGCCGTTCCAATGGCAGCTGTGGCTGGACGTGGCCCCCGTTTCCGCCATGATCGCCGTGGTCTCCTACGTGGAGAGCTACAGCATCGGCACCACGCTGGCGACCCGCGAACGCACCCGGGTGAACAGCCACCAGGAGCTGATCGCCCTCGGCGCGGCCAACATCGGCGCCGCGTTCACCGGCGCCTACCCGGTGTCGGGCTCGTTCTCGCGCTCCAGCGTCAACTACCAGACCGGCGCACGCACCCAGGTCAGCGCGCTGGTGTGCATGGCCGTGATCATTCTCACCCTGCTGTACTTCACGCCCCTGTTCGAGCGCCTGCCCCACGCGGCGCTGGCCGCCATCGTCGTGGTCTCGGTGCTCAGCATCGTCGACGTGCACAGCATGCTCCGCCACTGGCGGATCCATCGCGAGGACAGCATCACCGAGCTGGCGACCCTGATCACCGTGCTCGGCTTCGGCGTCGAGACGGGCCTGATCACCGGAGTCGCCCTGTCCATCGCCTTCTTCGTGCGCACCTCGAGCCGCCCGCACATCGCCATCGTCGGGCGGATACCGCACACGGAGCACTTCCGCTCGGCGCGCCGCTACGACGTCGAGACCTTCCCGCACGTGGCCGCGATCCGCATCGACGAGAACGTCTACTTCGGCAACGCCAATCAGGTGGAGAACAAGCTGCTGAAGATCATCCAGCGGCGCCCCGGGACCAAGCACGTTCTGCTGGTGATGAGCGCGGTGAACATGGTGGACGTCAGCGGCCTGGAGATGCTCTATCGGATCAACCAGAACCTGGAAGCCATGGGCATCAAGCTGCACCTCTCCGAGGTCAAGGGCCCGGTGATGGAGCAGCTCGAGGCCACCGACTTCACCCTGCGTCTCACCGGCAGCGTGTTCTTCACCACCGACCAGGCCATGCGCGACCTGGCCGACCGCAGCTGAGGGCGCCCTTCCCGCCGAACGATCCTGTGTCATAGTAGGGACGAAGGACCGGAGCGGGAGGAATCGTCATGAAGCTGGGCCTGATGCTGGGGTACTCCGGCGCGGAACTGCGCCTGCCCATCGACCAGATCAAGCTTGCCGAGCGACTCGGCTACGACTCCGTGTGGACGGCGGAGGCCTACGGCTCCGACGCCATCACCCCGCTGGCCTACATCGCCGCCCACACCGAGCGCATCCGCCTCGGCACCGCCGTGATTCAGCTCGCCGGGCGCACCCCGGCGAACGCGGCTATGGCCATGGCGACGCTGGATCAGCTCGCCGGCGGCAACCGGGCCATCTGCGGCATCGGCGTGTCGGGTCCGCAGATCGTCGAAGGCTGGTACGGCCAGCCCTGGGGCAAACCGTACTACCGGATCAAAGACTACGTCACGATCATGAAGAAGATCTTCGCCCGCGAGGAGCCGGTCTCCCACCAGGGCCGCGAGATCAGCCTGCCGTACACGGGCGAGGGCGCGATGGGCATCGGCAAGCCGCTGAAGTCGATTCTGCACATGAACCCTGACATTCCCATCTGGCTCGGCACGGGCATGGAGTCCACGGTGCGCCTCACCGCCGAGATCGCCGACGGCTGGCTGCCGCTCGGCTACGTGCCGGAGTCGGCGCCGTTGTACGAGGACTGGATCGCCGAGGGTCTGGCGAAGGCCGGCAAGACGCGGGATCAGTTCGAGATCCAGGCATCGACCCAGGTGCAGGTGACCGACGATGTCCAGGCCGCCCTCGATCGGCTCAAGCCGGGCATTGCCCTGTACGTGGGCGGCATGGGCGCGAAGAGCAAGAACTTCCACAAGGAAATGATGATCCGGCGCGGCTTCGGCGACGCCGCCGAGCGCATTCAGGAGCTGTACCTGGCGAAGCGCAAGGACGAGGCGACCGCCGCGGTGCCCGACGAGTTCGTCGACCAGGGCGCGCTGGTCGGTCCCGAGGCGCGGATCCGCAAGCGCTTCCGCGCCTGGGAGGACTGCGGCGTGAGCGGCCTGACCGTGTCCGGCGACGAGCGGGCCATGCGCTTCATGGCCGAATGCGCGCGGCTCAACGTCGATCCCGCCGCCTGAAGGCGACGAGCAGGAGGGCAGAGCGTATGTATCCCGGAAAGTGGGCTTCCGAGTTTCCCGACAAGCCGGCCGTGATCCACAGCGAGAGCGGCGAGCAGGTCAGCTACCGCGAGCTCGACGAGCGATCCAACCGACTCGCCCAACTCATGTGGGATGCGGGCCTGCGGCCCGGCGACCACGTGGCAGTGTTCATGGAGAACCACCTGCGCTACTTCGAGGTGGTGTGGGCGGCCATGCGCTCCGGTCTCTACCTCACCACCGTGAACCGTTACCTCACCGACGAGGAAGCGGGCTACATCGTCGACGACTGCGAGGCCCGGGTGGTGGTGGCTTCCAAGAAGCTCGGCGAGGTGGCCCGGGCGCTGCCCGGATTCGCGCCGCGCTGCCAGCGCTGGCTGATGGTGGATGGTACCGAGCCGGGGTACGAGGCCTACGAGACGGCCCTCGCCGCCTTTCCGGCCGAGCGGCTCGCCGACGAGCCGGCGGGGCAATTCATGCTCTACAGCTCAGGCACCACGGGGCGCCCCAAGGGGATCGTGCGTCCGCTGACCGGGCTAAAGATCCACGAGGACTCGGGTCCCGTGGGCGCGCTGCAGCGGGCCCTCTGGGGCTTCGACGAGGAGGCCGTGTACCTGTCCCCGGCGCCCCTCTACCACTCCGCGCCGATGGGCTTCACCACCGCCACCCTCGCCCTCGGCGGTACCGTGGTGATGATGCCGCGCTTCGACGAGATCGGCGCGCTGGCGGCCATCGAGCGCTTCGGGGTCACCCACAGCCAGTGGGTACCCACGATGTTCACCCGCATGCTGAAGCTGCCGGAAGACGACCGCCGCGGTTTCGATCTGTCGTCCCACAAAGTCGCCATCCACGCGGCCGCGCCGTGCCCGGCGGGCATCAAGCAGCAGATGTTCGACTGGTGGGGGCCGATCCTCTACGAGTACTACGGCGGCACCGAGCTGAACGGCCTGACCCACTGCGGCCCCGAGGAGTGGCTGGCGCACCCGGGCACCGTGGGCAGGCCGGTGCTCGGCACCCTGCACATCTGCGACGAATCCGGCGCCGAACTGCCGAACGGCGAGCCCGGGCTGGTCTACTTCGAGCTGCCCGAAATGCCGTTCCGCTACCACCACGACGACGCCAAGACCCGCGACGCCCAGCACCCTGAGCACCCCAACTGGAGCGCGCTCGGCGACGTGGGTTACGTGGACGACGACGGCTTTCTCTACCTCACCGACCGCGCCACCTTCATGATCATCTCCGGTGGGGTGAACATCTATCCCCAGGAGATCGAGGACCAGCTGATCATGCACCCCAAGGTCGCCGACGTGGCCGTGGTCGGGGTGCCCGACGCCGAGATGGGCGAGGCGGTGAAGGCCGTGGTGCAGCCTGCCGAGGGCGTCACCGGCGACGACGCCCTGGCCGCCGAACTACTCGGCTACGCCCGCGAGCACCTGGCCCACTACAAGTGCCCGAAAAGCCTGGACTTCATGGACGAGCTGCCCCGGCTGCCGACGGGCAAGCTGTACAAGCGCCTGTTGAAGGACGCCTACTGGGGCAAGACCGGTTCGCGCATCGTCTAGTGCCGGGCATTAACCTTTAACCTTCTG
>JBFISC010000102.1:0-11987 GCA_041608775.1 Pseudomonadales bacterium | reverse complement strand
CGCGGAGGCCGCCCGGGGCGATGGGCGACCCGGTCAGAACAGCTGTTTCGGCTCGACGACCCAGTAGCCGTTCCAGAGCGCAGACCGGCAGCGGCTGATCTGCGCAAAGCGCGCGTCCGCCGCCTGACCTTCCTTGGATCCGTAGTAGGCATCGGTGCCGCGGGCGAAGGACATCCAGTCCGGATAGCTGCCGATCCAGCCGAAGTCCGCCTCGCCGGTGCCGCCACGGAAGGGTCTCACCAGAGAGCCCCGGTATTTCGCGAGGTCCGCGGATTCGATCTTGCCCATCTGCTGCTGCCAGAACCGGCTCGCCGCCACGACGTCGTCCATGTCGGTGCCGTCCCGCATGGTGCATGAGAAAGTCTCGACGGCAGCGTCCGGGACGCGATCCTCGCCGGACCCGAACTCACCCTGGGTGAGCTGGTCGACGAAGGCCACACTCGCTTCGCACTCGCCCAGGGCGGCGAAGCGGGGCCCCATGAGGGCGGCGTTGCCGGATTCGACGTAGTTGGTCGCGCCCGCCGCCATCCCCTCGAGGTTGGCGTTGGCGATTCCCCAGATGTAGTCGTAGCCGGTCGCCTGGCGAAACGGGGTCCAGACGAAGACCCCGAAAGCGGGGTCGTAGTCCGGTGCTGAGCGGTCCACGTTCGCCCGCACCATTTCCAGCACGGACCAGACGTTCTCTCCGGTCTTGCCGGGTGCCAGCTTGCAGGCGAAGAGCTGCAGGACCCCGGAAGCTTCCTGCGCGTGCGCCGTGAAGCCGGGACAGATAAACAGCAGTATCAGCCAGATGCGTTTCATCGTTCGTCTCCTGTAGGTTTTTCCGCGGAGGCAGCGCCACAGACCAACAGACAGCGGCAGACCGGCGTCCTGAGGACGCGGACAGGCCCGGTTGACAACGAACGATCTTCCCCCGAGAGAAATGTATAGCTCGAAGGATCCTGCACCGCAACGATCGGCCAGCGGACCAGGCGATCGGGTGGCCGGGATCGCGAGCCGCCGGCATGCGGTCCTACAGGAAGCCGGAGTCGCTCGCGTTCCCGCGAAAGCGGCGCCGCGCCGGCCGGTGAGGGGCTGACGGCGCCCGCCGACCGACCTCACACCTGGCCGATGTAGTCGTCCATGCGCGCCGTCTGCAGCGCCGTGGTCTTGGCCCGGTCCATGTCGTAGTGCAGGCGCGACACCAGCCGCTGGGCGTAGAGGCCCCCGCCGGCCTGGATGTTGGTCACGGCGTTCCAGCCGCCGAAGGCGTCGGCGGTGAAGTCGCGGATGGCGTGGAACAGCCGGGTCCGGTACAGACCGTCGACGGACTGCAGCGTGCCCATGTACTTGCGCGCCAGGTCGCCCACGTGGCCGTTCTCCAGGTCGGCGATGCCGGGCGCGGTGAGAATGCTGCCGCCGCCGATATCGTGGAGATGACGCACCATCAGCGACCAGTTGGCCGCGCCGTGGTATTTGCCCGCGTTGGTGTAGAGCTCGTCCGGAAAGGCCGCCCCGTCGGAGGTGACCTGGCAGTTCTCGATGGCCGCCTCCAGGCTCGCCCGGATCAACGTGGCGTTGATGAGCATCTCCGAGATCTTCTCGCGGATGTGGCTGACCCGGTCGAGGCCGTTGGCTTCGGAGATGAGCTGGGCGAACCCGACCAGTGCGTCGTAGCTGCGCGCCATCGCTGCGAGGCCGCCCAGCCGCTCCCACAATCCCAGCGAGTGGGCGAACACCGCGGCGAGCTCCGGATGCCCGTCGAGAAACACCCGCTCGGAAGGGACGAAGACGTCGTCGAAGATCACGAACCCTTCCGGGGTGTGGGCTCTTCCGGATATGGGGAAGTCCCGGGTGTCCTCGTGCCGCGGCGCGTAGGTGGTGTTGATGATCCTCACCCCGGGAGCGTTCACCGGGACCATGCAGGCAACCGAGTAGTCCTCCTCCCCGGGCTTCATCGCCTTGGTGGGGATGGTCATCAGCTCGTGGCCCATGGAGGCTGCGGAGATGTGCAGCTTTGCGCCGCGGATGACGATGCCGTCGTCGCGGCGGGCCACCACCCGCAGGTACTGGTCCGGATCGTCCTGGTTGCCGGGCCGGCGGCTGCGGTCGCCCTTGGAGTCGGTGATGCACTGGGTCATCCGGATGTCCCGCTGCTGCGCGTCCTTGACGTAGGCGCGGATGCGCGCGGCATTCTCCGGCAGCGTCGCCTCGATGCGGTCCGCGGCGGTGAGCAGGGTCATGATGGAGGCGTAGGTGACGTGGGTGAGCAGGTCGACGGTCTCGTGCAGCTCCACCTGCTCGCGCAGCTCGGCCGCCGAGCCCGGAACCTTCATGAACGCGCCGACGGCGCCCGGCTCGGGATCGTAGAAGCGGTCGTAGCCCGCGGCCGCGGAGCCCACGGTCTGCCCGAGCAGCGGGTGGGCGACCACGTCCTCGATCCGCTCACCCTCGAAGTAGGTCTCGCGGCCGTCGCGCAGCGACGCGCGATACTCCTCCCCCGTCATCATGGCGCTGGTGCTCCCTTCCGAATCGGCGAAAAGTTTATAACACGTTATTGATATTCGGAACGGGCTCCGTAGCGGCTAGCGCTGCACCCAGCCGCCGCTGAACGGGATCGCCTGGCCGACGAAGAAGTCACTCTCGTCCCCGGCGAGAAACAGCGCGAACCGGGCGTCTTCCTCGGCCGTGGCCAGCCGGCCCAGCGGCACCTGGCGTTTCAGCGAAGCCTGGAAGCGCTCGTTGGCGGCCAGCTCCGGAGGGTAGTAGACCGGATTCTCCACGTAGTTCTGGGCGATCAGGTTGATCTGCACGTTGTCCGCCGCCACCTCCACGCCCACGGACTGCACGTAGCCCACCTGGGCGGCCCGGGCGGCGCTGTAGGCGCACAGGGTCTTCATGCCCTTGAGCGCGACGGCGCTGCCGTAGACCACGATCTTGCCGGCCCGACGCTCTTGCATCTGCGGCAGCACCGCCCGGGTCAGACGGTGCAGCGGGTGCACCATCATGTCGAAGGCCCGGGCCCAGCTGCCGTCGTCCACCTCGTCCACCGTCCGGCCGCTGAAGTTCGGTGAAGCCAGGTTGGCGATGAGCACGTCCACGCGGCCTGCCTCGGCGACGGCATCCTCGCAGGCGCCGGCCCGGGTCAGATCGCGACGGTCGGCCACCACCTCCGCGCCCTCGCGGCTAAACAGGCTCAGCGTAGCCGGGCCCATGTAGTCGTCGGCCTGGGTCACCAGCACGCGACGGCCGGCAAGGCGGCCGGCGGGTTGCTCCTGGCTCATCTCCATACTCCCGTCCCGGTGAATGCCGTAAGGTTACCCAAATTCGTCCCGGCACACGTTCCCCTGGAGGAGAAGTCTCATGACCGTCACCGTCTTCGACCACCCGCTTTCGCCGTACGGCCAGAAAGTGAAGATCGCCCTGCTGGAGAAGGGCGTCGAGTTCGAGGCGCCCCTGCCCGGCGGCCTCGGCAGCGGGACCACCGACGCCGACGAGGCTGCGCGCACGTTCGCGCGGATCAGCCCCCGGGGCGAGGTGCCGGCGCTGCTCGACGGCGATATGGCGGTGTTCGATTCCTCGGTGATCCTCGAGTACATCGAGGAGCGCTGGCCCGAGCCGCCGCTGCTGCCCTCGACACCGGCGGAACGCGCCAGGGTGCGCATGCTCGAAGAAACCATGGACACTCACTTCGAGGCCATTACCTGGGGCCTCTCGGAGATCCGCAACTTCGGCCGCGCCAGCGGCGCTCTCGCCGAGACCCTGCTGTCCCGCGGCGCCGAGCAGATCGCAGCCTGGTACGCCTGGCTCGAGGCCCGGCTGGATGGGCGCGAGTGGTTCAACGGCGATCGGTTCGGCTACGGCGACCTCTCCGTGGTGCCGTTTGTCAACGGCGCCGCGGGCTTCGGCCACCGGCCGCCGCCGGGGTCCGGGCTCGCCGCCTGGCACGAGCGGGCGAACGCCCGTGACAGCGTGGCGCAGTGCGCGCGCGCCGCGGCGGCGGTTGCCCTGGACGACAACGTCAGCCTCGAAGCGGTTCGTCAGGCGATGGAGCAGGGCCTGTTCAAACGCGAGTACCGGGACCACCGGCTGGAGTGGATGATCAAGACCGGCGGGATCAGCGTGGTTGAGCAAGGGCTCGAGAAAGGCAACATCCGCTTCATCGAGCCGTTCGCACCGTGAGATCAGCCGGCTGGGCTGAGCCCCCGTGGTGTCGACCGGTTCGCTGTGCCTTCAGGTGGTGGAACATGCCGTCGATCAGGGGTCGGAGCTTGCCCGCCGCGGCCCCGAAACGGTCCGGTCGGCCGCCGCCACGGCGGGCATCGTATAGCGCCCGGCCGATGCGGGCGCTGCCCTGAACGACCTCGACCAGCGCGTACTCCAGATAGCTCGGGAAACCGGTCCAGCTTGCTTCGTAGCGGACCCACACGGGACACTCGCCCGCGAACGCCGTCGCCATGGGCTGAGTGGCCAGGCCCTGGGCCTCGAGCATGTCGAACAGGCTCTCGGTGAGCTCGGGTTTGACCGTCTCGTTGACCCGGACGCAGAGCCGGTCCAGCGCCATTGGCTGCAGCGGCACCACGTCCTCGACGATTTCCATGCCCAGGGGGTCGACGCCGACGCCGCTGCAGGCCGTGAGCCACCAGCTCAGCGACAGCAGCAGGAGGCACCGGCGCTGCCGAATCATACGGTCGCTGCGCGCCACGCTCTCAGCGGCTCGTTCAGGAACACGCCGGCGGGATCGACGCGGTCGCGCTCCCGCCACCAGGCCGTCCAGTCAGGGTGACGGTCGGCCAGAGCCGGGCCGTCCAGGTAGTGCACCTTGCCCCAGTGCGGACGGCCGCCGTGCGCCAGGAACAGCGACTCGCAGGATTCGAAGTAGGGCCGATCGTCCTCGCCGATGTCCTGGTGCACCGAAATGGTCACGGTGGCGCGATCGCGGGCGCTGGACAACCAGACGTCGTCAGCTGCCAGGGTTCGATACTCCACCGGCCAGCGCAGATCGGGAAACCCGGCGCGGATCAGCTCGCGCAGCGCTGCCAGACAGGCAGGACCCTGCTCGGCGGGGATGCTGTACTCCATTTCCGTGTGCGGATGCGGCCGGTGGTTGGGCAGTACCTCATAGCTCCACGCCCGGCGCTTGCCTTCGACGTCCAGCGGGTAGCGCGGCGCCAGGTCGGTTTCGTCGATCAGCTTGGCCACCGCCCGGTCGTCCTGCGGGTACCAGAAGAACTCGAAGTGTCGCGCAGCCCGGCAGAGCGCCGGCAGCTTCGGCGCCAGCGCATCGAAAGGCTCAGTCCAGCCGCTCTCCTCGAGCCGGTAGGCCTCGCGCAGCTGGAGCGTGAGCTCGGTGACGATGCCGATGGCGCCGAGATTCAGCCGCGCCGCCTGCCACAGCGCCGGTTCCTGGTCCGGCCCGCAGTCGACGATGTCGCCGGACGCGAGCACCACCCGGGCACCGATGACCGCGCTGGAGAGGTTGCTCAGGGTGCGGCCGGTGCCGTGGGTACCGGTGGCGCAGGCGCCGGCAATGGTCTGGCGATCGATGTCTCCCTGGTTGATCAGTGCCAGGCCGGACTGATGCAGGGGCGGACCCAGCGCGTAGATCGGCGTGCCGGCGCGTACCCGCGCGGTGCGGGCCTCCGGGTCGGTGGCGATCACGCCGGCGAGCCCGGACGTGTCGACGATGAAGCCGGCAGTGGGCACCAGGGGCGCATGACTGTGACCGGCGCCCACGGCGCGAACCGTGCTGCCCCGGGCGGCGGCAGCGCGCACCAGGGCGATGGCATCGGCCTCGCTGCGGAGAAAGTGGATCTGCTCCGGAGTGGCCGTGAGCCGCCCCGACCAGTTGCGCCAGCGGCCCATCAGTCGGGCCGGACCGCGACGCCGTGGGTCATGAAGGCGGCAAACCTGGGCCCCGGCTCGTAACCCGAGTCGAGCTCGCCGATCAGGAAGCCTGCGTCCTGAATCAGCTCGTCGGCCTTCCGAGTCAGGTGGCAGCCACCGCCGATCTTTTTCCACAGCGGCTCGATCCGCCGCTGCCACTTCACGACGCCGGCATCCGGTGCCCGGCCGTGCTCGATGAACAGCAGCCGGCCGCCCGGCTTCAGCACCCGGTGCATCTCGCGCAGCGCGGCGTACACGTTGGGGATGGAGCATAGCGTCCACGTGCATACCAGGGTGTCGAAGCGCGCGTCGTCGGCCGGGATCTCTTCACCGGAAACTCCCAGCACCTCCACCGGTCGATGGAGCCTGGCGGCCCGCTCCCGGGCCTTGCCCGTGAGCTCTGCCGCAGGGTCCAGCCCGGTCAGGGAGCGAACCTGATCCCCGTAGTGGGCGAGGTTCAAACCGCTGCCGATGCCGATCTCCAGCACGTCGCCGGTCGCCCGCGGCACGTACCGCTCGCGCAGCCGGCGCATGGGCTTCTGGCTGCAGGCAGCCTCGATCAGCTTCGGCAGGACGTAGCGTTCGTACCAGCCCATGGGTTGCGCTCCGTTCAGTCGGCGGCGGCGTAGAGGCGCCGGCCGCCGAGGTAGGTTTCCAGCACCTGCAGCTGCAGGATCTCTTCCTCCGCCAGTGACCGCGGATCCGCGGACAGCACGATGAAGTCCGCCAGCCTGCCGGGCGCCAGGGTGCCCTTGTCGTTCTCCTCGCGGGTCAGCCAGGCGCCTTTGCTGGTGTAGGCGCGCAGGGCTTCCATCATGGTCATGCGCTCATCGGCGCCGAACACGCGCCCGCTCATGCCGCGCCGGGTCACCGCTGCATAGAGCCCGACGGTAGGTCCGATGGGCAGGATATCGCTGGAGATCGCGAAGTGAATTCCGTGGCTCATTGGGGTTCGCAGCGGGTTGTTGGTCTCCAGCCGCTTGCCGTCCAGGTTTTCCACGTAGCGGCCTTCCAGGGTGTAGGTGAAGTTCGGCTGCTGGGTGATCGCGATGCCGCGCTCGGCCATGGTGGCCATCGTGGCTTCGCTCGGCATCACGGTGAAGTGGTTCAGGTAGTGGCGGTGGTCGGGTCGCGGATTCGCATCCAGCGCTTTGACAAGGCCATCGACGGTGAGCTCGATGGCCGCGTCGCCGATGGCGTGAATGCCGAGTTGCCAGCCGGCATCGTGGGCCTCGCGGATCGTCCGGTGCAGCTCCTCCGGGGTCATGTTCAGCTTGCCGCGGTAGTCGCCCTGGTTTCTGTAGGGCTCGCTCGTGAAAGCGGCCGGACCGGTGAACCCGCCGTCGGCAAAGATCTTGATCGCGCCGACCCGCAGGTGCTCATCGCCGTCGCCGCTGCGGCGGCCGAACGCGGTCATGGCGTCGCTGCCCTCCCAGGCCACCTGAACGGATGCCCTGGGAAGCTGGCCACGGTGCGCGTCGTAGACGGCCTGCCATTCCGCGAAGTGGGTGATGCTGTCGGAGGCCTGGACGATGGACGTGATGCCGTCGGCGAGCAGCGCCCGCAGGCTGGCGATCAGGCTCGGCCTGAGCTCGGCATCGTCCGGTGCCGGCACCAGGTCCAGCAGCAGATCCTGGCGCTCGCGGATGATGCCGTTGAGACGGCCCTGCTCGTCGTGCTCGATGACGCCGCGATCCGGATCCGGGGTGCCGGCATCGATGCCGGCGCGCTGAAAAGCGAGGCTAGATGCCACGGCGCTGTGACCGCCCGCTCTGGTCAGCACCACCGGGTTGTCCGGCGCCGCGGCATCGAGGTCGCCGATGAGCGGGCGCCGCTGCTCCGCCAGCGCGTCCTCGGACCAGCCGTAGCCGGTAATCCAGGCGCCCGGTCCCAGTTGCGCTGCCTTGGTGGCGACCAGCTCCCGGATCTCCGCAACGGAGCTCACGTCCTCGAGCGGGATGTAGTAGCCGGGATTGCCGCTGATGTGGGTATGGGAGTCGACGAACCCCGGCATCACGGTGCGGCCAGCCAGGTCGACGGTGCGGGATGCAGCGAACCGCTCGAGGAGTGCCTCGTCGCCGACCGCGACGATGCGCTCGCCGCGGATGGCCATGGCGGTGGCACGGGTGTCGGCTTCGTCCAGCGTGAGCAGATTGCCGTTGTGGATCAACAGGTCGACGGCCTCCACGGGCGCCGCAATCGTTGCCTCGTCGTTGCCGCAGCCGCACGCGAGCAGGGCGAGCAGGGCGATGCCGCCGGCCCGCCGGCCGGGCGATGCGGCTCGACGCGGCGCCCGCCCGGGCGCGATGGTCGGATCGGTCATGCCAGTTGCCTCGACAGCTTCAGATCCCGATGCAGGATCTTCCCCGGGCGGTACTCGGGTCGTTCTCCGCAGATGGTCACCCGGTGACCTTTGCGCTCCTCGGGCCAGTAGTCCCAGAGCGCGAAGTGCTGGGTGCAGCGGTTGTCCCACAGCGCGATGGCGTTCTCGCTCCAGCGGAAGCGGACCTGGAACTCCGGGCGCTGCTGGTGGCGGAAAAGATACTCGAGCAGCGCCTTGCTCTCCTCGGGCTCCAGCTCGAGAATCCGGGTGGTGAAGCTCGGATTCACGTAGAGCGCGTGACGGCCGGAGTCGGGATGGGTCCGGACCACCGGATGGACCGCGCTGGGATAGCGGCGATCGCGGTCGTCGACGCCACGGTCGGCGTAGCGGCCGCGGTAGATGTGTTCCGATTCGTGTCGCGCGGTCAGCTCGGTCAAAAACTGCTGCAGCGCGGGGGAGAGCGTTTCGAACGCGGCGCAGGTGCTGGCGAACAGCGTGTCGCCCCCGCTGCTCGGCAGCACGTGGAGCTGCAGCATGGTGCCCAGTGGCGGCTCCTCGTCGCAGGACACGTCGGTGTGCCAGCCGTTGCCGTTGGCGACCTTCGACTGACCGTGGGCGTGGATCACGAAGACCTCGGGATGGCCTTCCAGATGGGGCGCCGCCGGGTGGCTGTGCAGGTTGCCGAAGCGGCGCGCGAAGGCGATCTGAGCGGCCGGGTCGAGCCGCGGCTGGTCGCGGAAGAACACCACGCCGTGCTCGATCAGGGCGCGGCGGATGATCTGGAACTCGTCGCCACCGGGCGCCGTCAGATTGGCACCGCGGATCTCGGCGCCGATGACCGGAGTGAGTGGCACGATCTCCATGCGACGATAATCCTTCGCCCGTGCATCTCAGCGCAAGCCCGCCGGCGCCTTGCGGGCCGCGGTACGCTGGCGGAGTATCAGCGCTGTTGAGCCGGCGGAAGGGGCGGATGGAATCAGCGGGAGTGACGGTGGAACGCTGCGCCGGTGAGGCAGCGCGGCGCGTGCAGGGAGTTTGCCGATGACCCTTGAAACGGATGACCCGGACGGCTTTTTCGGCGAGTCGGTCGCCGCCAGCTACGATTCCGACTCGGGCAACGCGGAGCCGGGGCAGGTCGATCCGGTGGTGGCTTGCCTGGCGCGCCTCGCCGGCGCCGGTCGTGCGCTGGAGTTCGGGATCGGCACCGGGCGGATCGCCCTGGCGCTGGCGCGGCGCGGCGTGCCTGTGCACGGCATCGAGCTGTCCCGGGCCATGCTGGCGAGGCTCGCGGAGAAGCCTGGCGGCGCCGAGCTCGAGGTGACGGTCGGCGACTTTTCCAGCACCGTCGTCCCGGGCAGGTTCACGGTGGTGTATCTCGTATTCAACACCATCATGAACCTGACCACCCAGGACGCTCAGGTCGACTGCTTCCGCAACGCGGCCGCGCACCTCGCGCCGGGCGGCAGCTTCGTGATCGAGGTGATGGTGCCCCGGCTGCAGCGGCTGCCGATCGGCGAGCGGTTCGTGCCGTTCCACGTCGGCGCGCAGCACTGGGGCATAGACGAGTACGACGTCGTCAACCAGGGGCTGGTCTCTCATCACGTGCGATTCGGCGCCGGGCGCCAGGAGCGCACCGCCGTGCCGTTTCGCTACGTCTGGCCGGCGGAGCTGGACCTGATGGCGCGTCTGGCCGGCATGACGCTGAGCGGGCGTTGGGGCGGCTGGCGCGGCGAGCCGTTCACCGCCTCCAGCGCCAGTCACGTCTCGGTCTGGAGCACGCCGGCAACGCCCGGTTGAATTCGACGCGCGGTGACTCGGCGCGATCACTCTGAACCGCCGCGCGGGTCAGTCGTCGAAGGCCCGCTCCGGATCGCGGAAGCCCAGTGCCAGCCCCGCCGCCACCACGTACAGCAGCATGAAGATCAGAAACGCCCAGGTGTAGCTGCCCGTGCTGTCGTACATATAGCCGGCAAGGGGCACGCCGACGATCTGCAGTGGGAACATGCCGGGTCTGAGAAGCCCCAGCGCCTGTCCGAAGCGGGCGCGCCCGAACACCTTGGCGACCAGCGCGCCCTGCATGGGCACGACGCCGCCCATGCCGTAGCCGAACAGGGCGGCGCCGGCGGCGAACAGCGCCAGGCTCTGCTGCTGCAGCATGGCTGCCTGGCCGGCCAGCTGACAGCCAACGGTGAACCAGATGGCGCTTCTGGCGGTCCAGCGGTCCATCAGCCAGCCGAAGGACAGCTTGCCGGCGATTCCGAGTCCGGCGGTGAGGGACATGACCAGGGATGCCGCCTGCAGCGACACGCCGGTGTCGGTGATGCGCGGCACCATGTGGGTGAGGGTGGCGCTCTGACAGCAGAACAGCAGCCCGATCACCGAGACCAGCACCCAGAAGTTGCGGTCCCGGTAGATTGGTGCGGGCGCGATCGCGGTCGCGATCGCCGCCGGCGCGGGCTCCGTCGCGGCGCGCGGCGGGTCCGGCAGCTTGCCGTCCGGCCGCAGCCCGACGTCCTCCGGCCGGGAGATCACCAGCCGCAGCACCAGCGGCACCACCACGAACCCGGTGAAGGCTGCGTAAAGCATGAAGCCCTCCCGCCAGCCGTAGGCTTCGATCAGCGTGGCGCTGACGAAGGGCATCACCACGCCTGAGGCGGAGATCCCCGTCGCGGCGATGCCGAGCGCGGTGCCGCGCCGGCGCGAGAACCAGTTGGTGACCAGCTTCGCCGTGGCCAGCCCGCCCATGGCACTGGCGCCGAAGCCGATGAACGCGCCGAGCGCGAGGTAGAACTCGAGCTGGTTGCGGACCTGGGAGAGCGCCAGAAACCCGAGCGCCATGGAGATGGACCCGGCGGCGATCACGCGTTTCAGCGGGAACCGGTCCAGCGCGTGGCCGATGAACGGCGCGGCGATGGCGCCCACCGTCGTGGTGATGGTCAGACCCAGGGAGACGCCGAGCCGGCTGCCTCCGAACTCGGCTTCGATGGCCTTGAAGAACACGCCGTAGGAGTAGAAGAAGAACCCGACCGCCACGAAGTCGACGAAGAACGCCACGGCGACCATCCGCCAGCCCAGGAAGCGGACGGGTTTCATGTCAGGCTTGGCGCCGGCCCGGGGAGCGACGCGGTCACAGTGGGAGCGTCAGCAGGGTAATCGCGTCGAGCATGACGGCATGGTACTCCGGGGGCAGCGGTCGCCGCACGGACCTGGGAGCATTCCGGGCCCGGCGCTGTCAAAGCGGCAGGAACGTCATCGGGGACCGGCTGTGAGCGCGGTTCCCGGATTCAACTCAAGGAGAGAGCATCATGCGCACCCTGACCGCGGCAACCTTCGCATTCGTGTCGGTGGTTGTGTTGGGCGGCTGCGCCAGCGGCCCGTCGGTGCCGGACGAGCGGCTGAGCACGGCCCTCGGGCAACTGGACGCCGGGACCGGATATGCCGATACGAAGCGCTGCCTGGCCACCTTCGAGTACGACTCGATGGAAATCCTCGACGATCAGCACCTGCTGTTCAAAGACCGGAACGAAGTCTGGCTGAACAAGCTTCGCTCCCGCTGCCCGGGTCTGCGACGCGACGACGTGCTCGCCTTCGACATGCGCGGGGATCGCCTCTGCTCGCTGGACACGGCTACCGTGGTGGATCGCTTTCTGTTCTGGCGGCAATCGGGTCCGACCTGCGCGCTCGGTGAGTTCCAGCAGCTCACCGAACCCCAGGCGGCCTTGCTGCGGGAAGCGATGCAGTAGTCGCTCGGGGCTGTCTGTTCATCCGCTCAGGGCTGTTCATCCGCTCAGGGCTGTTT
>JBFISC010000101.1:0-11994 GCA_041608775.1 Pseudomonadales bacterium | reverse complement strand
GTGATCGGCACGAACCGGTCCGGGCCAAACAGCGCCTGCGGCGGGTAGGACGGCGACGTATCCCACTCTGGAATGTCCATGTAGGAGTACAAAGCCTCGGTATGCAGGCTCACCGTGTCCGAAAAATCGTAGTTGAGCTCGGCGAAGACCTTATAGGTATCCTGCTCCTCGACCAGGTTGTCGAACTGGGTGAACTGAAACCGGCAACGCCCTGCCGCATCCTGGTTACCGACGTCCTCGCACCCTGGATCCACGACCGCGCCGATGATGCCGGCCTGGATTCCGGGAGTAACGGGATCGGTATCGCCAACCGGAAAGAGCGTGCCGGGATTACCGATGGACGACCAGCCGCCCTGGATGTTCTCCTCGTAGCGGCGCGTGTACTGGGACAGGTCGCGGAGCTGAACTTCGCTGCGGTGCTCGTACTCGAGCGCCACGACGCCACTCAACTTGTCGCGGCCGAAACCGAAGATGGCACCGACCTGAGCCTCGCCATCGCTTTCGTCGAAGGTCTGTCCGCCGATGCGGAATTCGGCGCCCTCGAAGTCATCGCGAGTAATGAAGTTGACCACCCCGGCAATTGCATCGGAACCATACAGCGCCGCAGCGCCGTCCTTCAGGACCTCCATGCGGCCGATGGCGATGGACGGGACAGAACTGATGTCGACCCCGATGTCCGAGGTGGAGACATGGCGGCGACCGTTTATCAGCACCAGCGTCCGCGCCGAGCCAAGCCCGCGCAGGTTGACGGTCGCCACGCCTTCGTTGGCCTGACCGCCGGACGCGTTGAACTGGTTGGTCTCACCGATGTTGCCGTTGGAAACGTTGAGATTGCGGATCATCTCCGTGATGGTCGGGTTGCCGACATCCACCAGATCCTGCTGGGTGGTGACCTGAACCGGCAGCGCCGCATCTTCCGGCGTGCCGCGAATGAAAGAACCCGTGACCACGATCTCCTCGATGGGGCCTTCCTGCTGCGCCAGCACCGGGGCTGACCCCAATGCGGCTGCAACCGCGACCCCACAGGAAACGCGCAGCGCTCTGTGCACTCCTTTGAACATTGACTCTCCCCTACTCCTCGAATTTTTTTGACCGGCGCCCGAAAGACTCCCACGCCGGAACACCGATTATCCGCAGATGCCGAACATCTGCAACACTTCCGAAACAATTTTTCCGCGTGTTCGACAACCGCCCGGCCTCGGGCTCTGCCTGACTACAACCAAAAAAAAGGGCGCCCGAGGGCGCCCTATGCCGATTCAAACGGGCGGCAAGGCCGCCCGAAGCAAAGTCACCGGACCATCAATAGTCCAGCATCGCGTTGAAACGGAAGTAGTAGAAGCCGCCATCGAAGCCCCACGGGGTGCTGGTAGCGAACTCCTGACCGGAGTTATCCGAGAACCCGCTCGGGCCGGTGTTGTTGGCGTCGTCCGGCGCGTCCTGATCGAACACGTTCTGGGCGCCCAGGGTAAACGTGTAGCGCTCGTTCAGCGTGTAGGCGACCTCCGCGTCGACGATCCACTCGCCGTCGTAGCACTCGTCTTCAGAGCAGTCGATGTCGTAGCGGGTGCCGCCGTCGAAGGCCGGGTCGCCGGAGAAGTCACCGACGGTCCAGTCGTCGTAGTAGCTGGCCCGCAGCAGGAAGCGCCAGTCGCCCATCAGGTGATTGGCGGTGAAGATCCCGCGATTCTCGGGGTTGAAATTCTCCAGATCGACGACCCGATTACGCGACACCTCGGAGCCGGCGTCATCCACTTCCGTTTCCGTCCAGTTCCAGGCCGCCGTCAGGTTGGTGATGCCGGCATTGCCCCAGTCCTGGGTGTAGGTGGCAACGAAGTCGATACCGGTGGTGGTGGTCTCGAAGTCGTTGGTGAAGAACGACACGCTGGTCAGGTCGGAGGCGCCGGGAATGCCCAGGGCCTCGAGACACTGCGCCAGGTTGGCCGCGCCGGGGCAGTTCACCCCGCCCGGCACCGGCTGGGTGGTGATGTCGATGGTGCCGGTCTGGCTGATCCGATCCTCGACGTTGATCTCGAAGTAGTCGAGGGTCAGGGTCAGATTGTCGGTCACATCCCAGGCCGCACCCAGGGTGAAGTTGGTGGCGTCTTCCGCATCCAGCGGCTCGCCGCCCAGGAACTGGGCGATCGGGTTGCTGGGCGGAATCTGGCCGCGCTGCTGCAGCTCGCCGTCCACGGTGACCGTGGAGACCTTGGTCACGTTCGACTGGCCCGGGGTCGGTGCCCGGAAGCCGGTGCTGAACGATGCGCGCACGTTCAACGTCGGCGTGACGTTGAAACGGGTCGCGATCTTGCCGTTGGTGGTGTCGCCGAAGTCGTCGAAGTCCTCGTAGCGCAGCGCAGCGCCCACCAGCCAGCGCTCGGTGATGTCGGCCTCGAGGTCCGTGTACACCGCGTAGTTGGCGCGGTCGAACTCACCCTGCTGGGTCGGGCTGAAGCCCGCAAAGCCGTGGGCACCGATGCTCATGCCGATGAGCGGGGTGACGCCGTCGCTGTGGAAGTTGTCGCCCTGAAACGCCCACGGGCCGGCCTGCCAGGAGTCTTCATCGCCGATGGTGATCTCGAAGGTCTCGACCCGGTACTCGGCGCCGAAGGCCACGTTCAGGTCGGAGTAGAAGCCGTCCACCTTCACCGGATAGACGAAGTCGGCGTTGTAGTTCTGCTCGGTCTGGGTGTAGGCGCCCAGATTGAACGACGTCGGCGAATCCGGGCCCAGGGACGGGTTCCAGGTGTTGCCGATGCGGAACTGAGTCTCGTTGCGGCCCAGACCCATGCTGAAGTCGTAGGACAGGCCGTTGTCCAACGTGCCGCGCAGGCCGACCAGGGCGCTGATGTCCTCGACGTCGCCGCCGAAGGCCGGCGTGTAGCCGCCGGGATACAGATTGTTGGCAACCCAGCAGTTGGCCGGCAGCGCCGCCAGCGCGGCACGGTCGGCGTCCACGGCGGCCTGATCGGTGGGCGTGGAGCCCGGGCTGAACAGCGCAGGGCAGTTCGACGTGGCACCGGACTGGCCGGCCAGGTCCAGGTCGATGATGGCCCGCTGGCCGCCGCTGAAGGCGTTGGTGAAGACGCCGGGGCGGCCATTCGGGTTCCTGTAGAAGAAACCGCCGGTGACCGCCCGCTCGGCGTAGTTGCCGAAGCCGTACAGCTCCTGGCTGTCGGAAAGCTCGATGCCGGCGTTGAGGAAGAACGCCACGTCGTCGTCCACCTCCGGGGCGCCCCAGATCTGCGCCGGCTGCACCACGGCGGTGTTGCCGGTGTCGATCAGCGCCTGGGCGTCGGTGCGCGGCAGGCTGCGGCTGGTGGCGTCGGAGCTCTTCACCTGCAGGGTGGCGTTGGCAAAGCCGTTGTCGCCCAGCGGCAGGCCGACGTTCACCGCGCCCTGCCAGAGCTCGCCGTCGCCCTCGTAGAACTCGCCGTAGCGGGCCTCGGCGTTGATGCCTTCGCGATCTTCCTTGAGCACGAAGTTGATCACGCCGGCGATGGCGTCCGAGCCGTACTGGGCGGCAGCGCCGTCGCGCAGCACCTCGACGCGGTCGATGGCAAGCGTTGGAATCACGGAAACGTCAGGGCCCTGGGAACCGGCGGCCAGCGAACCGCCGAGCTCAGCGATGACGGAGGCCCGATGACGGCGTTTGCCGTTCACCAGAACCAGAGTATTGTCCGGCGGCAGCCCGCGCAGGGTGGCCGGCCGGGTAATGGTGGCAGCGTCGCTGATGGGCAGGCGCTGAACGTTGTAGGACGGCAGCAGATTTCTCAGCATGTCGTCCATGTCGGAAGTGCCCATGTTCTGGAAGTCGTCACCGGAGACGACGTCGACAGGCACCGGCGAGTCGGTGGCGGAACGGCCGGCACGGCGCGAACCCACCACGACGACCTCTTCGATGGCCGCAGCGCCTTCCTGCGCGAGCGCGGCGGGAACCGCGACCGGCGAAAGCACGACGGCACCGACGAGGGCAGATCGCAGCAATGAATTCTTCAATTCACCCATGGTTGGTACTCTCCAATTCTGCCGCACCATTGCGGTGCAGCTGTTATTTCTCCCCGCTCGACACCTGTCAGGCGGCGGGAAGTCGACAACTGCATGCGGGCCTCGCCCTAACCGAGGCCCATGCCGACAGCCCCTGACCAAGCAGGCTGTGCGGAGAGTACATCATCCGGAAACGGATCGGAATCACTTTGGAAACATATTGAAATCAATGACTAGCCCCGGCAACGTAACGGGTCCTGCGGCAGCCGCCGCCGACCAACCGGGCGAGGAGACCACACGGACATGAGGAGCATCAGCTCAGGATGGGCACCCGCGCTGGGCCTGGCCCTGCTCTGGAGCCTCGGGCTGCCGGCCCTTGGCGCGCAGCGTGACGCCGACGTCATTCTCACCAACGCCAGCATCTACACCGCCGAGCGGACCCGACCGTGGGCGGACGCCCTGGCCATCACCGGCAACCGAATTCTCAGCGTCGGCGACCGGCGCCAGGTGATGAGAACCCGGGGGCCGGACACCCAGGTGATCAACCTGAACGGGGCCTTCGTGGTACCCGGTTTCAACGACGCCCATGTCCACGTGGACTCCACCGGCAACCTGCTCACCGGCGTGAACCTGCTGGACGTGCACGAGCCCGGAGCCTTCGTCGAGCGGGTCCGGGCCGCGGCCGGGCGTCTGCCCGCCGGCAGCTGGATCCTCCGCGGCGACTGGGGCGCCTACGAGCAGTGGGGGCAGGGTTCCGCGGGCACTGCCGCGGGGCAGCCTGGGCAGCAGGGCCCCTTCACCCCGCATCGGGATCTGATCGACCCGGTCACCCCGGATCACCCGGTGCTGCTGTCGCGTTTCGACCGCAGCATGTATCTGGCCAACAGCCTGGCGCTCGAGCTCGCCGGTGTCACCGCCGAGACCCCGGATCCCATGGGCGGCAGCATCGACAAGGACGCCGACGGCCGGCTCACCGGCATTCTCCGCGGCAGCGCGGCGGCGCTGGTGGAGGACGTGATCCCACCCATGCCCTTCGAGCAGCGGCTGGTGGGCGTTCGCGCCGTGCTCGAGGAAGCACGGGAAGGCGGCGTGACGACGATTCAGGATCTGTCGTCGCCGGAGCAGGTGATGGCCTACCAGCACCTGAAGCGCGAGGGCGAGCTCACCGCCCGAATCATGATCCGGCCGCAGATCTTCGAGGTCGAGCACGTGGCCGCCCTCGGCATCTCCCGGGGCTTCGGCGACAACTGGCTGAAGTTCATCGGCTACAAGGGCTGGGTGGACGGCATCATGGGCAACTCCAGCGCCATGTTCTTCAAGCCCTACGACCACGACCCGGAGAACCGCGGCCTGCTCCGCCCGCCCATGCTGCCGGAAGGAGAGGAAGGCGCCGCCTTCTCCATGAGCGAAGACGACCACTACACGGCTTTCCCGCCGGGGCAGATGGAGCGCTACATCGAAGCCTGGCTGCCCACCGGGGTGCCGCCACACATCCACGCCATCGGCGATCTCGGCAACCGGATTCTGCTCGATATCTACGAGCGCGTGCTGACCCGTCACGGCATGGTCGACGCCGACCATCGCTGGCGGGTGATCCACGCCCAGGTGGTCCGCGACGAAGACATTCCACGATTCGGCGCGCTGAGGCTGGTGGCTGAGGTGAACCCCTATCACGTGTCCGATGACATGCGCTGGATGGAAGAACGCATCGGGGCCGAACGCTCCGAGGGGGCCTATGCCTTCCGCAAGCTGAAGGATGCGGGCGCCGTGCTGATCTTCGGCAGCGACTCCCCCGGGACCAATGCCGCCCGCTACTACCTCAACCCCGTGTACGGGCTGTACGCCGCCGTCAGCCGCCAGACCCTGGGCGGCGAGCCCACGGCGGGGTGGTTCCCGGACCAGCGCCTCAGTATCGAGGAAGCCATCGATGCCTACACGCGCGCGCCGGCGTGGGCATCCTTCGAAGAGGACCTGAAAGGCACGCTGACCCCGGGCAAGCTCGCCGACATCGCCGTCTTCGACACCAACCTGGTGGAGGTCGGGCGGGAGGATCCCGCGAAACTGCTCGATGCCCGGGTGCTCTACACCATCGTCGGTGGCCGGGTGGTGTATCGTCGCGACGACGACTGAGGCCGCCGGCCGCCACGACCTGGCCAGCGCGGAGACGAACAGGAGACGAAGCCATGCGTCACTTGCCGGCACTGCTGATCGCGGCGGCTCTGGCGATGCCGATCCAGGCAGCGGAACCAGCGCCGCAGCCAGTCATCGAGGAATGGGCGGTGCCGTGGCCGGACACCCGGCCGCGCGACCCCTACGTCGGTCCGGACGGGCTTGTCTGGTTCGTCGGCCAGCGCGGCCACTACGTCGCGTCCCTCGACCCGGAAACCGGCGAGTTCCGCCGCATCGACCTCGAGCCCGGCACCGGGCCGCACAACCTCATCGTCGCTAACGACGGCACCATCTATTACGCGGGCAACCTGGCGGCCCACATCGGCCGGCTGGACCCGGACACCGGCGTCATCCACAAGATCCCCATGCCCGATACCGCCGCCCGCGATCCGCACACGCTGGTGTTCGACCCGGCGGGCGACATCTATTTCACGGTTCAGGCTGGCAATCGGGTCGGCAGGCTGGACGTCGCCACCGAGGCCGTCACCCTGACCCCGGTGGCCACCGCCGGCGCCCGGCCCTACGGCATCGTCGTGGCACCGTCGGGAACGGTGTGGGCGACGGCCTTCGGCAGCAACCGGCTGCTGCGCATCGATCCCGACACGGTCGCGGTCAGCGAGGTGGCGCTGCCGCGGGAAGGCGCCCGGCCGAGACGGCTCGCGGCGACCAGCGACGGCCGTATCTGGTACGTCGATTACGCCGACGGCATGCTCGGGTTCCTGCACCCGGAATCCGGACTGATCCTGGAATATCCCGTTCCCGGAGGCGCCGGCAGCCGGCCCTACGGCATGACCGTCGACCGGAACGACCGGCTCTGGTTCGTGGAGTCGGGCCCCTCGCCGAACCGTCTGGTCGGCTTCGATCCGGTAAGCGCGACCTTTACCGCACCGGTCCCCATCCCCAGCGGCGGCGGCACCGTCCGCCACATGGTCTACGACCCGGACGCCAACGCCATCTGGTTCGGCGCCGACACCAACACCATCGGCCGCGCCGACCTGCCGCCCTGACCGCCCCGTCGTACCAGGGGCTGGCTCCCCCGCGGCACTCCCCGCCGCTGGTTCGCGTCGAGGTACCATTTCCTGCATGAGCGAGACTGACGGGAACGATCCCGGGATCCCCGAGGCGGCGCTGAGCTGGCAGTTCGTCCGTGCCAGCGGTCCGGGGGGCCAGAACGTCAACAAGGTCGCCACCGCGGTGCAGCTGCGCGTCGATCTGGACAAGGCCGGGCTGCCCCAGGCGGTGCGGCGCAGGCTGGAAGCGCTGGCGCCAGGGCAAATCACCCAGCAGGGCGAGCTGATCATCGCCGCCCAGCGGTTCCGCTCCCAGCTGCGCAACCGCGAGGATGCCTTGAACCGGCTTGCGGGCCTGATCCGGGAAGCGCGGCGGACGCCCAGGCGGCGGGTTAAGACCCGCCCCTCGGCAGCCCAGAAGCGCAAGCGACAGGCAGAGAAAAAGCAACGCGGCGCACTGAAAAAGCTGCGGGACAAGCCCATACTGGATTGATCACTGCGCCCGCCACGCTGCGCGGCGAGCCATCGGACAGCCACGGACGCAAGATCATGCAATACCGCCTGCTGGGCCACAGCGGCCTGAAAGTCTCCGAGCTGGCGCTGGGCGCCATGACCTTCGGCAGCGAAACCGGGTTCGGCGTCGACAAGGCGGAAAGCCGCCGGGTCTACGACCGCTTTCGCGCCGAGGGCGGCAACTTCATCGACACTGCCAACGTCTACGCCGCCGGCACCAGCGAGAAGTTCCTCGGCGAGTTCATGGCCAGCGAGCGCGAGCGCGTGGTGCTGGCGACGAAGTACACCGGACCGATGCGCAGCCGCGACGTCAACGCCGCCGGCAACTCCCGCAAGAACATGATGGAATCGGTGCATGCCAGCCTGAAACGCCTGAACACGGACTACATCGACCTGTACTGGGTGCACGCCCGCGACTACCTGACTCCGATCGAAGAGGTGATGCGCGGCCTCGACGATCTGGTGCGGCAGGGCAAGGTGCTCTACGTCGGCGTCTCCGACACCCCCGCCTGGGTGGTGTCGCAAGCCAACACCATCGCCGAGTTCCGCGGCTGGAGCCGCTTCGTCGGTCTGCAGATCCGCTACAGCCTCGTCGACCGGACCGTGGAGCGGGAGCTTCTGCCCATGGCGCGCGCCCTGGATCTCGCGGTCACGCCCTGGGGCATCGTCGGCTCCGGCGTGCTGACCGGCAAGTACAACCAGAACAGCGACGCCGACGGCCGGGCCCGCCAGCGGGAGCTGCTGAGCGACCGCAGCCTCGAGATCGCCGCCGAGGTGGTGGCGGTGGCAGAGGAGGTGGGGGCCACGGCTTCCCAGGTGGCCATCGCCTGGGTCCGTCGCGGCGAGGGCAACATCATCCCGCTGGTGGGGGCCCGCACGCTGGAACAGCTCGAGGACAACCTGGGCTGCCTGACCGTGACGCTCTCCGACGAGCAGCTGGACCGACTCGACCGGGTGAGCGCAATTGCTCCCGGGTTCCCCCACGACATGCTGCGACCCCAGGCCCGGGCCGTGGCGAAACGCCTGGTGAACCACCGCGCCAGCACCACGCCCGAGTACTGAGGCGGACGGCGCGCCCTATTCCAGCCGCAGCGGCTCGGGCGCGCGGCCCCCGGCCCCCGCCAGGCGCGCCAGATCCGACCGGCTGATCTCGCCGCCGCGGTTGAACCCCATGGAACGCGGCCAGCCCCGCAGGTAGACGCGGCCGACCAGCTCGTAGCTGAAGCTCTGCCGATCCGGCAGCTCGAGCAGCTGCCGCGCCACGTCGAACAGCGACGTGCTCACCACGGCGCTGACCCGGGTCTCCCCGAGGCGATCCACCCGGAACGCGCCGCTGTCCACCCCGCGCGCCAGGCGCCGCCCGTTCACGTTCAGCGTCACCTCGACCCCGGTGGCCTCGAGCGCGCGATCCCCGAAATTCTGCAGGCGGAAATCCAGCCGCAGGCGCTGCTCGAGCAGCGTCGATTCCACGGGCGCCAGGCCGACCAGCATCACGTCCACGGATGGCTGCGACGCGCAGCCGCCCAGCAGGGCCAGGAGTACGAGCGCGGGGCGCAGCACGGGCATCCTGCGGGCCATCAGCGCGCTCCCGCCAGGGCCCGGGCCTGATCCATGGACAGGCAGTTGGTCAGCAGCGGACCCCCGCTCCAGATGCTGGGACCACCCGGATCGCGTATGATCGCGCCCACGCCGTCCGCATAGAGCCCGTAGGCTTCCGTCCCGGTGAGATCCGTCTTCCTCCCGTCCGCGTATGCCGCCTTGTCGTCGAACCTGAGCAGGTTGAGCACGGTCACCTTGCCCTCCGGCGCGCGCTCCATGAGCGATTGAATCTGATCAGGACGGGGCGCGATGGCCATGGCGGGTACCTCGATGGTGATGGCTGCTTGAATCTGTCCGAACAAGAGTAATGTGCTGAACATGTCCCAGGCAAAGCCCCAGACAGACGGCGCTACCGCGGGCCCCGGTGTGACCGCGGCCAGACCGCTGTCCAGCTATCGCCGGTACTGGGCCCACAAGCTCACGCCCGCCCCGGTGCTGCCCATGAGCCGCGCGGAGATGGACCTGCTCGGCTGGGACGCCTGCGACATCATTCTGGTGACCGGCGATGCCTACGTGGACCATCCGAGCTTCGGCATGGCCATCGTCGGCCGCTTCCTCGAATCCCACGGCTTCCGGGTGGGCATCATCGCCCAGCCGGACTGGCAGAGCACCGCCGACTTCGAAGCGCTCGGCCGCCCGGCGCTGTTCTTCGGCGTCACCGCCGGCAACATGGATTCCATGGTCAACCGCTACACCGCTGACCGGCGCATCCGCCACGACGATGCCTACACGCCCGGCGGTGAAGCCGGCCGGCGCCCGGACCGCAGCGTCATCGTCTACGCCCAGCGCCTGCGCGAAGCGTTCAAGGACGTGCCGCTGGTGATCGGCGGCATCGAGGCGAGCCTGCGGCGGATCGCGCACTTCGACTACTGGCAGGAGAAGGTCCGGCGCTCGGTGCTGCTCGACGCCCGCGCCGACATCCTGCTGTACGGCAACGCCGAGCGGGCGCTGGCGGAAGTCGCGCACCGGCTCGCCGCCGGCGAGGCGGTGGCCGACATCACCGACGTGCGGGGCACCGCGTTCCTCCGCGACCGCGTGCCCGGCGGCTGGATCGAGGTGGATTCGACCCATCTGGACAAACCCGGGCGGGTCGAGGCGCATCCGGACCCCTACGCCATGGAGCCCGCCGCGGGCCCGGTGGCGGGGCAGCCGCCGGCCGCCGCGGCCGACCGTCCGACGGGTCCGGGCGCCGATCCGGACGCGGTGCAGGTCGTGCGGTTTCTCGGGGACGTCCGGACCGCCGACCGCCAGCGCAGCGTGATCCGCATGCCCGCCTACGAGCAGGTCAGGACTGATCCGGTGCTCTATGCCCATGCCTCGCGGATCCTGCATCTGGAGTCCAACCCCGGCAATGCCCGGGCGCTGGTGCAGCGCCACGGCGACAAGGAGCTGTGGCTGAACCCGCCGCCGATCCCGCTCACCACGAAGGAGATGGACGCGCTCTACGAGCTGCCGTACACGCGCCGCCCGCACCCGCGCTACGGCGACGCGAGGATTCCGGCCTACGAGATGATCCGCTTCTCCGTCGCCATTCAGCGCGGCTGCTTCGGCGGCTGCACCTTCTGCTCCATCACCGAGCACGAGGGCCGGATCATCCAGAACCGCTCCGAAGACTCGGTGCTGCGGGAAATCGAGACCATTCGCGACACCGTGCCGGGGTTCACCGGAGTGATCTCCGATCTCGGCGGGCCCACGGCGAACATGTACCGGCTGGCGTGCAGGAGCCGCGAGATCGAGGCCGCCTGCCGACGACCGTCGTGCGTCTATCCCGCGGTCTGCCCGAACCTGAACACCGACCACTCGCCGCTGATCTCGCTGTACCGCAGGGCGCGGGCGCTGCCCGGCATCAAGAAAGTGCTGATCGCCTCCGGGGTCCGCTACGACCTCGCCATCGAGTCCCCGGAGTACGTGCGCGAGCTCGCCGCCCACCACACCGGCGGCTACCTGAAGATCGCCCCGGAGGCGCTTTCCGAGGGCCCGCTGTCGAAGATGATGAAGCCGGGCATGGGCACGTACTACCGCTTCAAGGAGCTGTTCGACCGCTACTCCAAAGAGGCCGGCAAGGAGCAGTACCTGATCCCCTATTTCATCGCCGCCCACCCCGGCACCACCGACGAGGACATGCTGGAGCTCGCGCTGTGGCTGAAGTCCAACGGCTTCCGCGCCGATCAGGTGCAGGCGTTCCTGCCATCGCCCATGGCGACCGCCACCGCGATGTACCACTCCGGCACCAACCCGCTGCGCAAGGTCAGCCGCGACGGCGAGCGGGTGGTGGTTCCGAAGGGCCTGAAGCAGCGGCGCCTGCACAAGGCGTTTCTGCGCTACCACGATCCGGACAACTGGCCGCTGCTGCGCGAGGCGCTGAAGAAGATGGGGCGCGCGGACCTGATCGGCAACGGCAAGCGGCATCTGGTGCCGCGGTTTCAGCCGGCGGGTACCGGCGGCAAGCCGGAGGGCCGGCGACGCCCGTTCCGCACCCAACACACCCGGTGAGGCGCTACTCGCGGGCCCGTTGGTGATGCCTGGGAGGGTATTGACGGCCGCCCTCCGTGCCGCGCCTTCGTCCCCTCCGAGTTGCCGCGTCCGGGCAAACGGCGGCCGAGGTGGGTGCCGGTTTTACGGGGACGAAGGGGCGCCACGCCGGAAGGCTGGCAGCGCGCTCCCTGAATTCACGAGACCGCGAATCGCTTGCGTTGGTATCGCGCGGCCACCCGCCATG
>JBFISC010000100.1:0-12109 GCA_041608775.1 Pseudomonadales bacterium | reverse complement strand
GGCGAGCTGCAGGCGCACGGTGAAGCGGAACTTGCTGCCCCTGCCGGGCTCCGAGGTCACGCCGATGTCGCCGCCCATGACCTCGACCAGGCGGCGACAGATCGTCAGACCGAGGCCGGTGCCGCCGAAACGCCGGGTGGTCGAGGACTCGGCCTGCTCGAACGACTCGAAGAGCCGCGAGCGCTGCTCATCGCTGATGCCGATGCCGGTATCTTCCACCTCGATCGCCAGCAGCAGATCCGGCGGCGTCAGCTCCTCTACTTCCGCGATCAGACGGATGCCACCGGATTCGGTGAACTTCACGGCGTTGCCAACGAGGTTGACCAGCACCTGCTGCAGCCGCATGGCGTCACCGACCAGCACACCGTCGCGGGGAAAGCCTTCGTGCTCAGGGGTACGGTCGTCGATGGTGAACTCGAGCTTGCGGCGCCGCAGCTCCGTGCGGAACAGCCGTTCCACCTCGCCGAGGGTCTCGATGAGGGTGAACGGCCGCTGCTCCAGGGTCAGCTTGCCCGCCTCGATCTTGGAGAAATCGAGGATGTCGTTGACCAGCGTCAGCAGGCTTTCCGCGGCGTTGCGGATCGAGGTCATGTACTCGTGCTGCTTGCGGTCCAGGGTCGTGTCCAGGGCCAGCTTCGAGAAGCCGACGATGGCGTTCATGGGTGTGCGTATCTCGTGGCTCATGTTCGCGAGGAACGCGCTCTTGGCCTGGGTGGCGGCCTCCGCGATCTGCCGCTGCTTGTCGGACTGCTCGCGTTCGATGCGCTCGGAGATGTCGATCAGCGAACCATCGATGAACTCACGTCCGTCCGGATCCTTGTTGAGGCGCGCGGTTAGAGCCATCCACAGCGTGCGCCCCTGGCGGGTCACGCCCTGGGCCTCGAAGCCGCTGACCAAGCCGTGCTGCTCGAGCTCCGAGAGGAACTGGCCGATCCGCTCTCGGGACAGAAACACCCGGTCGAGCAGCTCACGGTACTCGTCGAGCAGCTGCAGCACGTTGTCGAAGCCGAGGATTCGCGCCAGCGTCGGGTTGGCCGAGAGCAGCACGCCATTCGGGCTGATCCTGAACAGCCCCTCGATGGCGTTGTCGTAGAGCGTGCGGTACTCGTCTCTGGTGGCCTGCAGATCCGCATACAGCCGCGCGTTCTCGATGGAAATGGCGGCCTGGGAAGCTAGCAGCGCCAGCACTTCCACGCGTTGCCGGGTGAATACCTCGGTGAGCCAGCGGTGCTCGATGTAGAGAATGCCCGAGATTTCGCCGCGATGGACGATCGGCAGGCACAGCACCGACAGTGGCGCCATGCGCTTGACGTAGGAATCCTGGGTGAACACGTCTTCCTGCGTCGCGTCGCCGAGCACCAGCGTCTCCTTGGTGCGCGCGACGAACTGAATGATGCTCTCGGGCACCTCGTCTGAGGCTTCCAGAGGCGTCGCCGGAACCACCCGATGGGTCGGGCCGCCGTCGACCGAAGCGATGGCCTCGACGTAGAGCCGCCGTTCGTGGGCCAGCAGCATGCAGGCCTTCTGTGCGCCGGCGTGCTCGAGCGCGAGGCGCAGCAGCTTGGTCAGCACCTGGTCCAGCATGATCTCGCCGGAGATGGTCTGCGCGGCGCGCAGCACGGTGGTGGTGTCGAGAATGCGTTCGTTGAACTCGCCGGTGCTGAAGCTCGAGGTGCGGCTGTGAATATCGCGAACCGTGAGCTCCGCCAGGTCGCTCACCGACAGGGAGCTCGACCGACGGGGCTCGTTGCCTTCCTGGAGCAGGCTGTGGAAATCCCGCTCCAGCTGGTTGGTCTTGGCCGCAGCCCCCCAGCGCAGATAGGCGTGATAAGCGTTCCTGGCGAACAGCTTGGCGAAATCGGTGCGCCCGCTGCGCTCGCAGGCGCGGGCCGCCAGCTCGTATGCCAGGGCTTCGTCGTTGGCGAGCCCCAGCCGCCGTGAGCGTTCCGCCGCCCGTTCGTAGAGCTCGAGGGCCCGGGTGGTCTCGCCTGCCAGCCAGGCCAGCTCCGCCCGGATCACCAGGATCTTCGGCTCCGCGTGGCCGGCGCCCAGGCGGCGCCAGCGCTCGAGCTGCCGCAGGTTCGCGTGCACCACGCTGCGTTGCCCACTGCTGCGGCCATCCCGGCTGGTCCGGAGCTGCACGAGGCTCTCGGCGAACCGGAGCAGGCTGAGCAGCGGCGAGCCGGCCAGCGCGCGCCCGTACTGATTCGCCAGCGGGAGAATGTTGGCGGCGCCCTGGAAGTCCTGAAAGAGCACGGCGTAGTAAAGGCGCAGCACGTACACGACGCCGTGGGCGGCGACGTCCTCGGTGTTGTGGATCGCCAGATTCTGTCCCCGTTCGGGGTCGGGGTCCGAGTCTGCCTGACCCACCAGGCTGTTGACGATCTGCAGCACGAACCGGGTGACGTTTATCCCGGTCACGTGCTGATACGGGGCGAGTTGAGTCACCTGATCGTGCAGCGCCAGCTTGAGCGACCCCAGCTCGGTGCCGCGAACCATGGCGTTGGTGGCGTAGAACGCGCTCGCGGCGGCGGCGAACTCGTAGTCGTGGCACGCCATGCTGCTGGCGAGGTTCCCGGTCAGCGTGTTGAGAGTCTGGTCGAGGGCGGTGAACCACGGGTCGACGAGACCGCTCAGGAGGGTGCTGCTGCGCACGGAAAAGCTCTTCCCGGGGAACCGGGCGGCCAGCACGCGCGCCTGATCCGCGTAGCGGCGGGCCGCGGTGGCGTTGCCATCGGTGAAGGCAGTGGCGGCCAGCGCGGCGTGGGCAAACGCCACCTCGGCGCAGTAGCCGGAGCGCCGCGCCTGGCGCTGCACCCGGCGGGCCAGGGCCGACGCCCGCGGCGTGCCCATGTGGTAGCCGATGTGCAGCAGGTAGCCGTAGAGGCGGAAGACCTCGTGCACGCGCACGTCGTCCACCTCTTTGATCGGTTTCGGCAGGCGCAGGTCGATCAGTCGCCGCAGCCGGCGATGCCAGCGGGCACCGCGTTCCTTGATTCCCTCCAGCGCCGGACTGCTGCCCGCGGGCGGGCGCCGAAACGGCTGCTCGCCGAGTCGGGCGAGCGCTGCATTGGCCAGGTCTTCGGCTTCTCCGAGCCGGTTCTGCACCGCGGCGGCGCGGACGCGTACCTCGTCTATGACGCTGCTCGAGGGACGCGTCTCGCGGATCACCCGGTAGAACTGGTGGAAGTCGCCGCACAGGAACGCGGCCTCCGCGGCGCACTCGCTCAGCTCCAGGCGGACCGCCCCGTCGACATCGTAGCGCGCCACGGCGAGGCCGCTGCGCGCGTACTTGTACGCAGACTGGAAGCGACCCTGCGCCAGGGCCGAGCGCGCGGCGAGCAGGTTGTGATAGGCGACGTCGGCCCGTTGCGTCGCATCGGCCTCGAGAAAATTCACGGCCGCATTGAGGTGGTCTGCCAGCTGCATGACGCTGGTGCCGGATCGGGGCCGCAGCGACTTCAGCGCCCGGGTGATGGCGGCGTGGCGCCGCGGTTTGTCCTCTCTGGTCTGTCCGGCGTACAGCAGCGCGCGGATGCGCGGGTGGGAGAAGCGGTAGCTCTGCTCGACCTCGCCTTCACCCTCCACCGGGTTTATCAGCGCTGCGCTCACCGCGGGGCGCAGCACGGCGGCCGCATCGTCGCCGGCGCTGCCGATCAGTGCGGTGATGAGGCCGACGCTGAACTGGTCGCCAATGGCAGCTCCCCAGCAGAGCGCGTCGTAGGTAGCTTCCGGCAGACCGTCGAGCTGCTTGCGGATACGATCCGACGAGTTGTTGCTGAAGTAGTGGCTGCGTACCCGCTCCAGATCCCAGCGCCATTCGCCTTCGGTGTTGTTGTAGGCGATGATCTGATGAGCGTGCAGCTCGAAGATCAGCTCCAGCAGGTGACCGGGGATCCCGTCGGTTTTGCCGTGGAGTTCCGCGGCCAATTCCCGAACGCGCGCTTCGCCCTGGGTCAGCATGTCGGCGAGCAGCTTGCGCACGTCGCCCTTGGTCAACGGTTCCAGGCTGAGCTGGACGTGTTTGGTCGCCAGCCGCGGCCGCGCGAACAGGGCGGGATCAGAGTGCTCCTGGCTGAACGCGAGCACCAGATTGCGCAGCTCCGCCGTGGTGTTCAGCAGGTGTGCCAGGTCGTCTTCCGGCTGCTGATCCGTGTCTTCGATCAGCACGCACAGCGGCTGTGGGGCTAGCGCACGCAGCGCGTGCATGACGGCCACGGCCGGGGTAGCTGCCTCCGCGGGCTCGAGCCCTGCGGGGACGTCGAGCACCGGCGCCAGCTCCGGCATGTACGCCACGAGGCTGGTGAGCGTCGCGGCAGGCAGGCGTTCCAGCCGCTCCAGCAGGGCTTGAACCTCCGGCGGCGGCAGCGACAGCACCTGGCGCACCAGCAGGCGCAGCAGTTCCAGCCAGAGTCCGGCGCCGTCCCGGTACGGGCTGCCGCGAAGCGGCAACCGCGCCGTGATCATGCCTTCCTCCCGCGCCGTGCGGATCAGAGCATCGCAGACCGCCGACTTGCCGATACCGCCGTCGCCGTTGATCTCGACGATCATGCTCTCACCGGCCAGCGCCCGGTCGATGGCGCCCCGCACATTGTCCAGCGCCTGCTCCCGCCCGTACAGCCGCTTCGGCAGCGATAGCTGTCCGGGCGCATCGGTACGACCGAGACGAAACGGAATCACGGTCGCGTGCTGCTGGCCCTCGGACAGGTCGTCGCGGGCGGCGGCCGCGCTCTGGTAGCGATCTTCGGGTTGCTTCGCAAGCAGTTTCTGAACCACATCAGACAGCCACTGGGGGACCTCCGGGTTGGCCACGTGCAGCGGCTTCGGCGTGCTGGCGATGTGCGCGTGGATCATCTCCAGCGGATCGCTCCCGGTGAACGGCGTCATGCCGCTGAACAGCTCGTAGAGGGTTGCGCCCAGGGAGTACAGGTCGGTGCGGTAGTCCACGACCCGGTTCACCCGACCGGTCTGCTCCGGTGAGATGTACGGCAGCGTCCCGGTGAGCTGCGCACCGGATTCCTGATTGGGATACTCCCGGGGCGCCAGGGTAGCGAGCCCGAAGTCGATGATCTGCACGTCCAGCGACTCTTCGACGACGATCACGTTGCCCGGGTTCAGGTCCCGGTGAATCACCCCTTCGTCGTGAATGGACTGCAGCGCGTGGGCCAGGGTCATCGCCACGTCGATGCGCTCGTCCATGGACAGGGCGTCGTCGCGTATCAGCTCCCGAAGCGAGCGCGCACCGGAATCCTCGAAGATGATGCGCTGCTCGGCTTCGTCCATGGCCAGCGCCCGGCAGACGTAGGGGCTGGTCAGCGACTGGTTCAGCTTGAACTCGTGGTGGTAGCGGGCGATGGAGCCGGCGTTGCGCGCGGCGGGCTTCAGCGCTTTGATGATGACCGGCTCGCCGTCCCACTGGGATCGCTTCACCAGCGTCGAAGCGCTTTCGTAGATGGTCTTGTCTACACCCTTTGCCACTTGCGCCACTGCGTCAGTCCCTGTGCCTGGCAGCGTGATCGCCGCGGCGCCGAGCGCCTCGGCGGCGGACGCATCATACCGGTTCTGTGGTCAGCTGACCTCAGGGGTAAACAGGTAGCCGGTGCCGTGAATCGTGGTGATGATCTTTGCCGTCGAGGCGCGCTCGCCGAGCTTCTTGCGCAGCTGGCCCACCAGCACGTCGATGTAGCGGTCGTCGGGGAACCATTCCCGGTTGCGGATCCGGTTCATCAGCTGGTCACGATTCATCACTTCCCCGGCCCGCTCCATGAAGGCGAGCAGCAGCTGGTACTCGCCCGCGGACAGCGTGGCCTTCTCGCCGTCCGGAGCGGTCAGCTCGCGCTTGTTCAGGTCGAGCTGCCAGCCCTCGAAGTTGCGGATGTGGTTCTTGCGGCGCTGGCGCTGCTGGACGTGAACGCGGCGGATGAGGTTGCGCGCCCGCGACAGCAGTTCCCTGGGATCGAACGGCTTGGTCACGTAGTCGTCGGCGCCGCTTTCCAGCCCGAGGATCTTGTCGATCTGCTCCTGCTTGCTGGTCACCATGATGATGCCGAGGTCGGACTCCGCCCGGATCTCGCGGGCAATGGTGAGACCGTCCTTGCCGGGCAGCTTGATGTCGAGCAGTACCAGGATCACGTCGCGATCCAGAACCATCGGCAGGACCTCTTCCCCTGATCCGGTGGAACTGACCTTGAATCCTTCGTCCTCGAAGTAGGAGACCAGCTGTTCGCGTGTGATAGGCTCGTCTTCGACGACGAGTATGTGTTCCTGTTCGGCCATAGTTCCCTGTCCTGTTGGAACGTTTATCCCGGCCGCAACGGGCGCTGCACGTGTTATCGGCATGCCGACCGGTCTCAGCTCAGGTGGATGGTTCGACTACCTCGAAGTAATGCATCTCGGTAGGGCAAATTCAACCCGTGATGGCCAGGTTGAGTGCTGGATCACGTACACTCCGCGACCATGGTCAAGGTTCCCGCCCAATCCCTCTCCGCGGAAGCCCTGCGAGGCGTCGTCGAAGCGTTCGTGCTGCGCGAGGGGACGGATTATGGTCACCGGGAGATCGCGCTGGAAGAAAAATGTCTCGCGGTAGAGCGGCAGATCATCGCCGGCGACGCAGAAATCTGGTTCGATCCGAATACCGGGACGACGGACATCCGGCCTCCGGCTGGGCGAGGCGCGCTGCGAGGCCCCGATGGCCCTCATGGAAGAGTAAGGAGAAGATGCCGATGATGGTTGGCTGCAGAACCGCTGCAAGGGCAGCGCTGGTGGCTGCTGCGCTGCTGGGTCTGAGCGCCGTGGCGGCCGCGGAAGTCGTGCTCGATACTGCGGTGAGCAAGGTCGAGACCACGCTGGACGGCGGCGGCCAGGTCAAGCGCGAGCTGGTTCCTGTGGAGGATGTGGTGCCCGGCGAGGAGCTGCGCTACAGCATCAGCTTCACCAACGATTCTCCGGTCGCGGTCGATGCCGGGCGGATCGTCATCACCAATCCCATCCCCGATGGCACCAGCTACGTAGCGGGCAGCGCCGGTGGCGCCGACGCCCGGGTGGAATATTCCGTCGACGGCGACAGTTTTGCCGCCGACGAGCCGCCGGCCGGCGCGGGCGGGGCCGGTGACGGGGTGAGCAGCGTCCGCTGGACCTACGAGCGGGAGCTGGCTCCCGGCGACTCGGCCGAGGTGTTCTTTCACGTGCGCATCCAGTGAGCTCGCCCATGCGCGACGGCGCCCGCCGGCTAGACTCCAGGAATATGGTCGAGAAACACACGGCAGACGTGCACGTCGGGCCGCGCGGCACCCTGGAGCTGCTGTCGCAGAAGGAAGTGGCGGCGCTCACCAGCACGGCTCGCGAGACCCAGCTGCTCGAGCTGTTCCGGCGCTGCGCGCTGGCCGTTCTGAATACCGGCAACGAAATTGACGATGCGGCCGCGACTTTCGAGGCCTACAGCGATTTCTCCATCGAGGTGGCCAAACGCACCCGCGGCCTGAAGCTCATCATCCGCAACGCGCCGGCCAGCGCGTTCGTCGACGGGCGCATCGTCGAAGGCATCCGCCAGCATCTGTTCGCCGTGCTTCGCGACGTGGTGTACATGGGCACGGAGATCGCCGACTCCGATCTCGCGACCTCCGCCGGCATCACGGACACGGTCTTTCAGGTCCTCAAGCAGGCCCGCATCCTCAATCCGGACCTGGCGCCGAATCTGGTGGTCTGCTGGGGCGGCCACTCCATCAGCCGGATCGAGTACGACTACACCAAGGAGGTCGGCTATCAGCTCGGGCTGCGTGGCCTGGACATCTGCACCGGGTGCGGTCCCGGCGCCATGAAGGGCCCCATGAAGGGAGCGGCCGTGGGCCACGCCAAGCAGCGCCTGCGCGACGGTCGCTACCTCGGCCTGTCGGAGCCGGGCATCATCGCCGCCGAGCCGCCGAATCCCATGGTCAGCCACCTGGTCGTGATGCCGGACATCGAGAAGCGCCTGGAGGGCTTTCTTCGCCTCGCCCACGGTATCGTCGTGTTTCCCGGCGGCGCGGGCACGGCGGAAGAGATCCTCTACCTGCTGGGGGTGCTGCTCGACCCCGCCAATGCCCGCCAGGAGCTCCCGGTGATCTTCACCGGCCCCCCTGAAAGCGTCGATTACTTCCGCGAGCTCGATGCGTTTCTGCGACTGGCGCTGGGCGACGAGATTGCCCGCAGGTACGAGATCGTCACCGGCGACTCGGCCCGGGTGGGCGACATCATGGGGTCGCGCATCCGCCGGGTGCGCCGGCAGCGGCGTCGGGACGGCGATGCCTATTACTTCAACTGGCTCATGCAGATTCCCGTGGCCCACCAGCTGCCGTTCGTGGTCGATCACGACAGCGTGGCCGGCCTCAAGCTGTCCCGGGATCTGCCGCCCCACGAGCTGGCGGTGGCGCTGCGGCGGGCGTTCAGCGCCATCGTCACCGGCAACGTCAAGGACTACGGCATCCGCATGATCGAGCGGCACGGGCCGTTCGAGCTGCACAGCGACGCGAGCCTCACCAAGGCGCTGGACCAGCTGCTGCGTCAGTTCGTCAGTCAGGGACGCATGAAGCTCGAAAGCACCGACTACGATCCCTGCTATCGGGTCGTCCGGATCTGACGCCCGGGGACTGGGGCAGGCCACTGGCATGCACGATGGGCTGCTCCAGATTGCTGGATTCTGCTGCGAGCGTGATGGCCGCGTTCTGTTCGAGGCGCTGAATCTCAATCTCGGGCGCGGGGACGCGCTGGAGCTGCGTGGGCCCAACGGCAGCGGCAAGTCCACCCTGCTGCGCGCGATCGCCGGCCTCTATCCCGACTACTCGGGAACCATCGAGACGGCGGAAAGTCTCTATCTGGGGCACCGCCCCGGCGTCAGCGCGCTGTTGACGGCGGCGGAAAACCTGGCCTGGTACGGGGCCCTGCGGCCCGGCGACACGGAGGTGGAGGCGGCCCTCGAGCGGGTCGGCATGACCGGCTACGAGCGGGTCGCCTGCCAGCACATGTCGGCTGGACAGCAGCGCCGGGTCGCGCTTGCCAGGTTGCTGGTGTGCGCCGCGCCGCTGTGGCTGCTCGACGAGCCGCTGACGGCGCTGGATCGCTCGGGGCAGGCGCTGGTGCGCTCGCTGATCGAAGGCCAGCGGCAAGCGGGCGGCGCGGTGCTGTGCGCCACCCACCAGCCGCTCGAGCTCGCCGACGGCCGGGTGCTGGACCTCGAAGCGCGCCGATGAGCACGCCAGGCAGGCTGTTCGCGGCCCAGTTCCGGCGGGAGCTGGTGGCGACGATGCGGTCGTTGCAGGAGGCCCTGAACCCGCTGGTATTTCTGTTTCTGGCCATTACCCTGTTCGCCCTGGGCGTGGGTGTGGAACCGGAAACGCTGGGACGCCATGCGCCGGGCATCATCTGGGTGCTGGTGCTGCTGTCGAACCTGCTGGCGCTGGAAGGTCTGTTCCGGCGGGATTTCGACGACGGCACGCTCGAGCAGCTGGTGCTGCTGGGCGAGCCGCTGTTCCTCCCGGTGCTGGCCAAGGTAGCGGCGCAATGGTGCGTGTCGGGGCTGGCGATGACCCTGCTGGCGCCGCTGGCGGCGCTACTGCTGTATCTTCCAGCCGATGCGCTCGGCGTCACGCTGCTGACTCTGCTCACCGGCAGCCCGGCGCTGACGCTGTTCGGGGCGGTGGGCGCGGCCCTGACGGTGGGGCTCAGGCGCGGCGGCGTGCTGCTGGCGCTGCTGATTCTGCCGCTGTACGTGCCGACGCTGATATTCGGTGCCGGAGCCATCACCCTGGCGATGGCCGGGTCCGACGTCAGCGCACAGATTTACCTGCTGACGGCCATTAGCATGCTGTCGGTGACCGTGGCGCCATTCGCCGTGCAGGCGGCGCTGCGAATCAGCCTGGAGCAGTCGTGACGATCAGGGAGCTTTGGCACAGATTGGGTTCGCCGCGCTGGTTCTACGGGATCAGCCGGCCGCTGGGCATCGTGCTCGGCGTGCTCGCGCTCGGGCTGCTGCTCACGGGAACCCTGTGGGGGCTGCTGTTCGCCCCGGAGGATTACCAGCAGGGCAACAGCTTCCGTATCATCTACATTCACGTGCCGACGGCCATCGTCGCCCAGTCCGTGTACATGCTGATGGGCGCTGCCGGCCTGGTGCTGCTGGTGTGGCGCATGAAGATGGCCGACGTGGTGCTGACGGCCGCGGTGCCGTTCGGCATGACCATGACGGCGCTGGCGCTGTTCACCGGCGCGGTCTGGGGCAAGCCCACCTGGGGCGCCTGGTGGGTCTGGGACGCGCGCACCACCAGCATGCTGGTGCTGCTGTTCCTGTACTTCGGGCTGTTCGCGCTGCGCCAGGCGATCCCGCGCCGCGAGACCGCGGGCAGGGCCTGCGCTGTGCTCGCCGTGGTCGGCGTCATCAACATCCCGATCATCAAGTACTCGGTGGACTGGTGGCTGACGCTGCATCAGGGCGCGACCTTCAAGCTCACCGAAGCCCCCGCCATGCCGCCCGAGATGTGGCTGCCGCTGCTGCTCAACGTGCTCGGCGTGTACTGCTTCTTCGGTGCGAACCTGCTCGGTCGCATGCGGGCGGAGATTCTCGAGCGTGAGCAGGGGACGCAATGGGTGCGCGAGCTGGTGGCCGTCCATCCGATCGAGAGCGCGCGCTCATGAGCTTCGGCAGCCCGGGTGAGTTTTTCGCGATGGGAGGCCACGGGCTTTACGTATGGCTGAGCTACGGCGCAGCGCTGATAATCTTCGGCTACAACGCCCTGGCAGCGCGTAACCGGCAGCGGCGGGTGATCCTCGAGCTGCGCGATCGGCAGCGCCGGGAAGACGCTAGCCGTAGAGCCGGTGCTGCGAGCTCGGAATCTGGAAGCCCCACGGGAGAGTCGGTCGGGTCATGAATCCCAAACGCCGCAATCGTCTGGTCATCGTGTTGTTCCTGCTGGTCGGCGCCGGCGCCACCGTGGCGCTGACGCTGGTCGCACTGAACGAGAACCTCAATCTCTTCTACCCGCCCGATCAGATCGTTGGCGGTGACGCCCCCCGGGATGTGCGCATCCGCGCCGGCGGCATGGTGCTGGACGGCAGCGTGCAGCGGGGGGGCAACGGCCTGGACGTCAGCTTCGTGCTCACGGACTACGAGGGCGCCGAGTTCCAGGTGCGCTACAGCGGCATCCTGCCCGACCTGTTCCGCGAAGGGCAGGGCGTGCTGGTCCAGGGTGAGCTCGGTCACGACGGCGTGTTCATGGCTGATGAGGTTCTGGCCAAGCACGACGAAACCTACATGCCCCCGGAGCTCGCGGGCATGAAGTCGCATCCGGGGCAGGATTCGTGATTCCGGAACTCGGCCAGATCGCGCTGTCTCTGGCGCTGTGCCTGGCGGCCGCGATCGCCTGGTTCGGCTTCGCCGGTGCGGCTTTCGGGCGACCCGCCTGGATCGCCGCGCTGGGGTCCATGGTGACCGGCCAGTTCGTGTTCGTGGGTCTGGCTTTCGCCGCGCTGGTGCAGGCATTCGTCAGCGACGACTTCAGCGTCGCCTACGTCGCCAACAACTCCAACAGCCTGCTGCCCTGGTACTACAAGGTGAGTGCCGTCTGGGGCGCCCACGAGGGCTCGTTTCTACTGTGGATACTGATCATGGCGGGCTGGACCCTGGCGGTGGCGGTTCGCGGTGGCCAGCTGCCGATGGCTTTCCTCGGCCGGGTGCTCGGCGTCATGGGGATGCTGAACATCGGTTTCCTGGCGTTTCTGATCTGGACCAGCAACCCGTTCGAACGCCTGGTGCCGATGACGCCCGCCGACGGCGCCGACCTGAACCCGCTGCTTCAGGACTTCGGCCTCATCGTCCATCCGCCCATGCTGTACATGGGCTACGTGGGCTTCTCCGTCGCGTTTGCCTTCGCCGTGGCGGCGCTGCTGTCCGGGCGCCTCGACGCCACCTGGGCGCGCTGGTCGCGGCCGTGGAGCAACACGGCGTGGGCGTTCCTCACCCTCGGCATCGCGCTGGGCAGCTGGTGGGCGTACTACGAGCTCGGCTGGGGGGGCTGGTGGTTCTGGGATCCGGTGGAGAATGCCTCCTTCATGCCCTGGCTGGCAGGGACCGCGCTGATTC
>JBFISC010000099.1:0-12125 GCA_041608775.1 Pseudomonadales bacterium | reverse complement strand
GGTACGAAGCACTCGGCTCCCGCGAGCGGTTCTGGACCTTCGTCGCCGCCCGGGTGCTGACACCGATCGCCGGCGCAATCGCCGCATTCGCGATCGGGCTCTCGCTGAGCTGGCGCTCCGGGCCGCACCTGCGCAGAGCGGTCGGCCTGATGTCGGCCGTTGCCGGCGCTTTGTGGGGCTTGCTGAGCTGGGAACGGGCGCTCATGTATCTGCACGCCGTCAGCACCGGCGACGCCGACCCGATACTCGGTCTCGACGTCGGCTTCTACCTGTTCGCCCTGCCCTTCTACGACGGCCTGTTCTGGCTGCTTGCCTGCGTCTGCGTGATCGCCCTGATCGCTGCGCTGCTGGTCTGGGAAGACGGCGGCGCCATCCGGCTGCGACATCTGCAGGAACCGCAGGGCGACCCGTGGGTGCTGCCGATCGCGAACGCAGGGCTGGCGGCCACCATGGGCATGGGGATGCTGCTGCTCGTCAGCCACCTGCTCTATTCGGACTGGGGCGTCGTCAACGGACCGGGATGGGTCGATGTTCACGTACGGGCTCCGGCCCTGCTGGTTACGGCGGCCGGATTCATCGCGGCGGGCGCCCTGCCGCTGGTTCCCGCATTCCGCAACGCCATGATCCGCCGCCTCGGCCGCGTGTTGTTCACCCACCGTCCAGCCATCGCCGCGCTGGCCGCCGCCTGGTCGGGGGTCGCCGTGCTGGCCGTGCTGGCCTCGGCGATCGCGCCCGGTCTCGTGCAATGGCTCGTCATCAAGCCCAACGAGATCACCTTCGAGCAGCCATACATCGCCCACAACATCGATTTCACCCGCAAGGGCTTCCGCCTGCACGAGATCGAAGAGCGCCAGTTCGTGCCCGATGAAAGCTTCACCCGGGAGACCGCCAACTCGAACCGCAATCTCCTCGAGGAGATCCGGCTGTGGGACTGGCGGGCGCTGGATGCGGTGTACAAACAGTTTCAGGAGATCCGCCTCTACTACGAGTTCCTGGACGTCGACATCGATCGCTACCAGATCGGCGATCGCTACCGGCAGGTAATGGTGTCCGCACGCGAGCTGTCGACGCGCAACCTGCCGCAGCAGAGCCAGACCTTCGTGAACCGCCGCTTCAAGTACACCCACGGCTACGGCTACACGCTGGCGCCGGTCAGCGATTTCACGCCCGAAGGCCTGCCGAACCTGCTGGTGCGCGACATCCCGCCCCGGGCAGAGGCCCCGGAGCTGGCGGTATCGCGACCGGAAATCTACTTCGGCGAGCTGACCCGCGAGCCGGTCATCGTCAACACGCTCGAGGCCGAGTTCGACTATCCCAGCGGCGAATCCAACGTCTACACCCGCTACCAGGGCAAAGGCGGAGTGCTGCTGTCGAACCTCTGGCGCAAGCTGATCTACGGCTGGAAATTCGACGGCACCGTGCTGCTGCTGTCGAGCTACCCCACGCCCGAGAGCCGCATTCTTTTTCGTCGCCAGATTCAGCGGCGCGTTCAGGCCCTGGCCCCGTTCCTGGAGCTCGACGAGGATCCGTACATCGCCGCGGTGGACGGCCGGCTGGTATGGATCATCGACGCCTACACCCGCTCGAGCTACTACCCCTACAGCCAGCCGTTCGACTCCCGGGAGTACATCGAGTCACGCGAATCCACGGTGGGGGCACGCACCGTCGTTCGTCTCGACGGCGCCAACTACGTGCGCAACGCGGTGAAAGTGGTGGTGGACGCCTACGAGGGCAGCGTCGACTTCTACGTGTTCGAGCCGGACGACCCGATCATCCGCACCTGGCGGCGCATTCTGCCGGGGCTGTTCCGAGATCGCGACGCGATGCCGCCGGGGGTCCGTGCGCACGTCCGCTACCCGCACGACTTTCTGCTGACTCAGGGCCTCATTTTCACTCGCTACCACATGACCGATCCGGCCGTGTTCTACAACCAGGAAGACCTGTGGGTACGGGCGACGGAACGCCACTACCACGACATCAAGCCGGTGGACCCGTACTACGTGATGTGGGAGCTGCCCGGCTCGGACAAAGCCGAGTTCGGACTGATTCTGCCGTTCACACCGAAAAACCGGCAGGTACTGATCGGCTGGATCGCAGGGCTTTCCGACGGCGACAACTACGGCCGCTTTCTCGCCTACAAGTTCCCCAAGGAGAAACGGGTGCTGGGCCCGCAGCAGGTGGAAACCAAGATCGACCAGGACTCGTTCCTCTCCGGCCAGCTGACGCTCTGGGACCAGCAGGGCTCCGAGGTGATTCGCGGCAACGTGCTGGCCATCCCGGTCGACAACGCGCTGCTCTACGTCGAGCCCATCTACCTGCGCGCCGAGACGGCCGCGTACCCCGAGCTTCGGCTCATCGCCGTGATGCACGGCGACAAGCTCAGCTACGCAGAGACCTTCGACGCCGCCATCGACGGACTGTTCCGCGCGGCGCCGCGCACGATGGCCAGCGTGCTCGACCGGCGCGGAAGCGTCGCCGAGCAGGCCAGCGCGGCCTTCGAGGGTTATCTCGAGGCGCTTGGGCAAGGACGCTTCGAGGAAGCTGCAGCACAACTGCAGGCGCTGCGCGACGCCCTCGAAGCTCTGGTTGCCGACGACCGCTGAGGCTACGCCGTGCGATCACGATCTCGACGGGCAACGGGGGCGCGATCGGCGATGTTCACAGATCTGCCAGCCGCCCGCCGACGAGAATGCTCATGTCACCATTGCTGGAGAGTCTCATAATGACCAGTCTCCTATCGACTCGCTCATTGACGCTGTCCTGCCTGGTGCTGATAGGCTCGGTCTGGGCCCCAACGGTTCAGGCAGAGGGCACGTTGACGCTCACGATCGTCGACGCGGCCAGCGGGCAAGCCGTGCCGGCCCGCGTCGAGGTCCGCGGCTCGGACGGCGCCTACCACGTGGCGCACGACGCGCTCCGCTATGCGGGCGACTGCGGCATGAGCGATCCGGGCTCCGGCTTCGTCGACGAGGCCGCATCGCTGGCCCGCTTTTCGGACCGCCTCGCCATCGAGAACCCCTATACGCGCTCGACGCAGTTCTACAGCGGCGGCACTTCGTCGCTGCGCCTGCCGCCCGGGCCCACCACCATCACGGTGTATCGGGGCCCCGAGTACAAGGTGGGAAAGGCGGAGGTCAAGATCCGCGAAGGTGACTCGACCCACCGGGAGATCACCCTCACGCGCTGGGTCGACATGCCCCGGACGGGTTGGTTCAGCGCCGATGATCACCTGCACATCGCCCGTCCGACGCCGGAGATGAATGCCCAGGTTTCGCGCATGATGCAGGCCGAGGACATTCACGTCGCCAACCTGCTGCAGATGGGCAAGGTCAGCGATTTCACCATCGCGGAGCAGTATGCCCACGGACCGCGGGGCCACTATCAGGAAGGTCAGTACATTCTCGCCGCCGGCCAGGAGAACCCACGCACACATTTTCTCGGGCACACGATTACGCTGGGCGCAGCCAGGAGCCATCACGATCCCGCGCGCTACCTGATCTATCGCCTCATCTGGGAGAAGACGGCCAGGGAAGGCGCGCTCAACGGCTTCGCCCACGTCGCCTGGCCCCATGGCTCGTTGCTCGACCCAGGGAGCGGGATGGCCGTGGTCGCACCCCACGACCTGCTGCACTTCGTCGAGGTGCTGCAGTTCGACCGCAGCAGCTACCAGCATTGGTACGACCTGCTGAACCTGGGGTTTCGAGTCGCGCCCACGGCGGGGACCGACTATCCCTGCGGTGGCCAGGTCGTGCCGGGCCACGAGCGTTTCTACACGCGGGTCGACGGAGCGCTTACCTACGCCAAGTGGCTTCAGGGCGTGCGGGAGGGACGCACCTTCGTCACCACCGGTCCGGTGGTGGACTTCAAGGTCGACGGCCAGGACATCGGCGATGAGGTGGCGGTAGACGCAGGCGCTACGGTGACGATCACCGGCACGGTGACCTTCGATCCGGAGCGGGAGCACGTGGCATTCCTCGAGCTCATCGAGAACGGCGAGGCGACCAACCGTTTCTCGCGCGTGGATGGCTCCGCGAGCATCGCGTTCACTCTGCGCCGCCGCGTCGACGAATCGTCCTGGTTCGCGGTCCGCGGCTACGGCGTTCGAATCGAAGAAAACAGTTTCGCCGAACCGATCTTGTTCAGCGCCCTGCAGCCGACCACGCACCTTCACTCCGCGGCGATCTACGTGACCGTCAGGAACGGCAGCCCGCTCGGCCACGGGCTCCCCGCGCGACGCATCGCGAAGGCCTACCTGGCGCGACTCGAGGACCTGGAATCGCAGCTCAGCGGGGCAAACGCCGAGTTCCTCGCCGCCAGCCTCGAGGCGCCGAATTTCGATGCCGTGCCGAGAGCGACGCTGCTCGACAACCGAGCGGCGCTGCTGCAGGAGATCGAAACCGCGAAGACGTTCTTCAAATCGATTGCAGGCGAAGCGGACTAGACGCCCCGGCGAACGGCCGTGATCCCGGCCCCTCGCGGCCGGCCGAATACGTGGTAGTGCGGATTTGCAGCCGACCCGCACGGGCACACAGTAGGCAACAGTGTGTCACCCAAGGAGTCAATCATGGCCAAAGAAGCTGCCAAGGGCGCGAAGGGCAAGAACGTATCTGTAAGTCAGGAAAGCAAGGTGCCAGCCCGGGCCTTCGACCAATACTTCGATCAGCTGCTGGAGAACTTCTTCAGCCGGCGCTGGCCGCGTCGGATGGCGTGGCCGTTGGAGGGCTGGCCGGATCTCGAGCAGATGGGGGCCAAGTTGCCGGAGGCGAAGGCGCCGAGCGTGGACGTCGTCGATCGAGAGAGCGAAGTCCTGGTCCGCGCCGAATTGCCCGGGATCAAGAAGGACGACATCGAGCTTTCGGTGAGCAACAACACGATCACCATCAAGGGCTCGACGCGGGAGGAAACGGAGTCCGACAAGGATCAGTATCATCGGCGCGAGATCGTCAGCAGCTTCGTTTCCCGCACCGTGCCCCTGGGCTGCGAGGTCGACGGCGACCGGGCGCAAGCCAGGCTCAACGACGGCCTGCTGGAGGTCACGATTCCCAAGACTCAGGGCGCGCAGCGCAAACGCATCGAGATCAGGTCCTGAGGCAAACGGCGGCAGCGATCCCGGCACCCGGAAGGCCAGGATCGCGACCAGGCGGAACGAGCGCCGTAGAGCCTACGAGACTGCAGCGCCGGAGACGTGGCTGCGGTGCCAAGCGCGGAGTCCGCCCATGCCGCTCACCAGAAGCAGCAGCGCGACCGGGGCGACCAGGAAGGACACCAGCGTCAGCGACAAGTGCACGCGTGCCGGATCGCCGATCACGTAGTCGGTCGTCGCGGCGACCAGCGTCGGGCCCAGCCCAAGGCCGATCACATTGGTCGTCACCACGTACAGCCCCGCAACCACGCCGCGCATCGTGTTCGGCGTGACCAGCTGGGTCACATACGTCATGAGCGCGAGGGGCAAGGTGACGAAGTAGCTCGCCGCGGCGATGCAGACCAGCGCGCGAGCACCCGAAGGCTGCCAGGGCAGGGTCCCGATGCTCAGCAGAAGGGCCACCGCGGCGTACGCGGCCAGGCGCAGCGCGTAGTCGGCGTGCCCCCGCCGCTCCAGCCAGCGCCCCGCGATCGGGCCGCTCAGCACGCCGAGCGATCCCGCAACCAGCGCAATCGTGCCGTAGACTCGACCCGCAGCAGTCAGATCCCAACCGTACACCCGCACCAGAATCGTTGGAACCCAGCCCTGCAGGCCGTAGAGGATGACGACCAGGAACGGCACGCCCAGCAGCACCGCGACGTAGATTCGCCATTGACCCCGCAGGAAGCCGAGCACCTCGCCCCAGCCGGGCGCGACCGGCACCGCGCCGCCGACGTGACGGCGCGGCGGGTTCCGCAGCGTCGCCAGCAGCGCCGCGATGACCAGCCCCGGCAGCGCGACGGCCATGAACGTGAACTGCCACGCTGCCATCGCGCCAAGCAGCGGCAGCTCGATCCTCCCCGCCTCCCCCACCCAGGCGATGACCTGAGCGCCGCCGATGAGCGCCAGGCCGCCGCCGAGGTAGGGCCCCATGAGGTAGAAGCTGACCGGAAGTGCCAGCCGGTCCGGCGGAAAGTAGTCCGCCAGCAGGGACCATGCTGCTGGGGTGACGGACGCTTCGCCGGCGCCGACGCCCATGCGCGCTCCCAGCAGCTGCGCATAGCTGCCGGCAAGGCCGCAGCAGAAAGTGGCAAGGCTCCAAGCCAGAACGCCGCCAATGAGCACCCGTATCCGGTTGTAGGTGTCCACCAGGCGGCCGATCGGCACGCTCATCAGCACGTAGGGCGCGACAAAGGCCAGCCCCTGCAGAAAGCTGATGCTCGTATCGGTCAACCCGAGATCGTGACGGATCGGCTCCACGAGCAGGTTCAGCACTTGGCGGTCGACGAAAGAGAAGGTGTAGGCGAGGGTGAGGATCACGGTCGCGTAGATACCCACCCGGGCGGGGGGCCAGGCCTGGGGCTCCGTCGCCATGCCGCCGTCTGCCGCGAGGGGTCGGCGACCCGGTTGGTCAGGCACTCGTGAGCAGCTCGCGCAGCTTGAACTTCTGCACCTTGGTGCTCGACATGGGCCATTCCGTCACGAAGAAGATGGCCCTAGGCACCTTGAAGCTGGCCAGCCCCTCGCGGCAGTGTTCGATGAGCTCCGCCTCGCTCGCGCTCTCGCCAGGCGCCAGCTCGACGAAAGCCACCGGAACCTCCTGCAGGCGCGCGTCCTCGCGGCCGATCACCTGGGCGAGCTGCACCGCCGGGTGCCGGGCCAGCCAGGACTCGATCTCCAGCGCGGCAACGTTCTCGCCACCGACCTTGAGCATGTCCTTGATGCGTCCGTGGTAGCAGATCGCGCCAGTGCCGGTGACGCTGCACAGATCGCCGGTGCGGAACCAGCCGTCGTGAAAGCCCTCGGCGTTCTTCTCCGGGCTCTTGTGGTAGCCGTCGAACACCGAGTAGCCGCGCACCCAGAGCTCGCCGCGCTCTCCCTGGGCCACCTCCGCAAGCGTCTCCGGATCGGTGATCCGCACCTCGATGCCGGGAAACGGCACGCCGCAGGTGTGCAGGCGCTCTTCCAGGCTCTCGTCGGGATGGTTGAAGGCGATGACGCCGCCGGCTTCGGTGAGGCCGTAGGCGCCGGTCTGCACGGCCTGGGGGAACGCGTCCTGAAAACGCCGCAGCATGTCCACGGGCGCCACGTTGTTGATGCGTCGCAGGGCGGACAGGTCCGTCGAGGCGAAGTCCGGGTGATTGATCAGATCGTTGGTCACGGTCGGGAAACTCGGAAACGCGACGGTCACCCGGTCCCGGGCCATCATCGCCAGGGCCGCGCCCGCCTCCACGTGGGTCATCGAGCACATGGCACCACCCGCGTCCAGGCAGGCGAGGAACGGCAGAATGGCCGCCATGTGGAACATCGGCAGCGGGGCCCAGAACACGTCGTTCTGGTCGAGGAAGTAGCGCTCCCGGTTCATGTTCACGCCGTTGCGCACCAGCAGGCCGTGGCTCAACGGGCACCCCTTGGGATTGGCGGTGGTGCCCGAGGTGTACATCATGATTGCCGGCTGCTCGAGCCGCACGCGCACGCGCATTTCGTCGATGCGTTCGACCGGGCAGTGGCTTGCCGCCGCCTCGAACTGCTCCTGGGTAATGAACCCCTGCGGCGTTTGTGCCCCGAACATGACGATGCCGTCCAGTCTGGGCGCGCGCTCGAGCTGCAGGTGGCGCGGGTCCTTTGCGGCAGCGAGATCAGGCAGGGCGGCATGCAGGCGCTCGGCGAAGTCGGCGTACTCGGAGACGAGATCCGAGGTGACCAGCAGCTTCAGGTCCGCGTCGTCGATGACGTAGGCAAACTCCGCCGCCTTGAAGCGGGCGTTCATCGGCACCGCAACCGCCCCGATCAGCGCGCAGCCGAGCAGCAGCTCCATGTACTCGAGGCAGTTGGCCATGAGAATGCCGACGTGGTCACCCGGGCCGACGCCATGGGCCATGAGGCCGCGCGCCCGCGCGTACGCGGCATTCACGAGTTCTTCGTAGCTGTGTCGGCGCCCCGGAAAGATCAGCGCCGGCCGCTCGCCGGCCCGATCTGCGGCGCGCAGCAGCAGATCGCCGATGGTGGTGACGAATATCCGGTGCTCGCGGTTGCCGGCCACGCTACCCTCCCTTGTGACAGGAGCTTACCCGAGCGCGGCCGGCGGCGGCAGCTACCGCCGAACCCCTTCGAACAACACCACGAGCTCGTTGAACTTACGCCGCTGCTGCTCCGGATCGCCGCTCAGAATGGCCTGCTCGACGCAGCTCGCGGCATGCGCCTTGAGGACTTCCGATTCCACCTTGAGCAGCGCCGCCTTCACGGCATTCACCTGCTGCAGCACGTCGATGCAGTAGCGGTCTTCCTCGATCATGCGCACCAGGCCCCGAACCTGTCCTTCGATTCGCTTCAGGCGGCGTACGGTCGACGTCTGATTCGGCGTGCTCGCTGCCGTGCTCATTGCACCGATACTCTATAGGGGTATAGAGTATCGAACGTTAACCCGGGACCGCACCGCATGGCAATGGCTGGAGCGTCGACAACATGACGGGCACACACGGCCGCGTACACGACGAGGGCGGGCATCAGGACCATTGCGGCCACCACGGCAACGATGACCACGCCTGTCACGCCGTCGACCCGAAACAGCAGGCCGAGGCCGCCGCCGGCAAGCACGACAAGGTGCCGGCCGGCTACCAGGGGACGGTCTACACCTGCCCGATGCATCCGGAGGTGCGGGACACGCGCGCTTCCGCCTGCCCGCTGTGCGGGATGGCGCTGGAGCCGTCCGGCGTGGTCACCGGCGAGGAAGACACCAGCGAGCTGGACGACATGACCCGGCGCTTCTGGGTCAGCGCCGCCCTGACCCTGCCGCTCCTGGTCTGGACCATGGGCGAGATGGTACCGGGCCTGCAGCTGCAGCAGCTGCTCGACGCCCGGACCGCCGTCTGGCTCCAACTGGTGCTGGCGACACCGGTCGTCCTCTGGGGCGGCTGGCCGTTCCTCGTTCGAGCCGTGCAGTCCGTGCGCACGATGAACCTGAATATGTTCACCCTGATCGGCCTCGGTGTCACGGTGGCCTACGGCTTCTCCATCGCCGCCACGCTCGCTCCCGACGTTTTCCCGGCGGCCTTTCGCGGCCACGGGGGTCAGGTCGGCGTTTACTTCGAGGCGGCCGCCGTGATCACCACCCTGGTGCTGCTCGGCCAGGTGATGGAGCTGAAGGCCCGCAGCAAGACGTCGGGCGCGATCCGACAGTTGCTCGAGCTGGCCCCGGCAGTGGCGCACCGCATCCTCGACGACGGCACCGAGGAGGAGGTATCGATCGACGACCTCGCCGCCGGCGACCGCCTGCGGGTACGGCCGGGCGAGAAGGTGCCCGTGGACGGCACCGTCGAGCAGGGCCGCAGCAGCGTCGACGAATCGATGATCACCGGCGAGCCCGTGCCGGTGGTCAAAGCCGAGGGTGATGCCGTCACCGGCGGCACCGTGAACGGCACCGGCAGCTTCGTCATGAGCGTCAGCCGGGTCGGCGAGGACACGGTGCTGTCGCAGATCGTCCACATGGTGGCCGAGGCGCAGCGCAGCCGGGCGCCCATTCAGCGGCTGGCTGACGTGGTGGCGTCCTGGTTCGTGCCTGCCGTGGTGCTGGTCGCGGCTATCTCCTTCGTGGTGTGGGCCTCGTTCGGTCCGGAGCCGGCGATGACGCTCGCCATCGTCAACGCCGTCGCGGTGCTGATCATCGCCTGCCCCTGCGCGCTGGGCCTGGCGACCCCCATGTCCATCATGGTCGGCACCGGCAAGGGCGCCCAGCAGGGGGTGCTGATTCGCAACGCCGAATCGCTGGAGACCATGGAGAAGGTCGACGTCGTGGTAGTCGACAAGACCGGCACGCTCACCGAAGGCAAGCCGAAGCTGGTGACCGTGGAAACCTTCGGCGGCCTGGCGGAAACCGAGCTCCTGCGCCTGGCCGCCGCGGTGGAGGCGGCCAGTGAGCATCCGCTGGCCGCGGCCATCGTTCAGGGCGCCCGCGCGCGCGGTGTCGAACCCGGCGAAGCCGGTGATTTCGCTTCCATCACCGGTCAGGGGGTGGTGGCGAGCGTCGACGGCCGCCGGGTCGCGGTGGGAAATCGCAAGCTGGTCGCCTCGACCACGGCGCTCGACGACTCCGCATCGGGCCGGGCCGAGGCGCTGCGCGGCGAAGGTCAGACGGTCATGTTCGTCGTCGTGGACGATGCCCTCGCCGGACTGATCGGCGTGGCCGACCCCATCAAGGAGAGCACCCCGGAAGCCATCCGGCGACTACACGCCTCCGGCGTGAAGGTCGTGATGCTCACCGGCGACAGCGAACGCACCGCCCGCGCGGTTGCCGACCAGGTCGGCATCGACGACGTGCTTGCAGACGTCTCGCCCGAAGACAAGCACCGTATCGTTCAGGAACTCCAGCAGGCCGGCTCGGTCGTAGCCATGGCCGGCGACGGCATCAACGACGCCCCGGCTCTGGCCCAGGCCGATGTCGGCATCGCCATGGGCACCGGCACGGACGTCGCCATGGAGAGCGCCGGCATCACGCTGATGCGCGGAGATCTCCGCGGCGTGGCCCAGGCACGGGCGCTGAGCCGCGCCACGATGCGCAACATCCGCCAGAACCTGTTCCTGGCTTTCGTCTACAACAGCCTCGGCGTGCCCATTGCCGCCGGGGTGCTGTATCCCTGGCTGGGGCTGCTCTTGAACCCCATGATCGCCGCGGCGGCCATGAGCCTGAGCTCCGTGTCCGTCATCGGCAACGCGCTGCGGCTGCGGCGCATCGAAACCTGACGAGGAGATCTGCCCGCATGTCACGCTATTTCCTGATCGCTACCCTGGTGCTGGCTGCTGTGGCCACCGCCGGGTTGACCCTGTTCCCCCGGGCACCACGGGCGGAGGAGCCGGCCATCGTCGTGCACAGAACGCCCTGGTGTGGCTGCTGCGGCGACTGGGTGGACCATCTGCGCGCCGACGGCTTCGATGTCACCGTGCACGAGCACGAGGACCTGTCGCCGGTACGCATCCGGCTCGACGTGCCCGTGGCGCTGGGCAGCTGTCATACCGCCGAGGTCGAAGGCTACGCCATCGAGGGTCACGTCCCCGCCGCCGACATCCGCCGCCTGCTGTCCGAACGCCCGGAAGGCGTGCGCGGTCTCGCTGTGCCCGGCATGCCGGTGGGGTCACCGGGAATGGAGATGGGCGATCGCCGGGACCCCTACGACGTCGTCGCGTTCGGCGAGGATGGACACCAGGTCTTTACCGAGTATCGCCCGGAGTAACGCGCCACGATTTCCGGACCCGAATGAACACGCACAGCAGTCTCAACCGCCGCCAGCTGCTGCGGGCGCTGGCCGCCAGCGGCCTGATGGCCGTCGGCGCCCCCGCTTACGCACGCGCCGGAGGCGCTGCCGCCGGAGTCGCCGGCGGCAGCCCGGGCAGCGTCACGGTCGACCTGACGGTACGCCGCGAGCGCATCGACATCGCCGGCGCAAGGGCCGGCGCCACGACGCTGAATCACACGGTGCCCGGGCCGCTCATCGAGCTCTGGGAAGGTCACGACGCCGTGCTGCGGGTGCACAACCGTCTCGATACCGGAAGCTCCATCCACTGGCACGGCATTCTGCTGCCGTTCGAGATGGACGGCGTGCCCGGCGTGGCCTTTCCGGGCATCGCGCCGGGCGCGACGTTCGAGGCCAGGTTCCCAGTGCGTCAGTACGGCAGCTACTGGTATCACAGCCATTCCGGCATGCAGGAGCAGACCGGGATGTACGGTCCGCTGGTCATTCACCCCCGGGACGGCGATCCGTTCGAGTACCAGCGCGACTACGTGGTGGTCCTCTCGGACTGGACCTTCGAGGACCCGCACCGGGTGCTGGCGAAGCTCAAGAAGCTGTCCCACTACTACAACTACGATCAGCGCACCGTGCAGGACTTCGCCGACGAGGTGGCGCGAAGCGGAATGCAGGCGACGCTGGCCGACCGCTGGATGTGGGGCAACATGCGCATGACCCCCACCGACATTGCCGACGTTACCGGCGCCAGCTACACCTATCTT
>JBFISC010000098.1:0-12126 GCA_041608775.1 Pseudomonadales bacterium | reverse complement strand
GCGCCGCGTCGGTTTCCGATCGCGCGGCGTCGGCTTCCGATCGCGCCGCGTCGAATTCACGAATCACCTCGAGGAACTGCGCGCCGTAGCGGTCCAGCTTGGCAATGCCCACGCCGGACACCGCCAGCAGCGCATCGGCCGAGGTCGGCCGCTGCTCCGCCATGTCGCGCAGGGTCGCATCGTGAAACACCACGTAGGGCGGCACGCCCTGCTCGTCGGCGAGCGCTTTGCGCCGGGCCCGCAGCGCCTCCCAGAGCGGATCATCGGCAACCGCTGGCGCCCTCGCCTCGCCCCGCCGGCGCCGCGCGGGCCGGCCCGGATCATGCCGCAGCTGAAGGGTCTGTTCGCCACGCAGCAGGCCGCGACTGGCATCGGTCAGGCGCAGCGCGCCGTAGCGCTCCTGGTCGGCCGTCAGGAAGCCCTGCACCAGCAGCTGGCGCGTCACCGAGCGCCACTCTCTGACGCTGAGATCCGTGCCGATGCCGAAGGTGCTGAGCTGATCGTGCCGATGCTGGCGGACCTTGTCCGTCGACGCGCCGCGCAGCACGTCGATGAGATGGCCGACGCCGAACCGCTGGCCGGTGCGGTACACGCAGGACAGCAGCTTCTGCGCCGCTTCGGTGCCGTCCCAGGTCTGCGGTGGCGTGAGGCACACGTCGCAGTTGCCACAGGGGTGCGGGTAGCGCTCGCCGAAGTAGCCCAGCAGCGCGGCCCGGCGACAGCCGGTAACCTCACACCAGCCGAGCAGCGCGAACAGCTTGTCGCGCTCGATCCGCTTGTGCCAGTCCTCGGCCGCCGATTGATCCACCATCTGCGACAGCCGCACCACGTCCTGCAGCCCGTAGACCATCCAGGCGTCGGCAGGCGCGCCGTCGCGTCCAGCGCGACCGGTCTCCTGGTAGTACGCCTCCATGCTCTTCGGCAGATCCAGGTGCGCCACGAAGCGAACGTCGGGCTTGTCGATGCCCATGCCGAAGGCGATGGTCGCCACCACCACCACGCCCTCTTCCCGCAGGAACCGGGCCTGATTGGCCGCACGCACCTCGGCAGCCAGACCGGCGTGATACGGCACGGCGTCGAACCCCTGCCCCGCGAGCCACTCGGCGGTGCTGTCGACGCTGCGGCGGGAAAGGCAGTAGACGATGCCCGCGTGACCGCGGTGGGCAGCGAGGAACGCGGCGAGCTGACGCTTCGGGTCGGACTTCGGTTCCACCAGGTAGCGGATGTTGGGCCGATCGAAACCGGCGACGAAGCGCGCAGGATCGTCCAGCGCCAGCCGCGCGACGATATCCTCGCGGGTGCGCGGATCCGCCGTTGCGGTGAGCGCCATCCGCGGTACCCCGGGAAAACGCTCGCGCAGGCGGTCGAGCGACAGGTAGTCCTGGCGGAAGTCGTGGCCCCAGGCGGACACGCAGTGGGCTTCGTCAATGGCGATCAGCGCCGTGGGCACCTGGCCGAGAAAGCTCAGCGTCTCTTCCTGCAGGATCCGCTCCGGCGCCACGTACAGCAGCTCGAGCTCGCCGGCTTCGATCCGCCCTCGCACCGCGGCCTGCTCCGCCGGCGTCTGGGTGGAGTTGAGGAACGCCGCGGCGACGCCCAGCTGACGCAGCGCGCCCACCTGATCCTGCATCAGCGCGATGAGCGGCGAGATCACTATGCCGAGGCCGGGACGCAGAAGGGCCGGGATCTGATAGCACAGCGACTTGCCGCCGCCCGTGGGCATGAGCACCAGACAGTCGCGGCCCCGGCAGGCGGTCTCGATGATTTCCTGCTGGCTGCCACGGAAGCTGTCGTAGCCGTAGATCCGGCGAAGCACGTCGAGCGCGGTTGGTTTCATGTGGATCCGGGTGATCGAACCGCCAGGCAGTGTGCCAGACCCCGGCGACACCCTGGTACCCCACCGTCGCGAGCCATGCCGGGGGGCCGCTTCGGCCCGGCGTTTTGAGCGTGAAGCCGGGTCCCTGGCATAATGCGCGCCGGACGACCGAGGATGACAGCCATGAGCGACGACAGAAAACTCGATCCCAGCGCGCACTTCAAGGGACCTGAGGACGTGGTGGACGCGAAGGATCTGGCGCGCGCCGACAAGATTGAAATTCTGACCAACTGGGCCAACGAGCTGCGTCAGCTTCAGGTGGCCGAAGAAGAGAACATGAAGGGATCGGCCGGTCTCGGCGACCAGCTCGCCGCCGTGGAGCGTGCGCTGCTGAGCATGGGCAGCCACGACCGCGCCCACGACGCCAAGGCCTGAACCGGGGGCCCTGCCACTAGTCCTGCACTTCCGGCAACCCCCGGGCGACCCACGCGGCCGCGAACGCCGCCAGCGACAGCAGGAGAATCGCGCCCGCCGTCGAGAACTGCTGCACCAGGGCGGTGATGCCCCCGACCAGCAGCAGAATCAGCCCGATCAGGCTGTTTCCCACCGCCACGTAGTCGGTGCGCTTGTTGCCGCCGGCCAGATCCACCACGTAGGTCTTGCGGCCGAGCCGCACCCCATCGTGCAGCAGCGATAGCAGGAAGAACGCGGCCGGCAGGAACCAACCGGTGGCCAGCAGCGTCGGCAGCCATCGATCGACTAGGAACACGGCGGACCCGAGCAGCCCGGCGCCCACCGCGCTGATGATCAGCAGCTGGCGGCTGGAACGGTCGGCAAACGCGCCCCAGGCCGGACCGCTGAGCAGCGCCGACAGACCCTGAGCCACGAAGAAGTAGGCGAGCGTGGTGTCGGCATGGCGGTTCGCCAGGACCACCAGGAACGGCGCCGCCAGACCGCTGCCGACCAGCAGCGCCCGAGCCGTAAGAAACCGCCGGAAGTCGGCATCGTCGCGGAGCACGGACAGGCGCTCGAACGCTTCCCGCAACCCGTTGCCGCCGCCATCGGTGGCGCCAGGGTACTCGCGGATACCGGCGTAAACCGCAGCAGACACCAGCCACAACATGCCGGCCACGCCGAGCAGCAGCACGTAGGGGCGCTGGCCGTCACCGCTGACCCACAGCACCGTGGCGAATACCAGCGCGCCCAGTCCGGCCGCGCTCGAGGCCCAGCCGGAAACTCGGCCCCGCCGGGTCTTGGGCACGGTCTTGCCGAGCACGTCCTTGGACGCCACCGAGGAGAACCCCCGGGACAGGCTGAAGACGATCACCAGCCCCAGGATGGCCAGTCCGGCCGCGGTACCCGTGAGGCTGAGGGCGGAGAGCGCCAGTCCCAGCACGGCCAGGGCCTGAGCCACGGCCCCGCCGACGAAGCACCACTTGCGCACCGGCAGGAGACGCATCCAGGCGGCAATGCCGAGCTGGGGCAGCATCGATCCCGACTCCCGGATGGGGACCAGCAGGCCGGCGATCCAGCCGGGCGCCTGGAGGCTGGTCAGCAGCCACGGCAGCGTGGTCTTCGGGTTGATCAGGGCATCGCCGAGCTTGCTGGCGGCCTGGGCCAGGGTATTGCGGAAGAAATTTCCGGGCACCACCCGGCAGGCCTCGTCGGAGATGTCCTTGCAGACCCGGGAATCCTCGTCCTCGTAGAGCGCGGCGTACAGGTCATCGGCGACCCGATTCAGTCTGACATCCATTTTAATTCAATAAGTTAGAGAGTATTTCTCAAAACTTTTATTCACTGCCGCCGCGAGGCGCACGCGTGGCTTGGGGCAGCCCGCGTTCACCGAGCCCACCGCCCTGCGCAGCCTGACCGAAGCCGGCGAAGCCGCGCATTATGCGCCAACCGCCTGGTGGTTACATGGCAGCCGGCGGGCCCGCTTGGCACAATCCTGCTCCCGCGACCGCGCAACCAATCGGAGCACCGATGAGCGACCGTGCCGCCCGGCCACCGCCGTCCGCCGAGCCGATCCTGGCCGGACTCCGCGTGCTGGAGCTGGCCAGCATCCTGGCGGGCCCGATGACGGGCCAGTTTCTGGCAGAGTTGGGCGCCGCGGTCATCAAGGTGGAAAACCCCGCCACCGGCGGCGATCCCACCCGCAGCTGGCGTCTCGCCGACGAGCCCGCCGACACGCCGGTATCCGCCTACTTCTCCTGCGCCAACTGGGGCAAACGTTCCATCGCCGTGAACGTGGCCATTCCCGCAGGTCGCGAGGTGATCCACCGGCTGGCCGCTGCCAGCGACGTGGTCATCGCCAGCTACAAGCCCGGTGACGACGCCAAGCTCGGCCTCGATCCGGCCACCCTCCTGGCGCAGAACCCCCGGCTGATCTATGCCCAGATCTCCGCCTATGGCAGCGACGACCCGCGGCCGGGGTTCGACGCCATCATCCAGGCGGAAAGCGGCTTCACCTACCTGAACGGCGAGCCCGATGGCCCGCCGGTGAAGATGCCCGTGGCGCTGGTGGATCTGCTGGCCGCTCACCAGCTGAAGGAGGCCATCCTGCTGGCGCTGCTGGCACAGGAACGCAGCGGCCGCGGCCGGCACGTGCAGGTGTCGCTGCTCGATGCCGCCATCGCCTCGCTGGCGAACCAGGCCAGCAACTACCTGGTCGCCGGCGTGGTGCCGGCGCGGATGGGCTCGGAGCACCCCAACATCGCTCCCTACGGCGCCATCTACCGGGTCGCCGACGGACGGCAGCTGGTGCTGGCGGTAGGCACGGAGCGGCAGTGGCAGGGCCTGGCCGGCGCGCTCGGCCGGCCGGACCTGGCCGCGGACCCGCGGTTCGTCGACAACCGCGCGCGGGTGGCGAACCGCGCCGCGCTGCAGGCAGCGCTGACCGCCGAGTTCGTCAGCCACGACGGCGAGGCGATCGGCCGGCGGCTCAAGGACGCCGGCGTGCCGTTCGGGTTCGTCAACGACATGCGTGAGGTGTTCGCGCAGCCCGGCGGCCGGCGCACCCTGATGCAGGACGCCGGCATGACCGGTGTGCGCAGCTTCGTCGGCCACGGCGTAGACGCGCGCACCCGCCTCACCGCCCCGCCGGCGTGCAATGCCGACGGCACTGCAATCCTGCGCGAGTTCGGCTTCGATGCCAACGCCCGCGAGCGCCTGGTCGCCGCGAACGCCTGGCCCGGCGAAGCCGCCGGTGCCGCCGACGACGGGCGTTGACTCAGTCCGGATGCTCGAACGGCGCCCGACCATGCCGGCGACGCAGCCAGTTGAGACCCCGCAGCACCCCGGGCCGAAGCACCAGCCAGCGTTCCAGCCGGTATTTGCCCGGAAAGTTCAGCAGCAGCAGGCCGATCAGCAGCGTCAACAGCCCCTGCCCGGGGGTCACCAGCATGACCAGGCCGAGCATGACCAGCAGCGCGCCGAACGCGTTCTTCGCCAACCCCAGCACCAGGGCCAGCACCGGGGCCTGTCCGGAGCGGCGCCAGGCCTCCCGCTCCGGCTGGCTGAAGTAGTCGGCAGGCAGCCGGGCCACCACCCAGGGCACCCCGACGATGGTGGCGAGCAGCGCCAGGGCGGAGGCGCCGCTCGCCCACCACAACAGCCCCGGGATGCCTATGTCCAAGTCCATTCGGCGCATCCTACTGCACCTTGCCGGCAGCGCCAGCGGCATCGCGCGTTGCCTTCCCTGCGCGCGCACGGGACAATCGCGGCCGTGAATTCGGCAACCAGCGAGCAGGGCCATGGCTGACGACGGCGCCGACGTGCAGCCGGACGTGAGCACCCGCGTGGAGCAGTTCGTGTGGCTCGAGGATCAGTCCCGGGCGCGCTGGCAGCAGGCTCTGATCAACGTGCTGCGCCTGATCTGGGCAGTCGGCCGCGACGTCGCCGAAGGCCAGATCACCCTGCGCGCCATGAGCCTGGTCTACACCACCCTGTTGTCGCTCGTCCCGCTGCTGGCCATCAGCTTTTCGATCCTCAAGGGCTTCGGGGTTCACAACCAGATCGAACCGTTCCTGCTGAACGCGCTCGAGCCGCTGGGGGAGCGGCGGGACGAGATCGCCAACAACATCCTCAGCTTCGTCGACAACGTCCAGGTCGGCGTGCTCGGCTCGGTTGGCTTTCTGCTGCTGTTCTACACCGTGGTATCGCTTCTGCAGAAGATCGAGCTGGCCTTCAACGACATGTGGCAGATCAGCGGGGCGCGGACGTTCGCCGAGCGCTTCAAGGATTACCTCAGCGTGATCATCGTCGGTCCCGTGCTGGTGTTTGCATCGCTGGGGATCACCGCGACGGTGATGTCCGACCCGTTGATGGAGCGCATTGCCAGCATCCAGCCCCTGGGGACGCTGATCGAGCTCGTCGGTCGTCTCGTGCCCATCCTCATGGTGGTGCTGGCGTTCACGTTCATCTACATGTTCGTCCCGCACACCCGGGTGCGGGTCGGGCCGGCGCTGACCGGAGGGCTGGTGGCCGGGGTGCTGTGGAACGCGCTCGGGTGGCTGTTCGCCGGGTTCGTCGCCCAGGCCAACCGCTACACGGCCATTTACTCCGGCTTTGCCACGCCGATACTGTTCATGATCTGGCTGTACGTGGGGTGGCTGATTCTGCTCATCGGCGCCACCATCGCCTTCTACCGGCAGCACCCCGAATACCTTTCCGGACGGCAGCTCGCCGGCAGCTTCAGTCACGCCGACCGGGAGCGCCTGGTGCTGCGCGCCGTGCGGTTCATCGGCGAGCGCTTCTATCACGGCGGCCCGGCGCCCGATGCCGAGGAAATCGCCGCCGCGCTCCGGGTGCCCGTCAACGCCGTGGAACACGCCCTGGAACCCCTGGAACGCCGCGGCCTGGTCGCACCCACGGACCGGCTGCCGCCCACGTACCTGCCCGGCTGCCCGTGGGAGACCGCGTCCGTCAACGACGTGCTGGAAACCACCCTGGAAGCGCGCCGCACCCGCGGCTACAGCCGCGCGTCGAGCATCGACGAGGGTCCGGTCCGCCGCATTCTCGACGCGCGCCGCAGGCTCCTCGAGGAGAATTTCGGTGCCGTGACCCTGAAGGCGCTGGCGACGGAGCCGGCGGGCGACGGGGCGGTCCACGAAACCGGGTGAGTCCGGTCGCGCCGATCAGCCGACGAACATCCGCTCCAGACCCTTCTTCACCAGGGTGTTGCTGGCCGTGAAGGCATCGATCCCGGTCAGATCGTAGGGCGCGCCATGCATCACCGAACGTGCCGCGAGGATCCCGCTGCGCACCGCCGGACCGATGCCTTCGCACATGTCGCGGGTCGCGAGCCCGGCGGAGTCGCCAACCACCAGCGCGTTGCCCCGGCGGCGCGGGTCTCCTTTGTCGCGCAGGAAGTAGCTGTAGCCACCGGGCTGTTCGGGTGGGTCATCCACCAGGCCCTCGTCCACCAGCCGCCGGACCAGCAGGTCCCAGTGCCGGCGGATGTCGTCGCCGCGCTTCTTCAGCTTGTCGGCCATGCCGCCTACCCCGACGTTGAGGTAGCCGTTGGCCTTCGGCACGTACCAAGCGTAGCCAGGCAGTCCCTTGTCGAGAAACCAGAGGTGACAGCTCGGGTCCTGCCACTCGCACGCGTACTCACGCTCCAGGGTCACCGCCTGCAGGCCCTTGCCTCGGGGCCGATCGTCCCTGAACAGCTCGCGGTACACGGGGCACCGGGTGCCGCCCGCGCCGATCAGGTAACGACACCGGTAGGCATCGTCCAGCCGGTAGCCGTCCTCGTCCGCGGCGACGTGGCGCACGTTGTGTTGACGCACCTCGGCGCCCGAGCGCTCGAGCAGCCAGGCATCGAACTCGTAGCGGCGGATGGAGTGCTGAGGCGAGCGCAGCGGCAGGTGAATGCCCTTGATGGCGATGTTCAGCACCTCGAAGGTGAGGAACCGGTGCGGGTAGTCCGCGGCGTCGAGCTCGAGGTCGCGCAGCACCTCCGGGGTGATCCAGCCTGCGCAGAGCTTTTCGCGCGGAAACGTTTCTCGGTCGAGAATCAAACAGTCCCAGCCCTCGCGGCGCAGCTGCCAGGCGGCAGACGCGCCTGCCGGGCCGCCGCCCACGATGATGACGTCGCGCTCCTCCACCGCGGGCTTCCGGCCGACGGCTACGGCTGCGCCGAAGGCGCGCTGTCGACCCGCATGTGGTCGCGGGTGAGCGGCAGGGACCTGCAGCCCGGGCGCCGGAACAGCACCTGAAACAGCTGCAGCTGGCCTTCGGTGAACGCGGCCACCGATCCGGACAGGTACAGGCGCCAGGCCCGCACGAAGTCCCGGTCGAACATCGCTTCCACCCGGGAGGCGTTGGCCTCGAAGCGTTCGAGCCAGTGACGCAGCGTCTGCGCGTAGTGGGGACGGAGGTTCTCCACGTCCACCACCGACAGCCCGACCGGCTCGAATATCTCCATCATCTCCCGCAGGGTGGGCGGATAGGCGCCCGGAAAGATGTAGGATTCGATCCACTCGTTGAGCGGTCGCGCGACGTCCTGGCCGATGGAATGAATCAGGCCGCGGCCGTCGTCCTTCAGGACGCGGTCGATGGTGCGCCCGAGCACCGGGTAATTATCGATCCCGACGTGCTCGAGCATCCCGACGGAAACGAACACGTCGCAGCTGCCCTCGGCATTGCGATAGTCGTCTTCCACGTACTCGATGGCGTCGTCGAGGCCCTCGCGGTGCGCCCGCGCCCGGGCGTAAGCGACCTGCTCGCTGGAGATGTTGTAGGACCGCACCTTCACGCCGTAGTGGCGCACCAGGTAGCGCGCCAGCCCGCCCCAGCCGCTGCCGGCCTCCACCACCGTCTCGCCCGGCTGCAGCCGCAGCTTGCGGCACACCAGCTCGAGCTTGGCGACCTGCGCCTGCTCCAGGGTCGCCGCCCGGTCGGGGTAGTAGGCACACGTGTACTGGGTGTACTCGCGATCGAGCCACAGCTCGTAGAACTCGTTGCCGAGATCGTAGTGGGAGTTGATGTTCTCCCTGGAACCTTCGAGGGTGTTGCGCCGCGCCCGCTTGGCCACCAGCCGTCGGGCCACCCGTTGAGCCGGACCGGCCTGGCGTTCCACCTCCGCCATGGCGGCGTACACGCGCTCCAGGGTCACCACCAGGTCTCCGGGCACGGTGATGCGCCCGGCGCTGTAGAGCTCACCGAAGGTGCGGGTGGGTTTGAACAGCAGCCGGTAGAGGGCGCCCCGATCCTCCAGCCGCACCCGCAGGTCGGCATGCCGCTCGCGGCCGGAAGCGGTCACCACCTGCCCATCCCAGAGCTCGAAATCCACGTTTGGGCGGCCCACCAGGTCAAGCAGCTGTCTTGCCAGCCACCGGTCCGCCTCGGTAGCGGCCGCTGACGGCTGCTCGTCCAGCGAGCGGCGGCTGCTCAGCTCCTCGATTTCTTCCTGCGAGTTCCCGTTCACCAAACTGTCTCCCTGCCCGAGCGCAGTCTAATCATACCCAGCGGAAGCCGCAGGACTCAAAGGCCGACCGCAGCGCCCCAGGCGGCCGGCGTTCGGCTTCACACGTAGGTCGTCATCACCACGAGCTGATCGGCGTCGCCGGCCTCCACCAGGGCGTCCGCCGGCGGGCTCAGCCTCAGCATGTCGCGCTCGGGGTAATAGACCCCGAGCAGGGTTTCGCCGCGGGCGCGGACGCGGCCGGCGAGCTCCTGGAATGGCCGACTCCCCGCCGCCAGCCCGTAGCGTGATGGGGGAAAGTAGGTGAGCTCCGGGCCGCCCACCGTGAACAGCGCGTCGAACACGGCCCGCAGCTCACGGCGCAACGCCACCTGAGCCACCATGTGGGCAAGAATCAGCGGGCTGATGATCACCTCGGCCCGGCGCCCACCGATCAGTGGCTCGTTGTCCGGGTCCTGCAGCTCCAGCAACAGCTGGGGCGGGTCCGCTACTCCGTCCAGCAGCTCCTCCAGCAGCAGGTACCCCACCACGGCACGGGTGTCCGCCTCCTCACCGGAAGTCAGGCGTTCGGAGCTGGCCAGCAGGATGTTGTCGTACTGATCGGGTGCCAGCGCCCGCAGTTCCCGCTCCACCGCATAGTCTGCCTCCACGTGACGGCAGCGCACCCGCTCCAGCGCGCCGTAGTCTTCCAGCGCCGACTGGCGCGCCCGCTCCGGGACCAGCGATACCGCGGTGACCTCGAAGGGCTCGTCGCGATAGGTCTCGAGCTCGTGAATCAGGGTCACCACCTTGCTGTTCCAGCCCAGCACCAGCACCCGCCGCGGCGCGCGATCGGCCGGGGCTTCCGCGGGCGCGGACCCCTCCACGCTCGTCACCGGCCAGGCGGGCGTCCCGCGGGCCACCGTGTGCTCGTAGTCCGGGGCCACGAATACCAGGCGATCATCGGCTTCGATGACGAAGTCACCGGGCGCATTGAGATACGGCAGGTACTCCGAGCCGTTCCAGCGGACGGTGCCGCAGAGCACGGCCCGATCGTGCAGGGCCGCGGCCTCCGCCAGACTCAGCCCGGTCAGGCTGCCGGCCTCGCGGACGAAGATACCGCAGCCCACCTGATGGCTGAGGAGCTCGGCGTAGACCTTCGACAGGCCGCGATGGCGCAGGTTCTGCGCCACCAGGCGGCTGATCAGCGCGTTGCCGGAAATGATCTCCAGCGGGCCGCGGTAAGCGCGGCGCGCCACCGTGACCTTGCGGTGATCCTGGATCTCTGCCACCACATAGGGCAGTCCCCTGACCGAAGCAGCAGGATGGCTGGACATCGACAACAGCGCCTTGATCGTCGCCATGTCTGCCGACAGGCTGGTGCCCCCACCGCCGCTCGGGACGATGACGGCGGCGGCATTCAGGCAATCGACCCGCTCGAGATCGTCCACCACCAGCGGCGATCCGGAGCGCAGCACGATGTGGCGGCTGCGCTTGCCGATGGAGGGATCGTCGCGCAGCGTCTGGGCGTGCCAGGGGGAGACCTCGTCGCTCAGGATCACCAGCCGCAGCTTGGAGGCGTGGCGCAGCGCGAGAAAGCGTTTCACCCGTCCCTCCGAGCGGAGGATCTCTCCCACCACCGGCAGGGTGCGGTTCGACCAGCCGAGCACCACCACGTGATTGCGGGTAGCCACCGGCGTCAGGCCGCTCTCCAGCTGGCGCATACGGGCGTTCAGCCACTGGGTCATGATCGCCACCAGGGCGCCGAGAAACACGACGTAGCCGGACACGGTCAGCCAGGTCGAGACCACCCGCCGCCAGGCGCCCTGATCGTCTCCCAGGTAGCCGGGGTCGGTGAGCCGCAGGAACGCCCACCACACGGACTCGCCGAAATGACCGTGCTCCTCCTCCACCGGCAGCACCATCGCGCCGCCGACGATGGAAATCACACCGATCAGCACCGCCACTGCCAGCAGCTGAAATGATGCGCCCTTGACGAATTGCCGTTCCAGCCAGAACTGCATTCGATGGGCCAGGCGAAGCCGCCCGATTGGGGACCAGGACATGGCGACACTCCACGGTTGTTCGGCGCCGGACCGCGCCGGCGAACCGCTCGACAGTATCAGGCCCGGAATCGGCGCGACACCTCGATCGTACCGGTCAGCGCCCCGGGGTGAAGCGCAGCGCCAGTATCAGTGCGTGCACCGCCAGCTCGGTGCGCATGGGGCGGCCGTCGGGTTCCTCGAGATCGAACAGCCCCGTCTGCCAGTAGCGGTACTCGGTGCTGACCGCGAGGCGTTCCGTGAGCGGCGCCGAGGCGCCGATACCCACCTGAAACGCCGTTGCGGAATCTTCGTCGTCGACGTAGGTCGAGTCACTCGCATCCAGACGCACGTTCCAGCTCGAGCGGGCACCGCCCAGGCCCACCAGCGCGTACGGCTGGAACGGCAACTGCCAGGCCGGCTCGTAGATGACGTTGGCCATCACGCTGACGGCGCTGACCCGGCCGTTGGCCCGGTCCTCCCCGAACTCGGGGTTGAAGTCCACCAGCTCCGCCTCGTTCCGGCGCTGCGCCAGCTCCAGCTCCAGCCGCCACGGACCCGACCAGGCGTAGCCGGCGGCCAGGCTCGCCGCGTAACCAACGTCGAAGGCGTCGAAGTTGGCGATGTTGTTCTTGATCTCGGCATCCTTGGCGAAGCTCGGTCCGAGCGCTCCCTGCAGGTACCAGCCGCCGTGGCGCCGCGCCCCGACCGGTGCGCGCGGAGCCCGCGGCAGCAGCTGGTAGCGCAGCCCGGCGCTCAGGGAATGCACCTGATGATCCGTCGACAGCCCGGCGCCGTCCGCCGCGTCGAGCTCGATGTCGGGCGCGTGCCAGAAGCGGTACTCGAGCGCCAGGTCGAGCCGT
>JBFISC010000097.1:0-12416 GCA_041608775.1 Pseudomonadales bacterium | reverse complement strand
CACCCGGACGGCGGCGGCTGGGCCTGGCTCATGGGTGCGGCGGCGCCTGAACGGAGGGCAGCGGCTGGGCAGGATTCAACAACGAGGTCGCGTTCGCTACTCGCCCGTCTGCGACTGGATGTAATTCTCGAGCCCCATCTTGCCGATCAGGTCGAGCTGAGTTTCGATCCAGTCAACGTGCTCCTCTTCCGAGCGCAGAATCTCCTGGAACAGGGCCCGGCTGACGAAGTCGGCAACCGCCTCGCAGTGCGCAACCGCCTCCCGGAGCAGCGGCAGACCCTCCATCTCGAGCTTCAGATCGCACTCGAGCATCTCCTTGACGTGCTCACCGACATAAAGCTTCCCCAGATCCTGCAGGTTCGGCAGACCCTCGAGGAACAGGATGCGCTCCATCAGCGCATCGGCATGCTTCATCTCGTCGATGGATTCGTCGTATTCGTACTTGGCCAGCCGTTTCAGCCCCATGTCCTCGAACATCTTCGAGTGCAGGAAGTACTGGTTGATGGCGGTGAGCTCGTTCTTGAGTACGCCGTTGAGCAGTTCGATGACTTTCTTGTCGAGGGTTTTCATGGCTCTTCCAGGTCAGGTCCAGTCTTTAGTGCGGAAACCGCGGTTTAAGTATCAATCTTAACTACTTGATTTTGAATAATTATATTTATCGTCTAGCAATGCGTTGCGGGACGCGAATCCCAACAAGAAGCAGTTGCAATCGAGAATGATTTGCATTTAAATCAGATCCGTCAACTGCGAGGGCCCATTCATGTTCGTCTGCGTCTGCCACGCCGTCACCGATCGCGACATCCATGATGCCGTGGAAGCCGGCGTGGAGCACGTCGACCAGCTCGAAGAGCTGTGCGGTGCCGGCAGCGGCTGTGGAACCTGCAAGCATACGGCGCAGCAGCTCATCGAATCGCGGCTGATGGAGTCCCAGGCCTACGCGGCCGCCTGATCGCGAACCGCATCGCGCAATGCTCGGCCCTACACCGACGGCTTGCCGCCCCACGCATCAGTAGTCCAGCTGATCATCCACCGCATGGCCCCGCTTCGGGATCAGCATCGCACGCTCGAAGCTGATCACCTCCGTCCCGTCCTGTTTCAGCCCGCGGGTACGGATCGTCACGATCCCCTGAGTCGGCCGGGATCGCGACTCCCGGATGCTCCGCACCTCCGACTCGGCGTACAGCGTATCGCCGATGAACACCGGCCCGCTCAGCTTGACGTCGTTCCAGCCGAGATTGGCCACCGTCTTCTGGCTGACGTCCGACACCGACATGCCGGTCACGATGGACAGAGTCAGGCAGGAGTTGACCAGGACCTGACCGAACTCGCTCCTGGCGCCGTACTCACGATCGAAATGGAGCGGATGCTGGTTCATGGTCAGCAGCGTGAACCACGTGTTGTCGGTTTCGCTGATGGTCCGGCCCGGTCGATGCTCGTAGACGTCGCCAACCGTGAAGTCCTCGAGGTAGCGACCGTAGGACTCCCGGAACCGTTGCTTTCCTACCGGTCTCGCCTGTGCAACCATCATCGTCCTCCTGCTCAAGTAGCGCCGAGACGCCGACCATACACCGAACCGAACAACCGTGGAGGGCAAGCGCATGAACAACCCGGCACCCGGGTTCGCCCGTCATCCCGACCATCGCGTGATCGCCACCCGGACCCCCAGGCACGTCCGCGTACTGGTGGGTGACACCGTGCTCGCCGACAGCCGCGCCGCGTTTCTCGTCGAAGAAAGCCGCCACGATCCGGTCTGGTATTTCCCTCCGGAGCACGTGGCCCAGGACCGGCTGACGCCCACCGAGTCCACCAGCTACTGCCCGTTCAAAGGCCACGCCAGCTACTGGACCATCGATGCAAGCGGTGAAACCCTGAAGGATGCCGTCTGGGCCTACCTGGCACCCTTCGACGAGTGCCGAGCCCTGGCCGGCTACTTTGCCTTCTATCCCGATCGGGTGCAGCTCGAGGTCGGCGGCGAGGCTCAGCGTCCCGTGTAGACGGGCTCGCGCTTCTCCAGAAACGCCTTCACCCCCTCCCTGGAGTCCTCGGTCTGCCGCAGCCGGGTTATCTGCTCGATGGCCCAGCGACCGGTCTCGCGCCAGTCCGGTTCCAAGGTGCGACGCAGCCCCGCCTTGAGTGCCCGCACCGCCAGCGGCGGGTTCGCCGCGATCCGCCCCGCGAGCGCCAGAGCCGTGGGCATGAGTCGATCCGCCGGCACCACCCGGGACACGAGCCCGATCTCCCGCGCCCTTGCGGCGTCGATGATCTCGCCGGTGAACAGCAGCTCGGCAGCGGTCTCGCGGCCCACCAGCTGAGCCAGACGACCGAGCCCGGGGGCGTCGCAGCACAGCCCGCGGAGCACGAACAGCTCGCCGAAACGGGCCTGCTCCGACGCCACGCGGATGTCCGCCATGAGTGCCAGCTCCATGCCCCAGCCCACGGCGGCACCATTGACCGCGGCAATCACCGGGACGTCCGTGTACAACAGCGCGTCCGCCGCGGGGGTCAGCCCCCCGGTCCGCTCGCTGCGGGCCCGGAATCCGTCCGGTGGCGGCCGACCGCCACCGAGGATCTCCTTGACGTCGTCTCCGGCACAAAACGCCCGGCCGGCACCCGTGATCACCAGCGCGCGGGCCGTCGTCCCGCGCACGGCGTCCTCCAGCTCGGCGTAGAGCTCGTAGCTGAGCGAGTTCATGGCCTCGGGTCGATTCAACGTGATGACGCCCACGTGGTCCTGGACGTCGTAGGTCAGTACCGGCTCTGTCATGGCTGCGGCCTCCCCGGGGAATGAAGACATGATAACCATTCGCCGATCCCGCGGCTGGCCACGGGCGCGACATCACGCCAAGTGTGACCCAGATGCCGGTTCGTGGCGCCCGGGTCCGCTAGGCTCGCCGGTAAGGGATTGTCAATCGCGGCGACTCGGAGGTCATATGCGTTCCAACATCTGCCTGCTGCTCGGCACGCTGCTCGTGCTGGGCGGCTGCGCCAGCAGCATGAGCGAGAGCCAGTGCCTGGCCAACGACTGGGAGACCGTGGGCTACCGCGATGGTCTCAGCGGTACCCAGAGCACCGCGCTGATGCGCCACATGGACGCCTGCATGAAGCACGGCGTGCGGCCGGATCGTCAGGCCTATCTGGCGGGCTGGAATGACGGCGTGGCCCAGTACTGCCAGCCGGCCAACGGCTTCTCCGCCGGGGAGCGCGGCGCCGGCTACGGCAACGTCTGTCCACCGCACCTGCAGGACGCCTTCTATGCCGCCTACCAGGACGGCCGGCAGCTGTATCTGGCCCAGTCCGAGCTGAACGGCATCGGCAGCGCCATCAATCAGCGCGAGGCCAGGCTGAGGGAAGTAAAGGCGGAGATGGCTTCAATCGCTGCGGGCATGATCTCCGAGGAGTCTACCGCCGCCGACCGTGCCGCCATGCTGCTTACCGCCAAGGATCTGGCCGAGGAGCAGGGACGGCTGAACTCGGAGATCGTCGAGCTGCAGGCCGAATACGCGGTGAAGGCGGAACGCCTGGACGATCTGCGCCACAGTCTGGCCTACGCCCACTGATCGGCCGAGCCTCAGCGGCCGTCGCGAATCGTCCGCACCGCGTCGCGGACGTCGCGCAGCTCTGACTTGACCCGCTCGATCATTCCGGGGACGCGCTCGATTGCGCGATCCCGGGCAAGGCGCTCGAGCTCACCGCAGAGCACGGCCAGATCGGCCGCGCCGATGTTGCTGGAGGCGCCCTTCAGGCTGTGCGCGTTGTGTCGCAGCCGCTCGAGGTCACCCGTTTCCCAGGCTTCAGCCACTTCGAACAGCCGACCTTCGGAGTCCCGCAGGTAGGTCTCCAGCAGCGCGCAGAAGTCGTCCTCCATGAGGATCTCGAGCTCCTTGAGCAACTGCTGATCGAGTCGCTCAACCATCTGCCCTGCACTCATCGTTCACGCTCCCGTCCTGGTCCCAGGCAAACACGGCTTCCACTTCGTTGCCGCGACCCCGATAGGTCAGTGATCGACAAAGGCCGCGCAGCAGCTGCACGCCGCGGCCGTGGTAACTGTGGTTGGGTCCCTCGGCAGCGGCCACCGCCTCATGGTCGAACCCCGGGCCGCTGTCGATGACCGTGACCTCGAGTCGCCCCGAGCCGCCGTCGATCTGACAGCGGAAGTCGAACCGGATCCAGCCGTTCAGCTCGGCGAGCGCCCGCTGGCGCCGCTCGTAGTACTCGGTGAAACCGCTCGCGGAACGCTTCAGCCCCGAATCGAGCCCCATCAACCCGTGCTCGAGAGCGTTCGAGTAGAGCTCCGACAGCACCGTGAAGATCGCGCCGGCCTGGGGCCGCAGCTGGGGAAACTCCACCAGCAGCTGCTGCAGCAGCGGCAGTGGGTTCGAGCTGCGCAGGGAGCGCGGGCCGAGCTCGTAGCTCAGCCGGAAATCCTCGGAGCCGTCGAGCAGCTCCGCCGACTGCTCGCCGTGCGGAAGATCGACCTCCTCCGCGGACACCATGGTGACCTCCACCATGGTGATGTCGTCATCGCGGCCGGTGCTGCCGATGTGGCCGTAGACCTCGTGCTTGAGGCGCTCGAAGGCGTTGCCGTCGGTCTGCGCCTCGAGCAGGATGTCGTCGAACCGCTCGTAGCCGAACGCCTCGCCTCCGGCGTTACGGGCATCGATGACCCCGTCGGTGCACATCACCAGCTTGTCGCCCAGGGCCATCTGCAGGACCCGGGTGCCTGGGTCGAAGCCATCGTCGCCGCGAATGCCCAGCGGCAGGTGGCTCGACTCGAGGTGCACCAGATCCCCGGCGCCGGGGCGGATCAGGCAGCCCGGCGGCAGCCCGCCGTTCCAGAACTCCACCGTGCCTTTGTTGAAGCTCATGGCAACCATGGTGGCGCAGCAGAAGTAACCCTTCGGCAGGATCAGCGCCAGCTTGCGATTCGCTTCGCGGAGGATCTCGCCGGCGCTGAAGCCCTTTCGGGTCATGCCGTAGAAAATCTCAGCCAGCGGCATGGCGCCGATCGCAGCCGTCAGGCCGTGGCCGGTGAAGTCGCCGAGCAGAAGGTTCAGATCGCCGGACGGGTTGCGCGCCGCCAGCAGCACGTCGCCGTTGAATACCGCCAGGGGTGAAATCAGATACTTGATGAAGGAGGCTTCCAGGTTGCCCGTGTGGGCAACGTTGTCGAAGACCGCCTTCGCGGCTTCCTGCTCCTGGATCAGGTGCGCGTGATGCCGGCTGATCTCGTCGCGCTGGCGCTGCATGGTCACGTGCATGGCACGCATCCGCTGCAGCGCCGCGAGCTTGGCCTTCAGTACGATCTGGTTGTAGGGTTTGGACAGAAAGTCGTCGCCGCCTACCTCCAGCGCGCGAGGCAGCGCGTCCGCCTCGTTCAGCGACGTCAGGAAGATGATGGGCACGAAGTCCTCGCCCGCCTCCTCCTTGATGAAGTGCGCCACCTCGAAGCCATCGAGGCCCGGCATCAGGGCATCGAGCAGCACCATCTGCGGGCGCCACTCGCGGAACCGGGCAAGCGCCTGCGCGCCGTCCACGGCTTCGGCTACCTCGTAGCCTTCCTTGCGGACGATGTTCGACAGCAGCATTCGATCGACGGCGTTGTCCTCCGCGATGAGGATACGCACGCCGCCACTCGCCGCGTCACAGGTCATGGTTCGACCCCGAGTCGCCACGCTCAGTGAATGGTGAACAGCTGTTCGAAGTTCGAGATGGTGAGGATCTTGCGGACGTCGGGGTTGCAGTTCGTCAGCGTCACCTCGGCGTTGTCGCCGCCGGCGTGATCACGCAGCAGCAGCAGCATGCCCAGCGCCGAGCTGTCCAGATAGCTGGTCTCCTGCAAGTCCACTCGATACCGGCGAGGTTGCTCGGAAAGCAGCTCGTAGGCATCGCGAAACTGCTGGTGGGCGCTGAAGTCGAAGCGACCCGTCACCCGGATCACCAGCTCCTCGCCGTTTGCGGAAACCTCGGCAGCTACCGCCATGAGGCTATCCTCCTGCCCGAAAGTGAACTATCCAGCCTCAAGCATAGTTCACGGGCAGAAATCGGCCTCGGGGCAGGCGGTCGACGGGCAGTCCCAGCCGGGGGTCGGCGGCCGCCGCGGGCGGCGCCGATCAGCCGCCGAAGTCGTCCAGCAGGATGTTTTCCGGCTCTACGCCCAGGTCCTCGAGCATCTGCAGCACCGCGGCCACCATCGGCGGCGGACCGCACAGGTAGTACTCGCAGTCCTCGGGAGCGGGATGGTCCTTGAGGTAGTTGTCAAACACCACCTGGTGGATGAAGCCCTTGTGGCCCGTCCAGTTGTCCTCCGGAAGCGGGTCCGACAGCGCAACGTGCCATTCGAAGTTGTCGCTCTCGCGGGCGAGCTGCTCGAACTCGTCTTCGTAGAACATCTCGCGCAGCGACCGCGCGCCATACCAGTAGCTCATCTTCGTGGTGCTGCCCTTACGCTTCAGCTCGTCGAAGATCTGCGAACGCAGCGGCGCCATGCCGGCACCGCCGCCGATCCAGATCTTCTCGGCGTCGGTGTCCTTGACGAAGAAGTCGCCGTAGGGACCGAACACCGTGAGCTTGTCGCCGGGCTTGAGGTTGAAGACGTAGGACGACATCTTGCCCGGCGGCACGTCCATGCCCGGCGGGGGCGAGGCGATCCGGATGTTGAACTTCAGGATGCCCTTCTCTTCCGGGTAATTCGCCATGGAGTAGGCCCGGATCGTAGGCTCGGTGACCTTGCTGTGGTGCTGCCAGACGTTGAACCGATCCCAGTCGCCATGGAATTGCTCCTCCACGTCGATGTCCTTGTAGTCCATCTCGTAGGGCGGGATTTCCAGCTGCACGTACCCGCCGGCCCTGAAGTCGACGTTGGCGCCTTCCGGTAGTTTCAGATTCAGCTCCTTGATGAAGGTCGCCACGTTGGGATTGGAGATCACCTCGCACTCCCAGCGCTCGACGCCGATCGCATCCTCGGGAATCTGGATCTTCATGTCCTGCTTCACCGCGACCTGGCAGGACAGCCGCCAGTTGTCGCGGATCTCACCCCGGGTGAAGTGTCCTTCCTCGGTGGAAAGGATGCCGCCACCGCCCTCCAGCACCCGACACCGGCACTGGGCACAGGTACCGCCGCCGCCACAGGCACTGGCCAGGAAAATGCCCTGATTGGCCAGGGTTCCCAGCAGCTTGCCGCCTGCGGGCACGACCACGGACTTCTCCGGGTCGTCGTTGATCTCGATGGTAACGTTGCCGCTGCTGACCAGCCGGGAGCGGGCAATGAGGATGACGGCAACCAGGGTCAGCACCGTAGCCGTGAACATGCCTACGCCGAGTACGATGGTCGTGTCTATCATGGTTGCTGCTTACTCCTGCACTGCGCCGGCGGCCGCCTCCACGCAGCCGCCGTCGCGGTTCTCACCCGTTGGTTGTCGGCTGCCCGCTCAGATGTCGATGCCGCCGAAAGACATGAAGCACAGACTGATCAGACCCACGGAAATGAAGGTAATTCCCAGCCCCCTCAGCCCCTGCGGGACGTCGCTGTACTTGAGCTTCTCCCGCACACCGGCGAGGGCGGTGATCGCCAGCGCCCAGCCGACGCCGGCACCGAGGCCGAAGATCGTGCTCTCGGCGAAGTTGTAGTCGCGCTCCACCATGAACAGACTGGCACCGAGGATTGCGCAGTTCACCGTGATGAGCGGCAGAAAGACGCCGAGCGCGTTGTAGAGAAACGGCACGAAACGGTCGAGAAACATCTCCAGAATCTGAACCATGGCGGCAATCACGCCGATATAGGACAGCAGCCCGAGAAACGACAGGTCCACGTCCGGGAACCCTGCCCACGCGAGCGCGCCCTCCTTGAGCAGGTAGTTGAGAATGAGGTTGTTGACCGGCACCGTGATGGCCAGAACGACGATCACGGCTACACCGAGCCCGATCGCCGTGGAGATCTTCTTGGAGATGGCAATGAACGTGCACATCCCGAGGAAGAACGTCAGGGCCATGTTCTCGATGAACACGGCCCGGATGAACAGGCCGAGATACTGCTCCAACACTACATCGCCTCCTTGTACTGGAGATTCGGCGCGATTTCGTACTCGGGCGCTTCTACCTGCTCCGGCTTCCAGGCACGGATCGCCCAGATGAACAGACCGATGATGAAGAACGCGCTCGGGGCGAGCAGCATCATACCGTTGGTGTAGAACCAGCCCCCGTCCGCCACCCGCGGGAGGATCTCGTAACCGAGCAGAGTGCCGGAGCCGAGGGGCTCACGGACGAGCGCAACGCCCACCAGGATCACCGAGTAGCCGAGCGCGTTGCCGAACCCGTCCAGCGCGGACAGACCCGGCGGGTTCTGCATGGCGAATGCCTCGGCCCGTCCCATGACGATGCAGTTGGTGATGATCAGCCCGACGAAAACCGACAGGCTCTTGGAGATCTCGTAGGCGTAGGCCTGAAGGAACTGATCCACCACGATCACCAGCGAGGCGATGATCGTCATCTGCACGATGATCCGGATGCTCGACGGCACCCGGTTGCGCACCAGCGATACCGCGGCGTTCGACGCCGTGGTGACGGCGATCACCGCGGCGCACATCACCAGCGTGGTGGCCATGTTCACCGTCACCGCCAGCGCCGAGCAGATGCCCAGCACCTGCAGGGCGATGGGGTTGTTGTTGAAGACCGGATCGAGCAGGACTTCTTTCGCAGTTGCCATGACGGTTCCTCTCGCGCTCAGGCCGTGGTCTGGCCTTGCAGATTCTTCAGAAACGGGCCGAACCCGAGGTCGCCGGTCCAGAAACGGACAAGGTTCTCCACGCCCTTGGTGGTGAGGGTAGCGCCGGAGAGCGCGTCGACCTCGTAGCCGGCCTGGGGGCTGCCTTCCGGAGAGCGCGCCTTGACCAGCCGGACCGCAGGCTCGCCCTCGGCGTCATAGATGCTGACGCCGGGCCACTGAGCCTTCCACGCGGGGTTGTCCACCTCGCCGCCCAGACCAGGAGTCTCCTTCTGGGAGTAGAACCCGAGACCGGCTACGGTACGCAGATCGCCCTCCAGAGCGAGGTAGCCGTACAGCGTGCCCCACAGCCCGTAGCCCCGCACCGGCAGCACCACCTTCTCGATGGCGCCGTTGGCATCGCGGCGGATGTAGACCTCCGAAATGTCCTCGCGCCGGCCGATGGTCGCGATGTCCTGCACCTGGGTCAGGTCGGTGGACTTCGCGGGATCCTTGGCCGCGGCGATAGGGTCGTAGGAAGCGGGGTCCACGGCCTCCGTGAACTGCCCGGTCTTGAGGTTGACGGCGCGGACCTCGAAGTCGCTGAACAGCTCCTCCACGGTTCGCCCCTGTGGCCCCAGGTTGCTGCCCTGCTGAAGCACGCCGGCCGCCCGCAGAATGTTCTGCATCTGGTCGTACTGCTGGTTCGCCTTCTGCTGCGGCTTCAGCATCACGGCCGCCATCGAGACCACGATGGAACAGACCAGGCAGACGGAAACGGCCACGACCAGAACGTTCTTCAGGCCTTCCTTCTCGAATCTCGGTTCTGTGTCAGGCACGGGCCAGTCTCCGCTTGACGTTACGCTGCACCACGAAGTAATCGATCAGCGGTGCGAACAGGTTACCGAACAGGATCGCCAGCATGATGCCTTCCGGAAACGCCGGATTGAGCACGCGGATGATCCCGCACATCACGCCGACCAGCACTCCGTACAGCAGCCGACCGGTCTCGGTATGCGCCGCCGAGACCGGGTCCGTCGCCATGTAAACCGCGCCGAAGGCAAACCCGCCCAGCACCAGGTGCCACCAGATCGGCATGGCGAACATCGGGTTGGTGGAATCCACCAGGTTGAACAGCAGCACGCTCAGAACCAGGCCGAGCACACAGCCCGCCATGATCCGCCACGAGGCGATCCGGGTGGTGAGCAGAATGGCCGCACCGATGAGGATCGCCAGCGTGGACTCCCCGCCGAGGGTGCCGGGGGTGTAACCGATGAAGGCATCCCACAGCGACACGCCGAAGTCCTCGCCAAGGGCCGCGTTGCCGAGGGGCGTGGCCCGCGTGTACCCGTCGACGGCCACCCAGACGGAGTCGCCGGACATGGCAGCCGGATACGCGAAATAGAGGAATGCGCGGCCGGTGAGCGCCGGGTTGAGGAAGTTCTTCCCAGTGCCGCCGAACACCTCCTTGCCGATGACCACGCCGAATATGATCCCGACGGCGGCCATCCACAGCGGCGTCGTGGGCGGCAGGGTCAGGGTGAACAGAATGCTGGTGACGAAGAAGCCTTCGTTGACCTCGTGCCCGCGCTTCGAGGCGAACAGAATCTCGAAGGCGATGCCGGAGGCGAACACCACGATGTAGAGCGGCAGGAAGTGCGCCAGCCCGTAGACCACGCAGTCCCAGACGCTGTTCGGGTCGTAGCCGATCAGCGGATCGAGGACTATGGCGTGCCAGCTGTCCACGCTGACGGCGTTTACCGACTGCAGGGCCTCAAGAGCCAGCAGGCCGGTGAAATAGGAACCCACCAGGGCCGGGATCCAGGCGCAGGCCCACACGGTGATCATGATCCGCTTCAGGTCCAGACCGTCGCGCACGTGCGAAGCCCCGTCGGTGACCTCACCGGGCGTGTAGAGCGCGGTGTCGATGGCCTCGTAGACGGGATACAGCGCCTGGAAGCGGCCGCCCCTCTCGAACTGCGGCGCGATGCCATCCATGAACGAGCGCAGACTCATCTCATCCTTCCTTTTCTATCGTGGTGAGCACGTCGCGCAGCACCGGGCCGTACTCGTACTTGGCAGGACACACATAGGTGCAGACCGCAATGTCGTCCTCGTCGAGCTCGAGGCAGCCGAGCGCGATGGCCGTTTCCACATCCCTGACCAGCAGGCTGCGCAGCAGCTGGGTCGGCAGGATGTCCATGGGCATGACCTTTTCGTAGGTCCCGATGGGCACCATGCCCCGCGGGCTGCCGTTGGTGGTGGTGGTGAATCGCAGCGGTCGCCTTCCCAGCCACCGGGACACGTAGATGGGAAACACGGAGTGGCGGTCGGGGCCTGGCGACAGATATCCGAACAACCGCCGTTCCCGATCCTCAGGAAGCACCGAGACCTGGACATGGTAGCGGCCGAGGAAGTTCACCGGATGCTCCGCGGTGTGTCCGGAGAGCACCGAGCCGGAGATCACCCGCTGGTCGCCGTCCGCCAGCTCGCCGGCGGTCAGCTCCACGAGGTTGGCGCCGAGCAGCGTTCGCAGCAGCCGCGGGCGCTGCACCCCGGGACCGCCCAGCGCAACGACCCGCTCGTTCCAGAGCGTGCCTTCGAGGAACAGCACCCCGATGGCGATGACGTCCTGGTAGCCAACAAACCATACCGTCTTGTGCGGGCCGACCGGATCCAGGAAGTGAATGTGTGTGCCCGGCAGCCCGGCCGGATGGATGCCGGCGAACGCCTCCGGGGTGATTCGCGGGTCGGAACCGCCAGGTACCTGACTGCCGGCACGGTGGCAGACGAATACCTTGCCCGAGGTGAGCCGTGCCAGCACGTCCAGCCCGGCCGCGAACTGGGTCGCGTGCTCGTTGATCACCACTTCCGGATCGCCCGCCAGCGGGCTGGTGTCCATGGCCGTGACGAAGATCGAGTGCGGCTCGCTGTCGACGGTCGGAACCTTACTGAAGGGCCGCGTCCGCAGGGCCGTCCAGAGCCCGCTCTGGACCAGGTTTTCCACGACCCTGGCGCGATCCAGCCCGGTCAGTTCCGTTCCGGAGTAGCTGGCAAACGTTTCGGCGTCGTCGCCGTCGACGTCGATCACCACGGACAGCAGCGCCCGCTTGGCGCCGCGGTTGATGGCGGCGACCGTCCCTGACGCCGGCGCGGTGTAGCGCACGCCGTCGTTCTTCTTGTCGGTGAACAGCACCCCGCCGCGCTTGATCCGGTCCCCTTCCTCCACGTGCATCGTCGGCTTCATGCCCGGGTAGTCTTCGCCGAGCACGGCCACGGAGCGGACCACCGGGCCGGGCTCGATGACCGGCTCCGGCGCGCCGGCTATCGGCAGATCCAGGCCCTTTCTCGTTTTGATCATAGACGGCAGTTTCCCTGCGACAGCTACAATACGCCCGCTCCTTGGCGCAGCACTCCCAACAAAACGCGACTCCCGGCGCTTACGCCCGATGCACGAGACGCCTAAGTGGACCCTGACTCGCCCCTGGCATTGGGGAAACGCCGAGGCGCCTCAGAGGACGCGATCGGCGAGGGCTGATGTCGGCTTTCCGTGTGGGCCGGAACCGCGCCCGGGACGTGCACGCGGAGCGCACCCGGACGCGGCAGCTGAGACGCCTCTGGAGGCCGCGCAAATTATAGAGGTCAGGGTGGCGGGATGCCAATGGTTGTGATCGGCCCGCCGAATGCCGAATGGTGCCGGGCATTAACCTTTAACCTT
>JBFISC010000096.1:0-12558 GCA_041608775.1 Pseudomonadales bacterium | reverse complement strand
GTCGCCAGCGACAGCGCGCACGGGCAGCTCACCACCAGCACGGTGAGTGCGGCCACGAAGGACCGGGACGGATCCACCAGCTGCCAGGCCAGCCAGGTGAATGCGGCCAGCGTCAGCACCGCCGGAACGAAACGGCGCGCGATCCCGTCGACGAGCTCCGCAACAGCCGGTTTGTCGGCCTGGGCGCGGGCCGCCAGGTCGGCGATTCCGGCGATCCGGGTATCGTCCAGGGCCGCCGTGGTGCGGATGGCGAAGCCGGCGCCCTGGTTGACGGTGCCGGCGAACACTCGCTCGCCGGAGGTTCGGCGTACCCAATCGGATTCCCCGGTGAGCGCGGACTCGTCCAGCGTCGCCGTACCCTGCACCACGTCGCCGTCCAGCGGGACCCGATTGCCCTGTTCCACCCAGACCCGGCTGCCGGGCGCAATGGCGTTCAGCGGGGTTGCCAGGGCCCGGTCGCCGTCATCCAGCACCAGGGCATGATCGGGAAGCGCGGCCAGAGACGTATTGGCATCGTCGAAGCGGGTCTTCAGCCGGTCGTCTACATACCGCGCGGCGAGCAGCAGGAAGGTGAACATCACCACGGAGTCGTAGTACACCTCGCCGCTGCCGGTCATCGTGTGCAGCAGGCTGACAGAGAACGCGGCGGCGATGGCCAGGGCAATCGGCACGTCCATCGACAGGCCGCCGGAACGGCTGGTCCCCGCTGTGCTGCCGAACAGGCTCCCCAGCGCGCTTCTGAAAAACGGCACCGCGCTGTAGCACACCACCGGAATGCAGAACACCAGGCTGGCCAGTTCCAGCAGCCGGCGGGAGGCTTCGTCCATGCCCGTGAAGGCGCCCGCGTAGAGCGCGATGGCGAACATCATCACCTGCATCATGCCGAGGCCCGCGATGCCGAGGCGCTTCAGCAGATCACGCTGATGGCCGTTGCCGGCGTCGATTCGCGCCAGGCTGGGCTGGAAGCCGGCGTCCTCGATGAGCTGCAGCAGGGCAACCGGGTCGACGTCGCTGGCGTGGTCCACCAGGACCAGCCGGCGGGCCGCGTTGACGTGAGTGGACTCGACGCCGCGAGCGCCACGGAGCGCGTGTTCGACCTTGGCCACACAGCTCGTGCAGTGCATGTCGGCCACGCTGAAGGTGGACACGGTCACGGCGAGTCCCGCCAGCTGGTCTTGGACATGGCCGGCTGCTCCGTGACCACGCCCGGATCCGGGTTGGAGAAAGCCACGTACAGGGTGACCAGCCCCATCAGCAGGGCGGCTGTCGGAATGCCGATCACCAGGTACAGCACGCCCCGCCTCACGGGGAGGGCCCCAGGAAACTGGTCCGCTCGGCGTCGCAGCGGCCGGACGCGACGGCGCAGACGCGGACCGTGGCCGGTGTCGTGGCGGTGGCGAGGGCAGATACCGGAACGCTGAGGGTCAGTGGCAGGTCCAGGATCTCTCCGGGCGCGAGGTCGACGGCCCGGGTAAGGGACAGGGTCAGCGGCAGCTCGCTGTCAGCGCTTACAGTCAGGGAGGCGGCGCGCTGGGTCTTGTTCAGCAGCCGCAGCCGATACTGGTTGGTGATTGTGTCGCCCTGGCGCTGGTACAGCTCGCCCCGTTCCCGCAGCACGTCCACCTCGAACGGGTTGCGTGCCAGCACCGCGTAGCCGAAAGCCGCGCTCATGACCAGCAGGGCCAGGCCATAGCCGACGCTGCGGAACCGCAGCCAGTGGGTCGCTCCACCTCCCAGCTCGCTTTCCGTCGTGTAACGGATCAGCCCCTCGGGATAGCCCATCTTGCCCATCACCTGGTTGCAGGCGTCGATGCAGTGGGCACAGCCGATGCACTCGTACTGCAGGCCGTTGCGGATGTCGATGCCGGTGGGACAGACCTGCACGCACAGCGTGCAATCCGTGCAGTCGCCGAGCTGTTCGGGTCGGGCGCCGCGCTTGCGCGGGCCGCGGGGCTCTCCCCGGGCGGCGTCGTAGGAGACGATCAGCGTGTCGCTGTCGAACATGGCCGACTGAAAGCGGGCATAGGGACACATGTAGATACACACCTGCTCGCGCATCCAGCCGGCGTTGAGGTAGGTGGCGGCGGTGAAGAACGTCACCCAGAACCCCGCCCAGGGGTGCGCGTCGAGGGTCGCCAGCGCAACGGTCAGCTCACGGATGGGGGTGAAGTAGCCGACGAAGGTCAACCCGGTCGCGGCGGCAACGCCGAGCCACATGCCGTGCTTGAGCACCCGCCGGGTGGCCTTGTTCAGGCTCATGGGCGCCTGGTCGAGGCGGATGCGCTGGTGGCGCTCGCCTTCCGTCACCTGCTCGCACCACATGAAGATCGAGGTCCAGACCGTCTGCGGGCAGGTGTAGCCGCACCAGATTCGCCCGACCAGCGTGGTGAACGTGAACAGCCCGAAGGCGGCGATGATCAGCAGCCATCCGAGCAGCCAGAAGTCCTGGGGCCAGAAGGTGTCGCCGAGAATGTGGAACTGGCGGGCGGGCAGATCGAACAGGACCGCCTGACGGTCGCCCCACTGCAGCCAGGGCACGAGGAAGTAGCCCACCAGCAGCGGCCAGCCGGTGAAGAACCGCAGCCGCTGGTAGAAGCCACCGACGAAGCGGGTGAAGATCTTCTCGCGGCGCTGGTAGAGATCGCGTTCGCCGAAGCCCTCGAGGCGTATCGGTTCCGACTTCGGTTCCTGGGCGGGCGCGCCGTTCACTATTCGGTCTGCTCTCTGCTGAGGGCGGTGACGTAGCCGGCGAGGACGTGGATCTGGTCGGGGCTCAGCACCTCGTTGAAGGCCGGCATGCGGCCATTGCGACCGTTCCTCAGACCCTCCGCGATCTGCTCCGCGCCGCCACCGTAGAGCCAGATGTCGTTGGTCAGGTTCGGTGCGCCCAGCGCCGGGTTGCCCTTGCCCTCGGGGCCGTGGCAGGCCACGCAGAAGCTCTGGTACTGGGTGGCGCCACGGGCCGCTGCATCGACGTCGTGACCGGCACCCGACAGCTTCAGAACGAACTGTGTCACGTCAGCGATGCCCTGCTCGCCGAGCGCCGCCTGCCAGGGCGGCATGGCGGCCTGACGCCCGTTGTTCAGCGCCGTCTTGACGTTGGCGAGACCGGACCCCCAGATCCACTCCTCATCGGTCAGGTTCGGAAACCCCAGCGTGCCCCGCCCGTTGACACCGTGACAGGTGGCGCAGTTGTTCAGGTACAAACGCCGGCCCACCTGCATGGCCTGACGGCTGTCGTGCAGGGATGCCTCGTCGAGAGCGGCGAGCTTCGCGTAGAGCGGAGCGAAGCGGGCGTCGTGGGCGGCCTGATCCCGCTGCATGGCGTCCCGTGAGGTCCAGTCCGAGGCTCCGTCGAAGTTGCCGAGCCCCGGGTACCAGGCGAGGTAGCCGAGAGCGAACAGGATGCTCAGCGCGAACATCCACACCCACCACATCGGCAACGGGTTGTCGTACTCCTCGATGCCGTCGAAGTCGTGGCCGGTGGTGGCGTCGCTGCTCGCCTTGCGGTTGCCGTAAAGCAGCGCCAGGAAGAACGCCAGGCTGCCCAGGGTGCCGATGACGACGAACCAATGCCAGACGCTGCTCACGATCTGTCCTCCCGGCTGGCGGGCTCGCTGTCGTCGAGAGGCATCGAGCCGTACGATTCCAGGCGGTTGCGCTGACTCGGCCAGTAGACCCAGCAGACCAGCGCCAGGAAGCTCACGGTAACGGCCAGCAGCGAGAATTCCGCGCCTGTCATGGTTGTTCTCCCGGATAGTCGCGCATGTCCAGCCCGAGGGTCTGCAGGTACGCCACCAGCGCGTCGGCTTCGAGGCGCCCGGCGACCGCGGCGCCGGCTGCGGCGATCTGCTCGTCGCTGTACGGCGCGCCCAGGGTCCGCAGCACGGACATCTTGCGGCCCGTTTCCGCGCCGCTCAGGGTGTTATCGAACAGCCATGGATAGGCCGGCATGTTGGAGTTCGGGACAACCGTGCGCGGGTTCTCGAGGTGAACCCGGTGCCAGTCGTCGCTGTAGCGGCCGCCGACGCGGGCGAGGTCCGGTCCGGTGCGCTTCGATCCCCACAGGAACGGGCGCTCGTAGGCGTCCTCGCCTGCCACCGAGTAGTGCCCGTAGCGCTGGGTTTCGAACTGCAGCGTCCGCACCATCTGGGTGTGGCAGACGTGGCAGCCTTCGCGGATGTAGATGTCACGGCCTTCCAGCTCGAGCGCGCCCAGCGGCTGCAGGCCCTCGATTGGCCGGGTCGAAGCCTTCTCGAACACCAGCGGGAAGATCTCCACGGCGCCGCCGATGCTGACGGCAATCAGGATCAGCACGATCAGCAGGCCAACGCGCTTCTCGATGAGCTCGTGCTTCATGCGCCTCCTCCGACCGCGGTGACCATGGGCGTGGCCGGGGCAGGCGCCTCCTCCCGGGTTTCGCCGCGCACCGTTCGCCAGACGTTGTAGGCCATGATCAGCATCCCGGCGAAGAAGATGCTGCCGCCGATGAACCGGACGTAGTGCCCGGGATAGCTCGCTTCCACCGATTCGACGAACGAGTAGGTGAGGGTGCCGTCCACGCTGGTGGCGCGCCACATCAGCCCCTGCAGCAGGCCGTTGACCCACATGGAGGCGATGTAGAGAACGGTGCCGAGCGTCGACATCCAGAAGTGAACGTTGATCAGGCGCACGCTGTACATCTCACCCGGCTTGCGTCCGAACAGCGATGGAATCAGGTGATACATGGCGCCGATGCTGATCATCGCCACCCAGCCAAGTGCGCCTGAGTGGACGTGGCCGATCGTCCAGTCGGTGGCGTGAGACAGCGAGTTCACCGTCTTGATGGACATCATCGGTCCTTCGAAGGTGCTCATGCCGTAGAACGACAGCGAGACGATGAGGAACTTGAGAATCGGGTCGGTGCGAAGTTTGTCCCAGGCCCCGGACAGGGTCATGATGCCGTTGATCATCCCCCCCCAGGACGGCGCTATCAGTACCAGCGACATGACCATGCCCAGGCTCTGGGCCCAGTCGGGCAGCGACGTGTAGTGGAGGTGGTGCGGGCCGGCCCAGACGTAGACGGCGATCAGCGCCCAGAAGTGCACGATGGACAGACGGTAGGAATAGATCGGCCGTTCCGCCTGCTTGGGCACGAAGTAGTACATGATGCCGAGAAACCCGGCGGTCAGGTAGAAGCCTACGGCGTTGTGGCCGTACCACCACTGCATCATCGCGTCCATGGATCCGGCGTAGATCGAGTAGCTCTTGAACAGCGACACCGGCAGCGCCAGGCTGTTGAACACGTGCAGAATCGCCACGCCGATGATCAGCGCTCCGAAGAACCAGTTGGCGACGAAGATGTGGCTGACCTTCCGACGCCCGATAGTGCCGAAGAAGACCACACCGAATGCCACCCAGACGAGGGTGATGAGAATGTCGATCGGCCACTCGAGCTCGGCGTACTCCTTGGTGGTCGTCAGGCCCAGGGGCAGTGTGATGGCAGCGGCGACGATGACCGTCTGCCAGCCCCAGAACACGAACCACGCCAGGGAATCCGAGATCAGCCGGACCTTGCTGGTCCGCTGGACCACGTACAACGCCGAACCCATCAGCGCGCAGCCGCCGAAGGCGAAGATGACGGCATTGGTGTGCAGCGGCCTGATCCGGCCGAAAGACAGCCACGGGATGTCGAAATTGAGGGCTGGCCAGGCCAGCTGGCCGGCGAGCAGCACGCCGACGGCCATGCCGACGATGCCCCAGACCACCGTCATGATGGCGAAGTAGCGCACGACCTGAAGGTTGTAGGGAGATGCTTCGGTCACGTTGGCTCCTGCTCCAGTGAGTGATCCGGGCGGCAGACGGACCCGCCCCTGCAGCCCCCTCGGAAACCGCGGCAAGCCTAGGGGCGCCCGGCCATCGAGACCATGCGTAGTTCCCGAAACGAGCGGGTCAGACCGGCTGAACGAAGGCCCTCAGCCGCTGGCTTACCAGGGGCTTGCGGAACACGGCGTCGACGCCGCAGATGCGGGCCGCGACCACGGTGACGTGATCGTTGCGGCTGGTGAGCAAGGCGAAGCGGGTGTCGGGGTGGCTGGGCTTGAACGCCTGATAGAGCTCGAGCCCGGTGGTGTCGGGAAGTTCCGCCTCGCACACGACATAGTCGACGGTCATGGACTCGGGCGGCTGGTCCGGCTTCAGGGCACCGGTCGCTTCGAGGAAGTCACGTCCGGTACCGTAGCCTGTGACCTCGTGGCCGTTGAGGGCCAGCAGGGTGACCAGGCTGTCGCGAACGGCGGGGTCGCCATCGATGACACAGACACGGATCTGAGATTCGCGCGAGTGAATTGGCAGGACCCTCCGACGCTCGAATCGCGAGACTAGAGCGCCGGCGACCTCGGGAGGTATACGAACATTCCCCTAACAGGGTCGAATCAGAGCGAGTCTGCCCGCTCCAGCGTCAGCTTCATCCGGACCAGATCCGCGAGAGAGCGGGAACCGGTTTTCTGCATCACCTGACTGCGGTGGATCTCGACGGTGCGCTCGCTGATCCCGAGGTCGATGGCGACGACCTTGTTGGCCTGGCCGTCGGCCACCCGATCGAACACCTCGCGCTCCCGGGGGGTCAGCGACGCGACCCGGGAACGGATCTCCTCGAGGTCCGCGATTTCGGCCCGCTGGCCGGCCTCGACGCTCAGAGCCTCGTGCACGCGGTCGAGCAGCTCCTGGTCGCGAAACGGCTTGCGGATGAAGTCTACGGCGCCCCGTTTCATCGCCTCCACCGCCATCGGAATGTCGCCGTGGCCGGTGATGAAGACGATGGGCAGCGGGGAGCGCTGCTCCACCAGGTGCTGCTGCAGTTCCAGGCCGCTCATCCCCGGCATGCGGATGTCCAGCACCAGACAGCCGCGGCGGGAGTTGTCGTAGGCATCGAGAAACGCCCGGGCGGAGGCAAACGACTCGTATGGCACGTCTACCGTGTCCAGCAGCATGCCGATGGCGTCACGCACCGGCTCGTCGTCGTCCACGACGAATACGGTGGGTACCTCATGATCCATGCGCGTGTCCGCCGGTCGGCAGCGTGAAGTAAAACGTTGCGCCGGCATCCGGGTTGTTGCGGAAGCCCAGCTCGCCGCCGTGCTCGTTGATTATGGTGCGGCAGATCGACAATCCCATGCCCATCCCGTCTTTCTTGGTGGTGTGGAACGGCCTGAATAGCAGCTTTGCCTGGTCCTCGGCAACACCGGGCCCCTGGTCGGTGACCGCGACCTCAACCCGGTTTCCGGCGAGCGGACGCGAGGTTATCACCAGCCCGTTGCCATCGCGGCAGTCGATTTCTTTCATCGCGTCGATCGCGTTGCGGATCAGGTTCAACGCAACCTGCTGAATCTGGATCGCATCGCAGAGCACCGCCGGCAGGCCGCCGGCCAGGTCGAAGGTGATGGAAACATCGTGGATGCGGGCGTCGCCCTCGGCGAGCTTGACCAGATCCTTCAGCAGCACGTTCACGTCGAGCAGCTCCCGCTGGTTCTCCTGCGCTCGGGCAAAACGCTGAATTCGCTCGATGATGGCGCCTGCACGCAGGCTCTGCGTGTTCAGCTTCTCCAGGGCGGCGGCAAGCTTGTCGAGGTCCGGGTTGCCGCGCCGAATCAGCTTCAGGCTCGACTGGGCGTACATGGCGATGGCGGTAAGCGGTTGGTTGATTTCGTGGGCGATGCTTGCGGTCATCTCGCCCATGATCGACAGCCGTCCGACGTGGGCCAGCTTCTCGCGCTGCTCGGCGAGCGCCTCCCGGGTTGCGTGTTGTTCGGACAGATCGCGGATGATGCCGGCGAAGCGCCGCCGTCCCTGCAGCATGATCTCGCTCACCGCGAGGTAGATCGGGATGCGGCGACCGCTGCTGTGCTCGCCCTCGAGCTCGCGTCCGATGCCGATGATGCGGCGCTCGCCGGTGGTCATGTAGCGCTGCATGTATTGGTCGTGGTGGCTGCGGTGGGGTTCCGGCATCAGCATGGACACCGGTTTGCCCGCGGCGGCCTCGGCGCTGTAGCCGAACAGGTCCGTGGCGGCCCGGTTGAAGGTCTCGATGCGGCCGTGCTCGTCGATGAGGATGATGGCATCCACCGCAGTTTGCAGCAGGGCCTGGTTTTCCGCCTCGCGCCGGGTCTGTTCGGTTACGTCGACGAGAATGCCGAGCAGCCGGACCGGTGCCGTCTCGCTGTCGAGCAGCGGCTGACAGACGACGTCGACGAAACGGGCTTCGCCCGCGGGGGTGACCAGGCAGCCGCGCACGGTCAGTGCGGTCGAGTGGCTGCGGGCATCCCGCCAGCCGCGCTCGAACGCGACCTGGTCGATGCCGGTGAATGCCCGTTGCCACGGCGCGCCGGTCCGGCCCGGCAGCAGGGCCTCGAAGGCGGCGTTGGTGTTCTCGATTCGCCCTCCGCTGCCGGCGGTGAACACCGGGAACGGCAGCGCGTAGGTGTCCGGCAGTCGCATCAGGCCGGATTGCGCCGGAAATGCTCGTACAGCTTCATGTAGGTAATGCCCGGTGTCAGCGCCCAGCGCCAGGCGAGCTCGGTGGCCAGATCGCCTTCGCTGTCGAATTCCGCCACGGTCGCCACCAGGCAGTCAAGCCAGAGGTCGTAGTGCTCGGCGCCGATCCCGAGGTTGTCGTGGACACGCGCCATGCGCTGCAGCTCTCCGGAAGGCTCGTTGGTGATGTAGAAGCCGGCCAGGTGAAAGAACGACTTGCGCAGCATGACCACCTGGCGAGCCATGTCGGTCTGCTCGAACAGTGCTTTGATCTCGGCGTGGCTGAGAAAGCGCCGATAGAAGGCCACGAAGAACTCGTCCGCGCCGGCATCGACGGCGATCTCGTCGCCGAACAGCCGCCGGTAGCTGGCGTCGAAGAGCGGGTTTGTCATGGCGCTGCCTCCCGCTGCTGGCGCCGCCGTCTACCCGGTTGCGGCGCCGCCTTCGCGATTCCGGCGCTGCTGGCTCCAGTCCTGTCGCACCACTGCGAAGAACGGAGCCCACATGGCCTGGAGGGCGGCGCGAGCCGACTCGGATTGCTTCGACATGACTTCGATGCCGTGGTTGATTCCTTCCCCGACGTGGCCGATGCGGCGCTCGCAGTGCTCGCCGACCACTTCGGCGAGGCGGCCCTGGGCGGAGCCGTCGACCAGCTTGCCAAGGGTGGCCACGTTGTCCTCGATCAGGTAGCGCAGCTGGCGTACGTACAGGTCGCCGAGCTCGGCTGCCGTTTCCCAGGCGAGGCCGAACTGCGCGATCAGCTCCCGCGATGCCAGCAGCTCCGCGCCGACGGCTTCCTCTCTGGCGAGGCTCGTCCGCCGCTCGAGCGATCTGGCCAGATCCTCGGCGTCTTCGGTCAGCCGTTCCAGTTCTTGACCGAACCCGGATTGCGCGTGGGGATGGTGCTTGGTCATGACTTCAGGTCCTTGGGAATGCGAATGGTGGCCACGTCCACGGGCGCGCCGTGGAGCACGGCGTTGGCCGTGGAGCCGAGCAGACGCCGCAGCCCTTCCTGGCCATGGGAGCCGATGACGATCAGGTCGGAACCCTCCTTTTCGGCGAGCTCGTGAATTCTGTCGGCGGCGCGCCCCAGCAGAACGAAGCGGTGATCGGCGTCGATGCCGAGAGGTTCGCACAGCTCCGCGAGCCGCGCCGAGGCCACGTCCAGCGCTTCCTGCTCCAACGCGCGGCTGAGCGTGCCCTTGAAGGTCGGGTCGAAGCTGTACTGCACGTACTGGGGCTCCACCACGTGGACCACGTTGAGCTTCCCGGAGCTGCCGAGGAAGGCGCGCGCATGCTCGAGCACGTAGCCCGCAGGCGGCTCCGTGAGATCGATGGCGACAAGCAGATTTTCGTACACGGTTCTATTTACCTCGGCTTACCTGGGCTACCTCTTACCTCACTTGCCGGAGGCCGCGCCGCTGTTGCGAGGCGCGCTGCGTCCAGCATCGCGCACCATTAATGCCAATACTATACGATGCGGCTAGGGGAATCCCGAACCCCGACGCCGGTTACCACGGACTCGGCGCGGCGGCGGCATTGGGAGTACAGTCGGAAAAAGGTCGCGCCATGGGTTGGCCGACCGCGACACTCTGGCCGATGGCCCCTGATGCAAGGAGCGAACATGGCTTACCAGCACGTCCTGGCTGCCATCGATCTCACCGACGAAGCCCGGGAAGTCCTGGAGCGGGCTCGCCAGGTCGCGGATCAGCACAAGGCGAAGTTGTCTGTCTGCACGGTGGTGAAACCGCTCACCCACGTTTACGGCGGGCTCGACATGATGGCCTACACCCAGGCCAGCGTGAGCTTCGAAGAGCAGGCCCGCGATCAGGCTCGCAGCCAGGTCGAGATCGAGGCTGGCAAGGTCAAGGTCGATCCGGCCGACGTCCATGTGACCATCGGCGCGCCGTCCAGCCAGGTGGTGGAGGTGGCTCGAACCCTCGGCGCCGATCTCATCGTCACCGGGTCCCACGGCAAACACGGTCTCGGTCTGCTGCTCGGATCCACGGCCAACGGAGTGCTGCATCAGGCGGAGTGCGACGTGCTGACCGTCCGGATCCGCTCGTGAGGGGGATGCGATGACCGGCCGATACCAGCGGATCCTGATCGCCGTCGATGCTTCGGATGATGCGGATCAGGTGCTCGAAGCCGCGACTGCCCTCGACCTCAAGGGCGACGAGAGCTTCCACGTGGTGACCGTGATTCCGCCCATCATGGACGGTGTCGCCGGGATGGGCGGCGCGTCGTTCGCCGCGTCCTGGCCGCTCAAGGACATGGAAGCGTCCATCACGAAGGACATTACCGATGGCCTTCGCGAGCGGGTCGCGCGGTTCGGCATCGCGCCGGATCGGCTGACCGTGCTCTACGGTCGCCCCGCCGCGGAGATTCAGGCCCAGGCGGAAAAGCTGGATGCGGACCTGATCGTGGTGGGATCCCATGGCCGGCGGGGGTTGTCGAGGGTTATGCTCGGGTCGACGGCAAACGGAGTCCTCCACGGAGCCTCATGCGACGTGCTCACGGTACGCATCCAAGACTGACGGGCCGCCAGCGGCGCTGGCTCGCAGCAGTCGCCTGTCTCGCCGGCCTGATGCTGGGCCTCGGTGCCACTTCGGAATCAACCCAGGGCGGCGCGGACCGGGGTCAGGTCTGGGTGGTGGATCTGAACGGCCCCGTCGGTCCCGCATCCGCCGATCTGGTGATCCGCTCAATCGCCGATGCCGAGGAAGTCGGGGCGCGCGCCCTGGTGATCCGGATGGATACACCCGGCGGCCTCGACAAGTCGATGCGCGACGTGGTCAAGGAGATACTGGGGGCCGACGTGCCGGTGATCACCTACGTGGCGCCGGACGGCGCCCGGGCTGCCAGCGCGGGAACCTACATCGCGTTTGCCAGCCACATCATCGCCATGGCGCCGGCCACCAACATCGGTTCTTCCACGCCGGTCAGCATCGCTCCGGGGCCAGGGGTGCCTACGCCTGGCGGCCCCGGCAAGACCGAGCCCGCACCGGAGCAGGGCAGCACCGGTCCGGAAGATGCGGAGGCGCCCGCGCGCGCGGAACCGGCTTCCACGGACGCCATGACGCGCAAGGTGATCAACGACGCGGTGGCCTACCTTCAGGGACTGGCGGAGCTGCGCGGGCGCAACATCGAGTGGGCGGAGGAGACCGTGCGCTACGGCGCCAACCTGCGCGCGTCCGAGGCGCTGGAGCGGAACGTGATCGATCTGGTGGTCCCGGACCTGCGCAGCCTGCTCGAGCAGCTTGACGGCCGTTCGGTGACCCTGAGCACCCGCACGGTGACCCTGGCCGTGGCGGGCGCCGGCATCCGCGAGGTGGAGACCGACTGGCGCCACGAGCTGCTCACCATCATCACCGATCCCAGCATCGCCTACGGCCTGCTGATCTTCGGCATCTACGGTCTGATCCTCGAGTTCTACAACCCGGGCATGGTGTTTCCCTCGGTGATCGGCATCGTCTGCCTGCTGCTCGGGGCCTACGGGTTGCAGATGCTGCCCATCAATTACGCCGGGCTGGCGCTGATCGTAGTCGGCATCGGTCTGATGATTGCCGAAGTTTTCACGCCCAGTCTGGGCATCATGGGGGTGGCCGGTGTGGTGGCCTTCGTGATCGGCTCGGTAATCCTGATGGACACGGAGGCGCCCGGTTACCAGGTTCCCTTCCTGGTGGTCGGCGCCTTCGCGGCCGCCACCGCGGGGTTGACGCTGTTTGCCGTAGGCGCGGCGGTGCAGGCCCGGCGTCAGCGGATCGCGACCGGGGTCGAGGCAATGGTCGGCAGCACCGCCGAGGCGCTGGAGGATTTCACCGACGCGGGCCATGTCTGGGCGTTCGGCGAACGCTGGAACGCTCGCGCCGACGGGCCGGTGAGCAAGGGCGACACGCTCAGGATTACGGCCGTAGACGGACTGACCCTCAAGGTAACAGTGGAGTAGCGGAAAAATGGAGATATTCACGACTGTCATCATCGTCGTCGTCGCGGGCCTGCTGATCAGCGCGTTCCGGGTGCTGCGGGAGTACGAGCGCGGCGTCG
>JBFISC010000095.1:0-12603 GCA_041608775.1 Pseudomonadales bacterium | reverse complement strand
GTCCGCGGGCCCGCGTCGTTCTTGATCGCTGAGCTCAGGAGGGTTGATGCTGCGCGCGCGTAGTCTGCGTTTCGGTCTGGTAGGTCTGGTTGTCGTGGTGATCAGTTCGGTTCCGCTGACCGCGAGCGCCGGCGACGCGGCGGCCGGTCAGGCCGCTTACGCCGTCTGTGCCGCCTGCCACGGGCAGCAGGGTGAGGGCAACGTGGCGCTCAACGCGCCCCGGATCGCGGGCCAGGAAGGCTGGTACCTGCGGCGCCAGATGGCAGCGTTCCAGCAGGGCCTGCGCGGCACCGCCAATGGTGACGTTTACGGCATGCAGATGCGGCCGATGGCCATGACGGTGGCCGACCCCGCGACGCTCGACAACCTCGTTGCCTACATCGAGAGCCTCCCGGCGACGCCGGCGCCGCCCACCGTCCAGGGCGATATTGCTGCGGGCCAGGGCGGCTATGCCGTGTGCGCTGCCTGCCACGGACCCCGGGCCGGAGGGATGGAGCAGATGGGTGGCCCGAAGCTCGCCGGCCTGGACGACTGGTACCTGGTGCGCCAGATCAAGAACTACCAGCAGGGCCTGCGCGGTTACGACCCCAATGACATCTTTGGCAATCAGATGAAGCCCATGGCATCGACCCTGACCACCGAGCAGGCGATCAACGACGTGGTGGCGTACATCAACACCCTGCGTTGAGCGCCCGGCTGGTCATCGACCTCGGCGCCCTGGCCGCCAACTACCGGTTGTTCCGCGATGCCGCCGACCCGGCCGCTGCGGGTGCGGTAGTGAAAGCCGACGGCTACGGACTCGGCGCCGCCGAGGTCACCCGGGCGCTTGCCCGGGCCGGCTGCCGGCATTTCTTCGTCGCCACGGCAGCGGAAGGCGTGGCGCTGCGCTCGGTGCTGGCGGATCCCCGGATCTTCGTCTTCGAGGGTGCCGTGGAAGACACGGTCGCAGACCTGCTCGGCGCCGATCTGGTGCCGGTGCTGAACCACGCCGGTCAGCTCGACACCTGGCGCGCGACGGCCGGTGGCCGGGCGGCGGCCGTTCACGTGGATACCGGCATGCATCGGCTCGGCTTCCCGTCCGACGTGGACCCGGCCGCGTTCCGCGGCCTGCGCGTCAATCTGCTCGTGACCCACCTGGCGCGGGCCGATGAGCCCGACGACCCGATGAATCGTCTTCAGCTGGCGCGCTTCTCCCGGGCCCGCGCGGGCTTCCCCGGGGTGCCGGTGAGCATCGGCAATTCGGCCGGGGCGCTGTCTGGGCCCGAGTTCGCCGGCGATCTCTGCCGCCCGGGCATCGGCCTGTACGGGGGCAACCCTTTCCTGGACCGGCCCACGCCGGTCAGACCCGTGGTGACCCTGGAGGGTCGCATCCTGCAGCTCCGCGACGTCGCCCCCGGGGACAGCGTCGGCTACGGCGCCAGCTTCGTGGCCGGCGCGGCCATGCGGCTGGCCATCGTCGGGCTGGGTTATGCCGACGGGTTGCCGCGGCTGCTGTCGAACCGGGGCGAAGCGGCCCTCCGGGGGCGCCGCTGCCCCATCGTCGGGCGGGTGTCCATGGATCTCACCGCTGTGGACGTGACCGGCCTGGATGCCACGGTTGGCGACTGGGTCGAGTTCATCGGGCGAGAGGTGCTGGTAGACGAGGTGGCGGCCTGGGCCGATACCATTCCCTACGAGGTGCTCACCGGGCTGGGCGCGCGTCCGCGTCGGGTATTTCGCGCCGGCTGATTCCTGCGGTCCGAACCGACAGCATCCGCGCGGCCGACAGGTCCCTGTCAGCGAGCTGCGGCTGGCCGAGCGCGAGGTAGCTGAAAGCGCGGTTGTAGTAGCCGACGGGGTCCTCGGGGCTCAGCTCGATGGCCCGGTCATGGGCGTTCAGCGCCTCGCTCGGGCGGCCCAGGCGCAGCAGCAGGTTGCCGAGATTTCCATGCAGATCGGCCGCCGTCGGCGTCAGCGTGAGCGCCTCGCTGACGTCGTCCAGCGCCGGCTGCAGGCGTCCAGCCGTGCTGAGCACCAGCGAGCGGTTGGCGAGCGCCGCGGCCAGCGCCGGGCCGTCGCCGGAATCCCGCGCCATCTGCACCGCCAGGTCGCACACGTAGGCGTCGCGGCCGCCGGCCGAGGCAGCCTCGAAGCAGGCTCCGGCAGGATCCGCCGCCGGCGCGATGCCGGGACTGACCTCGACCGTGGCTTCCTCGACCGGGACGGCGGGCTGACCCCGGGCCGTTGCGGCCAATGCGGCGAGCAGCAGGAGCGCGAGCAAGCCGTGCAGGAACCACCACGGGTGAAGTGACCTCATGCCGGCAGTGTACCCGGCCGGAGGCTGGGGTTGGAGCCGTTGCGGTATAGTTCCCGCCTTGACGGGCAGCGGGAGAGGGACGTGGCCGCAGTGAATCCGGACGGCGTGCTCAAGGGCAAGGTGGCGGTGGTCACGGGCGCCAGCCGTGGCATCGGCGAGGCGATCGCGTTGCGTTACGCGATGGAGGGCGCCAGCGTGGTGGTCTCGGCCCGCACGGTGGATCCCGCCGACCATTACCTGCCGGGCACCATCACCGCGACCGTGGAGCGCATCAAGGCAGCGGGCGGTGAGGCGCTGCCCGTGCAGGCCGACCTGGCGCGCGCCGAGGACCGCCACGAGCTGATCCGTCGGGCGCGGGAGGCCTACGGTACGGTGGACATCCTGGTCAACAACGCTGCCATCACCTATTTCATTCCGGTGGCGGAGTTCCCCGAGAAGCGCTTCCGGCTGATGATGGAGGTGCAGGTCTGGGCGCCGTTCGAGCTGGCGCAGCTGGTACTGCCGGACATGCGCGAGCGGGGCAGCGGCTGGATTCTCAACATCTCGTCCCACGCGGCCATCCATCCCGAGAAGGGCCAGCCGGGTCGGGGCGGTACCGTCTACGGCATGTGCAAGGCGGCCCTGGAGCGATTCACCACCGGGCTCGCCCAGGAGGTCTACGATGCGAAGATCGGCGTCAACGTGATCTCGCCGGGGCTGGTGGCGACCCCGGGGGTGATGCACCACAAGCTGATCAACGAGAGCAACAAGGAACGGGTGACGCCGGTGGAGCACATGGCGGAAGCCTGCCTGCGGCTGGTGCACGGCGATCCCCGCAGGATCACCGGGCGTATCGACTACGCCGAACAGGTCATCGACGAGTTCGGCCTCGAGCCGGCGGACCTCATCTGAGCGGAGGTTCGGCCCCGGTCGGCAGACGCGGTCGGCGAGACGCGGTCGGCGAGACGCGGTCGGCGAGACGCGGTCGGCGAGACGCGGTCGGCGAGACGGGGAGTCAGCGGGCGCGCGGCCGGGCGCGGATCGGGATCTCGGTCTTCTTGATCACGGTTCGCAGGGCGAAGTTCGAGTTGACCCTGGCGACGCCCGGCAGGCGGGTGAGGTGCTGGCTGTGGACCCGCTCGTAATCCCGGGCGTCCTCGACGATCACCCGCAGGATGTAATCCGAGGCCCCGGACATCAGATAGCACTCCATGACCTCCGGGATCGCGCGCACCCGGGCCTCGAAGGCGGCCAGGTCGTCCTGCTGCTGGCTGGTCAGGGTGATCTGCACGAACACGTTGTCCGGGTAGCCGGCCATGGACTGGTCCACCAGCCCGACGTAGCCGCGCAGCATACCGGCCTCCTCGAGGCGCCTGACCCGGCGCAGGCAGGCGGATTCCGACAGGTTGACGATGGCGGCCAGCGCCTGGTTCGGGAGCTTGGCGTCGAGCTGCAGCTCGTGGAGGATCGAACGGTCGATCCGGTCCAGCTCAACGTATTCTTGCGCCATTTCACCAAAAAGCCGAATTCAATTGCGTAATTGAAGGCTGGATGCCCTCACATTGCAAGCCGGCGGCCTGGCGGTTTCGATAGCATGTGCGGCAATTGGCGTCGTGAGCCCGCCGGTCGCTGAGCCGGCGGTATGGCGACCGACGCCGCAACAGGCGAGACTTCAGGCAGGGAGCGGGCGAGCATGCTGGTTGGCGTACCGAAGGAAATCAAGGTCCACGAGTATCGGGTCGGCATGACGCCGGCATCTGTGGCGGAGCTGATCCGCGACGGTCACCAGGTGGTGGTGGAACGGGGCGCCGGTGCCGGCATCGGCTTCTACGACGCGGACTATGCGGCCGTGGGAGCGAGCATCGGCAGTGTCGACGACGCGTTCGCCGCCGCCCTGGTGGTGAAGGTGAAGGAGCCCCAGCTCGACGAGTGCCGACGGCTGCGCGAAGGCCAGGTGCTGTTCACCTACTTGCATCTGGCGGCCGACAAGAAGCAGGCGGAAGCGCTGATGGCGTCCGGCGTCACCGCCATCGCCTACGAGACGGTAAGCGACCGTCAGGGCGGCCTGCCGCTGCTCACCCCGATGAGCGAGGTGGCCGGGCGGATGTCCATCCAGGTGGGTGCGGCGGCGCTGCAGAAGGCCAGCGGCGGCCGTGGGGTGCTGCTCGGCGGGGTGCCCGGCGTGGCGCCCGGCAAAGTGGTGATTCTCGGCGGCGGCGTCGCCGGTACCAACGCGGCGTCGATGGCCGTCGGCCTGCAGGCCGACGTCACCATTCTCGACAAGTCGGTGGCCCGCCTGCGCTGGCTGTCCGATCACTTCCGCAGCCGGGTCAAGACGGTGGTGTCCACCCGGGAGTCGGTGCTTCAGGAGGTGCTCGAAGCGGATCTGGTGATCGGCTCGGTGCTCATCCCGGGCGCCGCGGCGCCCAAGCTCGTGACCCGGGAAATGGTGGGCCAGATGGTGGACGGCGCGGCGATGGTGGACATCTCCATCGACCAGGGCGGCTGTTTCGAGACGAGCCGACCGACCACCCACGACGATCCCACCTACGTGGAGCAGGGCGTGGTCCACTATTGCGTGACCAACATGCCCGGTGCGGTGGCGCGCACGTCCACGCTCGGTCTCAACAACGTCACCCTGCCGTACGTGCTGCAGCTGGCAAACAAGGGCTGGGAGCGCGCGCTTCGGGATGACGAGCACTTCGCGAAGGGTCTGAACGTGCACGCGGGTAAGATCCGCCATGCCATGGTGGCCGAGGCCCTCGGCTTCGAGATGGTGCCGTTGCACCTGCGCGCCGCCTGACGCCGTGACCCGCGCGCTCCGCCACGGCGGCCTTGCCCCGTGGCGGGGGCTTCGTTAGCGTCCCCGGATGGTTCGATCCGCCAGGTCGGATCGACAATCGCCAGCTTCAATCGTAGAAGAGGACCCGACATGGCCGACCCGCTGCACAACGAGTTCCCTGCCGGCTCTCTGGAAGCCAAGGACCTCGAGCACCTGTTCCACCCAACCACCAATCTCAAGCTGCACCACCAGGTGGGGCCGAAGATCCACGACCACGCCGAGGGCGTGTACATGTGGGACAGCAAGGGCAAGCAGTACATCGAGGGCATGTCCGGGCTGTGGTGCACGGCGCTTGGTTACGGCGAGGAAGAGCTGGTTCAGGTGGCCGCGGAGCAGATGCGCAAGCTGTCGTATTCCCAGCTGTTCGGCTCCAAAAGCAACGAGCCGAGCATTCTGCTGGCAGAGAAGCTTAAGTCCATGGTGCCGTTCGATGCCGGCCGGGTGTTCTTCGGCGCGTCCGGCAGCGATGCCAACGACACCCAGATCAAGCTCATGTGGTACTACAACAACGTTGTGGGCCGGCCCGAGAAGAAGAAGATCATCAGCCGCAAGCGTGGTTACCACGGCGTCACGCTGGCCTCCGGCTCGCTGACCGGGCTGCCGCCGTTCCACGCTCACTTCGATCTGCCCCTCGATCGAATTCTTCACACCGACTGCCCGTTCTACTACCGTGAGTCCCTCGACGGTGAGGCGGAGGCCGATTTCGTCGACCGCATCGTCGGGAACCTGGAGGCGCTGATCGAGAAGGAAGGGGCGGAGACCATCGCCGCTTTCATCGCCGAGCCCATCATGGGTGCCGGCGGGGTGATCGTGCCGCCGGACGGCTACTTCGAGAAGGTCCAGGCGCTGCTGAAGCAGCACGACATCCTGTTCATCGACGACGAGGTGATCTGCGGGTTCGGGCGCACGGGCAAACCGTTCGGCGCCCAGACCATGGGGATCACGCCGGACACGATGAGCGTGGCGAAGGCCGTGTCGTCCGCGTACCTGCCGCTGTCCGCGGTGCTGGTTCCGGAGTGGCTGTACGAGCCGATGATCGAAGCCAGCGGCAAGATCGGCAACTTCGGCCACGGTTTCACCTACTCCGGCCACCCGGTCTGCGCTGCGGTAGCGCTGCGTACCCTGGAGATCATGGAGGAGCGCGACCTGTTCGCCCACGCCGCAAAGGTCGGGGAGTCGTTTCAGGCGCGCCTGCACGCACTGGCCGACCATCCGCTGGTGGGCAACACCCGTGGCAGGGGCCTGATCGGCGCGGTGGAGCTGGTGGCGGACAAGGCGACGAAGAAGCCGTTCCAGGCGTCGCAGGGCGTCGGCTACCAGGCCATGGGCCGGTGCGAGGAGAACGGTCTGATCGTGCGCGCCCTGGGCGACAGCCTGGCGCTGTGCCCACCGTTGATCATCACCGAGAGCCAGGTGGACGAGGTGTTCAGCAAGCTCGAGCGGTCGCTGGACGAAACCCAGTCGGAGATCCGGGCGGCTCTGGGCTGAGGCGCCGGGTCGTGTCGGGCACCGGCCGTCGCGGCGGCGGACGGCCGGGTCAGGCCATTTCCAGGAACCGTTCCAGCTCCTTGTCGGTCACCATGCGCGCGAACTGATCCGCCTGGGCCAGCCGGGTGCCGGCATACATGGCGACGAAGTCGTCGCCGAACAGCGCCCGCGCCGTTGCCGACTCGCTGAACGCTTCGATGGCCTGACGGAACGTGCCGGGAAACTGCTGGTCCTCGAGAATGTCGTCGACGCGCTCGTAGCAGGAGCCGCTCATCGGCGCCGCGGGCTCGACCCGGTTTTCGATGCCCCAGTGCGCGGCCGCGAGCAGGCAGCTCGCCACCAGGTAGGGGTTGGAGTCCGACCCCGGCACCCGCAGCTCGATGCGCTGGGCGCTGGGCTTGCCCGCGATCACGCGGATCGCGCAGGTGCGGTTCTCCACTCCCCAGGTCGCGGCGATGGGCGCGAAGGCGCCGGGCGCCAGGCGTTTGAAGGAATTGACGTTGGGCGCCAGCATCAACAGCAGCTCCGGCAGCAGCTTCTGCAGACCGCCGACGGCCCAGCGGTGGGTGTCGCTCATGCCGTTCTCCCCCCGGGCGCTGTGGAACAGCTGACGGCCGCGGCGGTTCGCCAGGGAGAAGTGGACATGCCCGCTCTGGCCGTCGTCGTCGGCGATGGGCCGGGCCATGAACGACAGCAGCATGTCGTGGCGTGCCGCCAGGGTTTTGGCGTGGGTCTTGAACAGCACCGCATCGTCCACCGCCGCGAATCCAGGCCGGTGGCTGAGCGCCACTTCGCCCATGCTGGCCGCCTGCTCCCAGTGCATGCTGGAGATGGGGATCTCCATGCTCTCGCACATGTTGCGCATGTCCTTGAACAGCTGCGCCCACAGGCTCTGATGCATCACGCCGCCGTAGGTGGAGACCTCGTTCAGCAGCTTCGGGCTCTGGAAACCTTTCTCCCGCAGGCTGTCGGGGCTCTCCTTGAACAACCGGAACTCGTACTCGAACGCGAAGGTCGGGAAGATGTCGGCGGCGTGGGCGCGCTCCAGGGTCCGGCGGAACAGGCGCCGCGGGTCCCACATACCGCCGTTGGTGCCCTCGCCGTACTCCACGAAGAACAGCAGATCGCTCTCGGCTTCTTCGAACGGCAGCACCCGGGGCCAGCGCCAGTCCACGTCGCAGCGCTCATCGGCGTAGTCCTGGTCCAGGGTCATGTAGCCCTCGGGGATCAGCTTGATATCGCCGAAATCGAGCATGAAGTTGTCGGCGGAGAACGGCACCCCCTCGTCCAGGGCGCTGATCAGGCTGCCAACGGACACCGTCTTGCCGCGCAGCTGGCCCTGGAGGTCGACGAATGCCACGGTGGCGTAGCGAATGCCCCGGCGTTTGATCAGCGCTTTCAGCTCGGCTTCTGGGGTGCGCGCCGTCTTCCGCGGGCTTCTCTTCGCTGTCGCCATGATGTGTCTCGCGCTCCTCACCCTGCGGGGGAATGGTGTATGGTTCCGGGGCGCGATTGTGCCATGGCTGCGGCCGTCGCGGGTCAGTCGAAACGGGGGCAACGGGTCGTTGCGGCGGTCGGGGTCATTGTCGAATGGCGGTTCTCGAATCCAAGGTCGATCCGGGCAGCGACGAGTTCGCCCGCAACCGGCGTCATCACCAGGCGCTGGCGGCGGAGCTGCGCGGCCTGATCGAGCGTATCAGCGAAGGGGGTGACGCGCGGTCGCGGGAGCGGCACACGGCGCGCGGCAAGCTGCTGCCCCGCGAGCGGCTCGCCGGCCTGCTCGATCCGGGCTCGCCGTTTCTCGAGATCGGCCAGCTTGCGGGTCATGAGCTCTACGACGACGTCATTCCGGCCGCCGGCATCATCACCGGGGTAGGCCGGGTTGCCGGCGTCGAATGCATGATCGTGGTCAACGACGCCACGGTGAAGGGCGGCACCTACTACCCGATCACGGTGAAGAAGCATCTTCGGGCCCAGGAGATCGCGCTCGAGAACCAGCTGCCCTGCATCTATCTGGTGGATTCCGGCGGCGCGTTCCTGCCGCTTCAGGACCAGGTGTTTCCGGACCGCGACCACTTCGGCCGGATCTTCTACAACCAGGCCAACCTGTCGGCCCGGGGCATCCCGCAGATCGCCGTGGTCATGGGGTCCTGCACGGCGGGCGGCGCCTACGTGCCCGCCATGTGCGATCAGGCCATCATCGTCCGCAACCAGGGCACCATCTTTCTCGGCGGCCCGCCGCTGGTGAAGGCGGCGACCGGTGAGGAGGTGGATGCGGAAACCCTCGGAGGCGGCGACGTGCACAGCCGGATCTCCGGAGTCACCGATTACCTGGCCGGCAACGACAGCCACGCCCTGGCGCTGGCCCGGGAGGTGGTCGCCGCCAGCCACGTGCGCCGTCGCGCCACGGTGGCCCGCCGCGAGCCGGTGCCGCCGGCGTATCCGGTGGAAGATCTCTACGGGGTGCTGCCCACCGATACCCGCACCCCGCTGGACGTGCGCGAGGTAATCGCCCGGCTGGTCGACGGCTCGGAGTTCCACGAGTTCAAGCCGCTGTACGGCGAGACCCTGGTGTGCGGGTTTGCTCACGTGGAAGGGCTGCCGGTGGCCATCCTCGCCAATAACGGCATCCTCTTCTCCGAGTCGGCCCTCAAGGGCGCGCACTTCATTCAGCTGGCCGACCGGCGTGGCGTTCCGCTGCTGTTCCTGCAGAACATCACCGGGTTCATGGTTGGCCGCAGGTACGAGAACGAGGGCATCGCCAAGCATGGCGCCAAGATGGTGACCGCGGTCGCGTGTGCCCGGGTCCCGAAACTCACCCTCGTCATCGGCGGTTCCTTTGGCGCCGGCAACTACGCCATGTGCGGTCGTGCCTACGGGGCGCGGATGCTGTTCACCTGGCCCAACGCGCGGATTTCGGTCATGGGCGGCGAGCAGGCCGCGAACGTGCTGGCAACCGTACGTCGCGACGGGATGGCCGCCCGCGGCGAGACCTGGCCGGAAGCGGAGCAGCGGTCGTTCATGGACGGGATCCGCGATCAGTACGAGCATCAGGGCCATCCCTACTACGCCAGCGCCAGGCTCTGGGACGACGGTGTCATCGATCCTCTGGACAGCCGCCGGGTGATCGCGCTGAGCCTGGAGCTGGCCTGCCGCGAAGCCATTGACGACCAGGCGGCGGACGCCCGTTTCGGCGTGTTCAGGATGTGACCGTGTTCGAGACCCTGCTCATCGCCAATCGGGGCGAGATCGCCTGCCGCATCATCCGCACGGCCCGGCGGCTCGGGATCCGCACCGTGGCTGTCTACTCGGATGCCGATGTCGCTGCCCAGCACGTCCGACAGGCGGATCTGGCCGTCCGGGTCGGGCCGGCGCCGGCGGCGCAGAGCTATCTCGACGTGGCTGCCGTGCTCGCGGCTGCCGCGGAAAGCGGCGCTGACGCGATCCATCCGGGCTACGGCTTCCTCTCGGAGAACGCCGCCTTCGCCCAGGCCTGCGAGGATGCCGGCGTGGTGTTCGTCGGCCCGAGCGCCGCATCCATCCGGGCCATGGGCTCGAAGATCGAAGCCAAGAACCTGGTCGCTGAGGCGGGCACGCCGGTGGTGCCCGGCTACCAGGGCGACGATCAGCGCGATGCCACCCTGGAAGCCGAGGCGCTGCGCATCGGCTTTCCGCTTCTCATCAAGGCGTCGGCCGGCGGCGGCGGCAAGGGCATGCGCCGGGTTGCGGCGAGGGGCGATTTCGCCGGCGCCCTGGCCGGCGCGCGCCGGGAGGCGAAGAATGCCTTCGGTGACGACCGTATGCTCCTCGAGCGCTACCTCGCGGCCCCCAAGCATCTGGAGGTGCAGATTCTGGCGGACGCGGCGGGCAACACGCTGCACCTGTTCGAACGCGACTGCTCGGTGCAGCGCCGCCACCAGAAGGTGATCGAGGAAGCGCCGGGACCCGGCGTTTCGGCTGGCCGGCGCAGGGCGCTGGGCGAAGCCGCGGTGCGCGCCGCCCGGGCCATCGACTACCGCGGTGCCGGTACCGTGGAGTTCATCGCTGAAGGGGACGCGTTCTACTTCATGGAGATGAACACCCGGCTGCAGGTGGAGCACCCGGTCACCGAAGCGATCACCGGTCTGGATCTGGTGGAATGGCAGCTTCGGGTCGCCGCGGGCGAGAGCCTGCCGATGGAGCAGTCGGACCTGGCCCGCAGCGGCCACGCAATCGAGGCCCGGGTCTACGCCGAGAGCCCGCGACGAGGCTTTCTGCCGTCCACCGGACGGCTGCGGCGGGTGTCGTTTCCGGCCAGCGTGCGCGTGGACAGCGGCGTGATCACCGGCGACGAGGTCAGCGTTCACTACGACCCCATGCTGGCCAAGGTCATCGCCCACGGCGCGGATCGCCACGAGGCGCTGGTCGCGCTCGATGCGGCGCTCGCGGCCACCGAGATCGCCGGCGTGGAGCACAACGTCGGGTTCCTGCGCAAGGTGCTGGCGCATCCGGAGTTTCGGGCTGGCAGCTACGACACCCATCTCATCGACGATGCCGGCGACCGCCTGCTGCCTGCCCGCGACAGCGCCGGGTGGGTGGCCGCAGCGCTGGGTCTGCGTCGCGCGGCCGTGGTCGAGGGAAGCTGGGGCGCGGCGGACGGCTTCCGCCTGAACGCCCCGTCTGCGTTCACGGTGACCCTGGAGCAGGACCAGCTCAGCCGTCAGGTCCGGGTGCTGGCAGATCGGGTGCAGCTGGACGATGACCGGATGGCGCTGGCCGACGTGCAGGTGGATGATGGCGGCGTCCGGTTCCGGCTCGAGCGCGAGGTGGTGAACGCCCGGCTGCTGGTGGCCGATGAGGCGGTGTACGTGATCCGCGGCGGGGACACCGAGCGCTTCCGCACGCCGCGCCTGGACGTGACGGCGCTGGCCGCGGCCGCCGGCGGCGCGGAGCGCATCGCGGCACCGATGCCGGGCCAGGTGATCGCCGTCTCGGTCGCGGCCGGCGACAGCGTCAGCGCCGGTCAGGTGCTGCTGGTCATCGAGGCGATGAAGATGGAGCACAGCGTGCGCGCCCCCCGGGACGGCACGGTGGCCGAGGTGGCCTGCGCCGTCGGCGACCGGGTAGAGGACGGCGTGGAGCTCGTCACGCTGTCGTCCTGAGACCGCCGATCAAGGGTTCGGCCGGGAGGGGCAATGACCTTCGACAAGCACATCGGCATGGAACCGGTCGCGGCTGATCCCGACCGCGCGCGCATCCGGATCGAGCCCCACCACTGCAACCCCACCGGCAACATCAACGGCGGGGTAATCGTTTCTCTCGCGGACAATCTCGCCACGGGTGCGGCGAATCGTGCCTACGCGGCGAAGACCGGTCAGCAGGCCTTCATGGTGGGGGTCGATCTGCATGCCGTGATGCTCGGCAACCAGCAGGGCGGCACCGTCACCGCTACCGCCCAGGTGGTGCGGGTCGGGCGGCGCATCACCGTCATCCGCACGCAGGTTCATGGAGATGGCGAGCGGCTGCTGGCAGAAGTCACCACCACCCACGTGCCGACCTGAGTCGGGGCGGGCATAAGAGGAGGTCAGCGATGTTTCAGTTCGATTTTGGTCTGGGCGAAACCGTGGACATGCTGCGCGACAGCGTCGCTCAGTTCGCCCGCGTGGAGATCGCGCCGAGAGCCGCCGAGATCGACGCCAGCAATCAGTTCCCCCGGGATCTCTGGCCGCGGCTGGGTGAGATGGGACTGCTCGGCATCACGGTCGAGGAGGAGTACGGGGGCGCCGGCCTCGGCTATCTGGCCCACTGCGTGGCCATGGAGGAAATCAGTCGCGCCTCCGCTTCCGTGGGTCTGTCCTACGGCGCGCACTCCAACCTGTGCGTGAACCAGATCCGCCGCTACGGCAGCGAGGCGCAGAAGCGTGCCTATCTGCCCGGCTTGATCTCCGGCGACAAGCTCGGCGCGTTGGCCATGAGCGAGCCCGGCGCCGGTTCGGACGTGGTGAGCATGAAGCTCCGG
>JBFISC010000094.1:0-12654 GCA_041608775.1 Pseudomonadales bacterium | reverse complement strand
TGATCAAACTCTTCAGTTTATGAAGAAGCCCGATTGGAATCCTAGGACGCCAACCAAGCATTCGATCGTTTCAGGCTCAATGAATTTTCAAGCTGATGCTTATAAAACCCACTCGAACACTACGCCTCGCGACGCGCATTCGACGGTGAATTACCGGCACCCACACGAATGGCTTGTTCAGTTCTTAAGCTGTTAAAGAGCGGCCCCGAAATGGACTCCCCCGGGGCAGGGGCTGCGTATTATACGTACGCCCACTACCTTAGCAAGCGCGGATCCGAGTTTTTTTGGGCGCCTCTCGAGGCGCCTCTCCAAGTGCTTTTCCCCGCGCTCTTACCCGCGACCGGCCCCGCAGGATGCCGCGTCGACAGGGCCAGCGGCCGGGCCCTCTCCGGAGGCTGCGAGGCAGTCCGGAGCGCGATCCTCAGGCCGCGCTGGAGACACCCTCAGCCGGCCGAACGGCGCAACAGATGCCAGGTCTTTTTGCCTTTGCGCAACAGGTAATACTTGCCATGAAGCGCGTCGCGCCAGTCGAGCGAGCACTCCGGATCGGTCACCGCCTGACCATTGAGCCGGATGCCGTTGCCGGCGATCAGCTTGCGAGCCTCCCCCCGCGACCGGGCCAGCCCGCAATCGGCAAGCACGGCCAGCAGACCGATATTGTCTTCCGAAACGACCGTGCAGTCCATGCCGTCCTGGGCAAGCTGGCCAATCTCGTCGGCCGACAGGCGGGCCAGGTCGCCGTCGAAGAGCGCTTCGGTGATCCGTTCCGCCGATGCCAGCGCCCGGGCGCCGTGGACCATGGTGGTGACTTCCCGCGCCAGACAGCGCTGGGCCGCCCGCTGCTCCGGGGCGACGGCCAGCCCTTGCGCGAACTCGGCAACCTCACCCAGAGTCAGAAAGGTAAATACCTTGAGAAATTTGACCACGTCGGCGTCGGCCGTGTTCAACCAGAATTGGTAGAAGGCGTACGGTGACGTCCGCGCCGGATCGAGCCATACGGTGCCCTCGGCCGTCTTGCCGAACTTGCTGCCGTCTGCCTTGGTGATCAAGGGTAGCGTCACGGCAAAGGATTCCCGGCCGAGCTTGCGTCTCACCAGGTCCATACCGGACACGATGTTGCCCCACTGGTCGCTGCCACCGATCTGAACCGAGCAGCCGTAGCGCTGCGCCAGCTCCGCGTAGTCGTTGGCCTGCAGCAGCATGTAGCTGAATTCGGTGTAGGAGATCCCCTCGCCGTCCCGCTCCAGGCGCGATCGCACCGACTCACGCTGGATCATCTGATTGACCGAGAAGTGCTTGCCCACCTCCCGGAGAAACTCGATCAGCCGCAGCCCGGCGGTCCAGTCTAGATTATTGACAATGATGGCCGCGCTGTTTCCGGAGGGTCCGTCGTCGAACTCGACGAAACCCTCGACCTGGCGACGGATCCGCTCGACCCAGCCGGAGACCACCTCAGCGCTGTTGAGGTTGCGCTCATCGCTGCGTCCAGAGGGATCACCAATCATTCCGGTGGCGCCGCCGATCAGCAGCACCGGGCGATGACCGCGCCGCTGGAAGCGGCGCAGCGTCAGCAAAGGCACCAGATTACCGATGTGCAGGCTGTCCGCAGTGGGATCGAATCCGCAGTAGACCGTGCGGCTGCCGGTTTCGAGGTGCTGCTCGAGGCCAGCTTCGTCGGAGACCTGGGCCAGCAGCTCCCGTTCACGCAGTTCCTGCAGCAACGACGGCTCGTTCATCTCATATGCGCCGGTTCCGGGATCGCGAACCTTACCAGAACGCCCTGATCCCACCTAGCATGCCGGCCCGACCCGAGGCCGGCGCTGAGTACGCTCCGACGCCTGCTCGAATCCAGGCCGGGAACACGGCGGCCAGGCTTTTCAACGGGCATGAAATCCATATACTAAAGCGCAGGGTGGGGCGGACATCACAAAACCTTTGTAACCGTCCGATTTAGAATAAATTTTCTTAGCAATCGAGTCCGAGCGCGATCGCCGCGCCACGGTTACGGAAAGGATGTCCCGAGCACAGTGAACCCTGGCACGTTCCCAAAGCCTCATCTGATCGCGATCGGCGTGCTCACGCTGCTGATGGTGACGTTCACCGTCGACCGCTTCTCCGATGACGATTCCGACCGCTTCACCACCGAAGCTGTGCTGCTCGAGCTGCCGGAGGTGCGTTCCTCGGTCGTCGGGCCCGCCAGCATCGGGGACGTGACCGGTCGGGGCGCGGCAGCCTCCGCGGGACGCGAAGCGCGGGCGCCGGCACCGCCGGACGCCGATGCCGGCTCGCTGCCGAACCGGGTTGTGGACCCGGGGCCTGGGGCGCAGGCCGCGATCCCGGAGGCAGATGCAGCACCTGCCGACCTGCTGCGGTTCGACGCGGGGCAGCAGCAACACTCGGTGCAGGTGAAGCCCGGCGACAACCTGTCCGTGATCTTCAGGCGTCAAGGCATTCCGGCCCGGGACATCCATCATCTGCTGGCCAGCGAGCCTCTGGGCAAGCGGCTGCGCAACATCTTTCCCGGCCATGCCCTGACCTTCACTCGCGCCGGCGACGGCACCCTGACGAGGCTGGCCTACACGCCCGGTCCGCTGGAGACCCTGGAATTCGATCGGGTCGGCGACGGCTTCGTCGGGCGCGAGGTCATTCAGGAACCGAACCGCACCACGGCATACAAGCACGGCGTGATCGATCACAGCCTGTTCGTTGCCAGCCAGCGCGCGGGCCTGCCGGACGGCGTGACCATGCGCTTGGCGCAGATCTTCCAGTGGGACGTGGATTTCGTTCTCGACATACGCCGCGGCGACGAGTTTCACGTGGTGTTCGAAGAGCTTTACGTCGGCGAGGAGTTTATCGGCCACGGCGACATTCTGGCCGCGGAGTTCATCAACCGAGGCGAGAGCTACCGGGCGATCCGCTACACCGATGCCCAGGGACGCTCCGACTACTACGACCCCGACGGCGACTCCATGCGCAAGGCCTTCCTCCGGGCCCCGGTGGAGTTCTCGCGAATCAGCTCCAACTTCAACCTGCGCCGGATCCACCCGCTGTTCAAACGCAACATTCCACATCGCGGCATCGACTATGCGGCGCCCACCGGAACGCCCATCCTCGCCGCCGGCGACGGCAGGGTCGTCACGGCGTCCAGAAGCAAGCCGAACGGCAACTACGTGGTCATTCAGCACGGCGAGCAGTTCACCACCAAGTACCTGCACATGTCGAAATTCGGGCGCAACGTGAAAAGCGGGTCCCGAGTCCGCCAGGGACAGGTCATCGGCTACGTCGGCGCCACCGGCTGGGCCACCGGACCCCATCTGCACTATGAGTTTCTGGTCAACGGGGTGCATCAGAACCCGCGCACCGTCCAGCTCCCCGACGCCGAGCCGATTCCGCGGCTGGAGCTCGCGCGCTTCAACGAGCGCGCGCGACCATTGCTGATGCTGCTGGACGATTTCAAGCAGCAGGTGCAGCTGGCCTACGGCCGCTGACCGGCCCGTGCGGGGTCAGGTCTACCTCGGCGCCATCTCCGGCACCAGCGTCGACGGGCTCGACCTCGCGCTGGTCGAGATCTCCCGAACCATCCGCGTGCTGGCATCCGACACGGTGTCTGTACCCGACGCGCTGCGCGCCCGCCTGCTGGACCTCGGCCGACCGGGCAGCGTTGCTGGCGGGGACGGCCTCGATTTACTCGGTGACGCGGACGCGGCCCTGGGCGACTTCATCGGCGAGGCCATCATCACGTTCCTGCGCAGCGCGGGTCATGCTCCCGACGACGTCACCGCCATCGGCAGTCACGGCCAGACGGTGCGCCATCGGCCCGCGAGCGAGCATCCGTTTACCCTGCAGATCGGCGATCCTAACCGCATCGTCGAGCGTTCCGGCATCACCACGGTCGCGGACTTCCGCCGCCGGGACATGGCCGCCGGCGGTCAGGGGGCACCCCTGGTGCCGCCGTTTCACGCCGCCCTGTTCCGCAGCGGCAGCGAGAATCGGGCGATCCTGAATCTGGGCGGAATCGGCAACTTCACCGTGCTGCCGGCTGATCCGTCCCGACCGATCACCGGCTTCGACACCGGCCCGGGCAACGCGCTGATGGACGATTGGATCGCCCATCACCGGCAGCGGCGCTACGATGCCCAGGGCGCGTGGGCGGCTTCCGGAGCCGTGGACGAGGGGCTGCTGGAACTTCTGCTGGCGGATCCGTACCTGTCGGCGCCACCACCGAAAAGCACCGGACGCGAGCACTACAACATGGACTGGCTCAACGGTCAGCTGCGCCAGCACCTTGCGGACCGCGCGCTGGCCCCGGAGGTCGTGCAGGCGACGCTGTGCGCGTTCACGGCGGAAACCGTCGCCCGGGCGCTGGCCGCCTGGGCCTCGGAAACCGAGCGGGTGCTGGTGTGCGGCGGCGGGCGGCACAACCGAACGCTGCTGGCCGCCATCGCCGGCCGGGTCAGATGTCCGGTGGAGACCACGGAAGAGCACGGCGTGGACGGCGACAGCATCGAAGCGGCGGCATTCGCCTGGCTTGCCCATCAGACCCTGAACGGGCAGCCGGGCAACGAAGCCGCCGTCACCGGCGCGACCGGACCCCGGGTGCTGGGTGCCGTTTATCGGGCCTGACGTCGAGCCCGCGCCGGCGAATCGCCGGCGGCGCGCGCACCGGCGCAGACGCTACACGGCAAAGGAGTTGCCGCAGCCGCAGGTTGCCGTGGCGTTGGGGTTCGCCACCACGAACTGGGCGCCCTGCAGACCTTCCTCGTAGTCCACCTCGGAACCCGCCAGGTACTGGTAGCTGAGCGCATCCACCAGCATGGTGACGCCATCGCGCTCCACCACCGCATCGTCCTCGGCGACCGCCTCGTCGAAGGTGAAACCGTAGGAGAATCCGCTGCAGCCACCCCCGGTGATGAAGACGCGCAGCTTGAGCGCCGGGTTGCCCTCGGCGTCCATCAGGGTCTTAACCTTTTCGGCAGCGCGGTCGGAAATTACGACGTCAGGTTCCATAGCTCTGGCACGTTGCACCATCGATCGGCTCAACGTCAACCGGTGGCTCGGTCAGCCGCGCTCGGCGTTGCGCCCGTCCTTCCTGGCGGCGTCGCCGGACTCGGCGGGAAACGCATGCACCTGCGCCGAGGCGCCCGGCGCCGGCTCGTGCAGCAGCTGACCGTCCACCATGGCGCCAAGCTGCATCTCGATGAGTTGGTAATAGACATTACCCTTGACCCTGGCGCGGGCTGCAAGTTCCACCCGGGTGCTGGCATAGACGTCGCCTTCCACCTCGCCGTTGATCACCACGTTGGGGACCCGGATCTCGCCCTTCACCGAGCCCGCGTCGCTGATGATCACGGTGGCGGATTCCTCTTCCCCGGCAAGCAGGTTGCCGTCGACGCGACCGTTGACGTAGAGCTGATCCTTAAACCGGATGTCGCCTACCACCTCGGTGTTCGGGGCGATCAGGGTAACGCCCTGGTCGACTTTGATTCTTGCCATGACTGCCACCCGTAATTGTCGAACCTCGGCAGGCCGCGGGACACGGACTGCGGGTCAGCCGAAGTATAGTCGGCACCTCTGAATCAGCCGGCAGGAACGATCCAGTCGAAGCTCCGTTCCTTGGGATCCGCCGACCTGCCGCGGGGCTTGGCGGTCACGACCACCGTGTTCGGCTGGAACCCATCGGGAATCCGCAACGTACCGGACAGGTCCTGGAAGTACCGGAACCGGAACCGCAGAGGGTAGTCTTCGAGGCTGGCCAGTTCCGTGAGCGGCAGCACGGCCTCCGCTGCGGCGCCGTCGGGGCCAGCGCGGAGGCCGTGCACATCGAGCCGCACGCTGCCCTGAATCCAGTCGCGCCGCTGTGCCGCCTGGGTGAGCAGCAGATGATAGGTGAACTCGTTGTCGCCACGGCCCGCAGCCAGATCGAATTCGGCGATCTGCAGGCCCCGCTCGATCCTGGAAGGTGCCATCAGGCTCTTGTAAAAGGTCACCTCCTCGTCGAGCGCCCCGAGCTGGTGGCGCAGCTCGCTGATGGTCTCGCGCAGCGAGCGCGCCGCCTGCGCGTCCACGGACTGGGCCAGCCTGGCATCCGCGAGCGCTCGCTCCAGGGTCTTTACCCTCGCATCCAGCGCCTGGCCACGGGTCTCCAGCGCGGCGAGGTAGGTCTGATCGAGCTCGCTGTGGCGGCCGCCGAGCCAGTAGCCGAAGCCGGCCGCGGCGACCACGACCCCCATCAGCAGCAGCGACAGCAGCGCCCGCCGCAGCGGACGATGCCGCACAACCCGGAACTGCCCGGGCGGTGCCGGCGCCGACCGCGAGCCGAGCTTCTGCCATACCATGGCAGGAAGCATATACTAGCGGGCCCGCGTCACCAGTCTCGAGGAATCCCCGATCCCCTGGCCGAGCCTTGCGAAACTGATGCGAAAGCCGTCGCTGGAAGGATTCCGGCAAAGGCTTTCCAGCGCCGAGGCGCTGCCACAGCTGGCGGTCCTGGCGGTGATCGCCGGGTTGCTCACCGGGCTCGTCATTCTCGCCTTCCGCACGGCCATCGACCTGGTGCTGGGACCCATCCTCATCGGCGGGCCGGAGGCGTTCGAGGGTCTGCCCGCGCGGGACCGGATCATCCTGCCCCTCGCAGGCATGAGTCTGCTGGCCCTGGTGTTCCTCCGCATACCTGCCGACAGCCTGCGGTTCGGCGTCGCGCACGTCATGGAGCGGCTGTCCCGACACCAGGGCTACCTGCCGGCAGGCAACGCCGTTGCGCAGTTCTTCGGTGGCATTCTCGCACTGGTCTCCGGTGTGTCCGGAGGCCGTGAGGGGCCGGTCGTTCATCTGGGCGCGGCCAGCGCGAGCCTGATGGGCCAGCGCCTGGAGCTGCCCAACAACGCCATCCGTACGCTGGTCGCCTGCGGCACGGCAGCCGCCATCGCCGGATCGTTCAACACCCCCTTGGCCGGGGTCATCTTCGCGATGGAGGTAGTCATGATGGAGTACACCATCGGCTCTTTCATTCCTGTGATCCTGGCGGCTGTCACCTCGACCCTCCTGACCTACTACTTCATCGGCCCGCAGCCGGCCTTCGAGGTACCTCCGCTGCAGCTCGCCTCGCTTCTGGAGATTCCCTACATCGTGCTCTGCGGCGTGGTGGTCGGCACGCTGGCAGCGGGCTACATCCAACTCGTGCAGCTGTTCACCCGGCTCCACGACCGGCCATTTTGGTTCCGGGCGCTGCTCACCGGCGCGGTCACGGCGGCCGCCGGCTACGCCACCCCGGAGATCATGGGCGTCGGCTACGATACGGTGAACGCCGCGATGGTGGGAGAGATGGCCCTGATCACTCTAGCGGCCGTGCTGCTCATGAAGTCTCTGGCCAGCGCCGCCGCGGTGGGTCTCGGCATGCCGGTGGGCATCATCGGCCCGACCTTCGTCATGGGGGCCGCCATCGGAGGGTTGATGGGAATGCTCGGCAACACGCTGCAGACCGCGGCCGCCCTGGAAACGGACTCGGTCTCCACCGGCTTCTACGTGATGCTCGGCATGGCCGCCATGATGGCCGCGGTGCTCCAGGCTCCGCTGGCCGCGCTGATGGCGGTGCTCGAACTCACCGCCAATCCCAACGTCATCGTTCCGGCCATGCTGATCATCGTGATCGCCACCATGGTCACGAGCGAAGTCTTCCGCCAGAAATCGGTGTTCATCTCGACCCTGTCCACCCTGGGGCTGGAATACCCGCCGAATCCGGTGCGCGCCCACCTCCAGCGGGCCAGCGTGGCTTCGATCATGAACCGCAGTCTGATCCGCCTTCCCGAGACCTGCACCCAGGACGAAGCCCGGAAAGCCATGGCCGCCAAGCCACGCTGGATCGTGGTGGAGAAACAGCCGGGGCAGGTGCGCTGCGTGATGAACGCCGCCGACCTGGCGTCGTACCTGGAACACGCCGAAGCCGACGACGACGCCGACGTATCCCTGCTGCGCATACCGGGAGACCGCAGGGATGCGGCCGACGTGGACTATCGGGCCACCCTCGAGGAAGCCTGGACCCTGCTCCGTTCGCCCACCGTCGAGGCCCTTTGCGTGCGCCGCACCTCGGCACCGATGATTGCCTCGGTCCGCGGGGTCATCACCCGGGAGGACATCGACAACTACCGGGATTCCGCGCAATGAGCACGCCGTACCTGTGGGTAAAGGCCTTCCACATCATCGCCGTGGTGGCATGGTTCGCCGCGCTCTTCTACATGCCGAGGCTGTTCGTCTATCACGCTGACACCGCCGACGCTCCGGGCAAGGCCCGGTTCAAGGTCATGGAGGACAAGCTCTACCGGATCATCATGCGACCGGCCATGATCGCGACGCTGGTGTTCGGCATCGGCATGCTCGCGCTGAACCCGGGCCTGCTCGGCGCGCCGTGGCTGTGGCTGAAACTTCTCGGCGTGGTGGCGCTCCTGGCATATCACCATTATTGTGGCCGGCTGGTTCGAGCCTTCGCCGAGGACGGGAGTCCTCATGACGCGCGCTTCTACCGGATGTTCAACGAAGTGCCGACGCTGCTGCTGTTCGGCATCGTGATCCTGGTGGTGGTCAAGCCGTTCTGAAGGCTGGTCGAGCACACGAACATCGAGTCAGGCATGCACAGAGACAAATCCAGACAATTGCTGGCCCGCGCCGCCCGTTCCATCCCCGGGGGGGTGAACTCGCCCGTGCGGGCGTTCCGGGGCGTCGGCGGCGACCCCGTGTTCTTCGAGCGCGGCGAGGGCGCCTACCTAACCGACGTGGACGGCAACCGCTACATCGACTACGTAGGCTCCTGGGGCCCGATGATTCTCGGACACGGTCGGCGCGACGTGATCGAGGCCGTGCAGCGTCAGGCGGAAGCCTCCCTCGGCTTCGGCGCGCCCACGGAACTGGAGATCGACCTCGCCGAGCGGGTCATCGAGATGGTTCCCGGGATCGAGCTGATGCGAATGGTGAACTCCGGCACCGAGGCCACCATGTCGGCGATCCGCCTGGCCAGAGGCTTCACCGGCCGTGACATGATCGTCAAGTTCGCCGGCTGCTATCACGGGCACTCCGACTCGCTGCTGGTGAAGGCCGGTTCCGGCGTGCTGACCCTGGGCCTTCCGAACAGTCCAGGCGTCCCCGCCGCCCTGGCGGCGCAGACGCTGACCGTGCCGTTCAACCGTCCCGAGCCGCTGGCGGAGGTGTTCCAGCGTTACGGGGGCGAGATCGCCGCCGTGATCGTCGAGCCGGTCGCGGGCAACATGGGGTGCATCCCACCGGAGCCTGGATTCCTCGAAAGCCTGCGCACCATGACCCAGGACCACGGCAGCGTGCTGATCTTCGACGAGGTCATGACCGGCTTTCGTGTTGCCCGCGGCGGGGCCCAGGCCCGCTACGGCGTGACCCCGGACCTGACCACCCTTGGCAAGATCATCGGCGGCGGTCTGCCGGTGGGCGCGTTCGGCGGCCGCGCCGACATCATGTCGCACATCGCTCCGGAGGGCAGCGTTTACCAGGCCGGTACCCTCTCCGGCAACCCGCTGGCCACCGTGGCCGGCCTGACCATGCTGCGGGCGCTCGACGACGGCGTCTACGCCCGGGTCGAAGCGGCGACCGAACGACTCTGCCGGGGCCTGGCCGAAGCTGCCGCGAACCACGGCATCCCGGTCACCGTGAACCAGGTCTGCGGCATGTTCAGCCTGTTTTTCACCAGCAACCGGGTCACGGAGTTCGATCACGTCGCCAACGCGGACATCGGCGCGTTCAATCGCTTCTTCCATGCCATGCTCGATCAGGGCGTGTATCTGGCTCCCTCGGCCTTCGAGGCGGGATTCCTGTCCACCGCCCACGACGACGGAGCCCTCGACGCCACGATCGCCGCCGCCGACCGGGCTTTTGCAGCGCTGAACGGCTGACAGACCATCACTCGGGAGATTCCTCAGCAGATGTATGACGTTTACGGACTGGGTAACGCCCTGGTCGACATGGAGTACCGGGTGGACGACTCGTTCCTGCGGACCCACGGGATCCCCAAAGGGCACATGACGCTGGTGGACGAAGCTCGCCTCGAAGCGCTGGTCGCGGCCCTGGCCGACTACCAGCCCGAGCGCATGAGCGGCGGCTCCGCGGCGAACTCGATGATCGCAGTGCAGGGGTTCGGCGGGCGCGCGTTCTACTCCTGCCGGCTCGCCGATGACGCCGTCGGCGGCTACTTCCTGCGCGATCTGAGCGACGCCGGCATTGCCACCAACGGCAACGCCTCGAGCCCGCCACGGCAGCAGGAAGGGCAGTCGGGACAGTGTCTGGTGCTGGTCACTCCAGATGCGGAGCGCTCCATGAACACGTTTCTCGGCATATCCACCCAGCTCGGCACCGCCGAGATCGACCAGCAGGCACTCGAGCAGGCACGCTTCTTCTACGCCGAGGGCTACCTGTCGTCATCACCGGACAGCCTCGCCGCCGCGATCGCCTGCCGCGAGCTGGCCGAAGGCGCGGGCGTGAAGACCGCCATCAGCTTGTCGGATCCGAGCATGGTCGAGCTGTTTCGAGACAACCTCGTAAAGATCCTTGGCAACGGTGTCGACCATCTGTTCTGCAACGAAGAGGAAGCCCTTACCTGGGCGGGCACGGATCGCCTGGACATTGCCGTCAGGGAGCTGAAGGACATCGGCCGCGAGCTGAACGTCACTCTCGGCCGCCGGGGCAGTCTGGTGGTGACGGCTCACGCACAGACTCCGGTACCTGGATACGAGGTGAAAGCCGTGGACAGCAACGGCGCCGGGGACATGTACGCCGGCGCCTGTCTGTACGGCTGGTGTGCCGGCATGGAGCCGGCGCAGGCGGCCGCTTTCGGCAACTTCGCCGCCGCGACGCTGGTGCAGACCTACGGCGCGCGGCTGCGGCGTCTCGACGCGTACGCCGAGACGCTGAAAGCCTTCAAAGTCGGACCGGCATCGGCCGGGTAATGGCCATGGCGGACCGATCGATCCCACAGCCGTAGGCGAAAACCTCAACCCCGGCGGCGGCGGCGGCACGCAGGGCGGCCCCGTACTCGGGATGGATCTCGTCCGCCGGCGTGGCGAACTCGATCCCGGTATGCTGAACGCAGAACAGCAACACCGCCCGATCACCCAGGCGTCGCCGGGCCGTCAGCGCCTCGACGTGGCGCAGGGCCCTGGCGCTCACCGCATCCGGAAACGCGCCACGACCGTCACCCAGATGCAGGGTCACGGACTTGACCTCCAGCCAGCAGGGTTCCGCCGCACCATCCAGGCGGAAATCGAAGCGTCCAGCACCCCCGGGGATGGGCGCCTCCGTACGCAATCCCGGATAGTCCCTGAGCTCGTCTATGACGCCCGATCGCAGCGCTTCCGCCACCAGAGCGTTGGCGCGCGCCGAGTTCACGCCGACGCGACCGGCCGGGGTGCAGACGACCTCGAGCGTGTGCGGATACTTGCGCTTCGGGTTCTCCGAGGTGGAGAACCAGACCTCCAGACCGGGCTCGCAGCAGCCGGCCATGGCGCCGGTGTTCGGGCAATGCATGGTGAGGATCCCGTCCGCGGTCTCCACGTCGGCGAGGAAGCGTTTGTAGCGCCGGACCAGCCTGCCCCGCGCCAGCGGCGGCGCCAGCTTCAGGACACACCCCAGTCGGTGAGCGCGTCGGCGAGCCTGGACAGGCCAAGGGCAATGTCCGCCTCACCGGTGGTGAAGGCGAACCGGACGAAGCTCGCAGCGTTCTGCGCGCCGAAGTCGATTCCAGGCGTGGCTGCGACGAAGTGATCCTCCAGCAGTCGCCAGCAGAAGTCCATCGAATCCATCCCCGTATGGCCGATGTCCGCGTACACGTAGAACGCGCCGCCGGGGCGCACGGGAATTCGGAAGCCCAGCGCTTCGAGACCGTCACAGAGAAGCTGCCGTCGCCGGCCGAAGGCAGCGCGCCGCGCCTCGTGCACGGCCATGGCCTCGTCATCGAACGCCGCGAGGGCCGCGTGCTGCGACAGGCTGGGGGGCGAGATGAACAGATTCTGCGCCAGCCGCGCCACCGGCTCCACCGCCGCATCCGGAACCACCATCCAGCCAAGCCGCCAGCCGGTCATGCCGAAGTACTTGGAAAAGCTGTTGAGCACGTAGATCCCGTCATCGACGGCCAGGCCGCTGGGACAGACCGGCTGCGCCGCGTCGTCGTAGGTCAGGCCCTGGTAGATCTCGTCGAGGATCATAAAACCGTCCCGCGCCCGGGCCAGGGCAGCCAGCCCGGCGAGGCTTTCCGGGTCCAGCACCGCGCCCGTTGGGTTGGCCGGCGATGCCACCAGCAACCCTCGGGTGGCGCCCGTCCAGGCGGCCTCGGCCCGCGCCGGCGTCAGCCGGAATCCCTCCTCCGGCAGCACCGGAACCCCGACCGGGGTTCCGTTCACCAGCCAGACGAACACCTCGTTGCACGGATAGCCCGGATCGGTCAGCAGCAGCTCGTCAGCGGGATCCAGCAGCAGAGCCGCCAGCAGCAGCAACCCGGCGCTGGCGCCGGCGGTCACCACAACCCGGTCCGGATCGACGCTCAGTCCGGCGCTGTGACGATAGTGCTCGGCGATTCGTCGCCGCAGCGCGGGGATGCCGAGCGCCTGAGTGTACTTGGTCGCGCCGGCATCCAGCGCCCGATGGCCG
>JBFISC010000093.1:0-12727 GCA_041608775.1 Pseudomonadales bacterium | reverse complement strand
TCGGAGGCGAACCCGGCACAAGCCAGCGCCCGAAACAGAAACAGACCGCTGGCGTCGCCGGTGAACGGCCGCCCGGTGCGATTGGCGCCATGCAGGCCCGGCGCCAGCCCAACGATCAGCAACCGCGCCCGCACGCTGCCCAGCGGAGGCACTGGCGCACAGTGATACTCCGGATGGATCTCCCGCACCGCCTCGAGGTGGGCCGCCAGGCGGGGGCATGCCCGGCATGCCGAAACCCGATCATAGGGCAACGGGCTCGGGCCGGCGGCCGGGAAACGTTGGTGCGTCCGACCGGTGGGCGCCGGGACTGCTGGTCTACGCCCGGCCAGCGCCGACCCCCGTCCCGGACTCCGCTGCCGCCAGCTGGGTCATCGTCGCGTCGTGGGCCTCGATGCGCTGGGGCCCCGCCATGCCGTGGCGCACCGCGAGCAAGGCCAGCTCGACGTCGCTGCGGACGTTGAGCTTCTCGAAGATGCGGTAGCGATAGCTGTTCACGGTCTTCGGCGAGAGGTGCAGGCTCGATGAGATGTCGTTCACCCGATGGCAGTTCACCACCATCATCATGATCTGCATCTCGCGATTGGACAGCTGGTCGAACGGCGCCTCAGCGTCTTCCTCGAAGCTGCTCACCGCCAGCGCCTGGGCGATGTCCGCGCCCAGGTAGCGCTTGCCGACGAACGCGCGCTTGATGGCGGTGCCGAGCTCGGCTGTGGAGGCACCCTTGCTTAGGTAGCCGGAGGCGCCCGCCTTCAGAGCCTGAACCGGAAACGGCGGCTGGTCGCAGGCGCTCAGCACCACGACGTGGATGTCGAGCTGCAGCCGGGCAATCCGCCGGATCGCCTCCAGGCCGCCGATGCCCGGCATGATCAGGTCCATGAGCACGACGTTGGGGCGCTGTTCCCGCGCGAGCCGAACGGCTTGCTCGCCATCCTCTGCTTCGCCGATGACCTGCACGCCTTTCAGGTCATCGAGCATCCGACGCAGCCCCACCCGGAACAGTTTGTGGTCGTCCACCAGCAGCACTCTGATCATGGTGTCCCCTTCGCATGACTGGGTTTGTTGGACGTCCAACCATAGGCACGGCGTCCCACCGCGACAACGCGGCCGGGGCCTTTCTGGCAAGCTTTCAGGAAACTTCCAGAATCCGATAGAAGCCTGATATCAGCAGTGAAGAGACACGGCCCCGCCGGTTCCTACAGGAAAGAACCGCCAAGCCGCCGCAATGCCGCGGCCCTTCAGCCCGTGAATGCCTGCAGACCGGTCTGCGCGCGACCGAGTATCAGCGCGTGGATGTCGTGGGTGCCCTCGTAGGTGTTCACCGTCTCGAGGTTCATCACATGGCGGATCACGTGATACTCGTCGGCGATCCCGTTGCCGCCGTGCATATCCCGGGCGTTACGGGCCACGTCGAGCGCCTTGCCACAGTTGTTGCGCTTGAGCAGGGAAATCACCTCTACCGGCAGCCGCCCTTCGTCGAACAGCCGGCCGGCCCGCAGGCAACCCTGAAGACCGAGGGAGATCTCGGTCTGCATGTCGGCCAGCTTCTTCTGGATCAGCTGGGTCGCCGCCAGCGGACGGCCGAACTGCTTGCGCTCCAGCGTGTAGGTTCGCGCCGCATGCCAGCAGAACTCGGCCGCGCCCAGCGCGCCCCAGGATATGCCGTAGCGGGCCCGGTTGAGGCAGCCGAAGGGGCCGGCCAGGCCTTTGACGTTGGGGAGCAGATTCGCCTCCGGCACGAACACGTCCTCCAGCACGATCTGGCCGGTGATGGACGCCCGCAGGCTCATCTTCCCCTCGATCTTCGGCGTGCTGAAACCATCGAACCCGCGCTCCACCACGAAGCCGCGGATCTCACCGTCGAGCTTGGCCCAGACCACCGCCAGATCGGCGATGGGCGAGTTCGTGATCCACATCTTCGCACCGTTCATCCGGAAGCCCCCGTCCACCCGCTCGGCACGGGTGACCATGCCGGCCGGGTCGGAGCCGAAATCGGGCTCCGTCAGGCCGAAGCATCCGACCCATTCGCCGGTCGCCAGCTTCGGCAGGTACTTCTCACGCTGCGCCTCGGTGCCATAGGCGTAAATGGGGTGCATCACCAGCGACGACTGCACGCTCATGGCGGACCGGTAGCCGGAGTCCACCCGCTCCACCTCGCGTGCCACCAGCCCGTAGGAAACGTAGTTGGCCTCGGAGCACCCGTACTTGGCGGGTAGCGTCGAGCCGAGCAGGCCAAGCTCGCCGAGTTCGTTCATGATCTCCCGATCGAACGACTCCTCGCGGTTGGCCATGAGTACCCGGGGCATCAGCCGGTCCTGGGCGTAGTCACGCGCGGTATCGCGGATCATGCGCTCTTCTTCGGAGAGTTGGTCGTCCAGCAGAAACGGGTCGTCCCAGACGAAGGCGGCGCTGCGGTCGCTCATGATTCTTGCCTCTTGCGGCTTCCGGGTGTCGGGAGCCGCAGGCTAATGCAGACCAGGGCCCGGCGCAATTTTCGGTATACTCGCCGGACCCCCTTTTTCCGCACCGGAGCGCTGTCAATGGCCCTCGACGCCAGCACCCTCAGGCAACTGCTGACCACGCTGGAACGCTTCGTCCAAGATCGGCTGATGCCGCTGGAAGCGCAGGTTGCCGTCGAGGATAGGATCCCGGCAGACGTCATCGAGGAGATGAAGACGCTCGGCCTGTTCGGCATGACCATCCCGGAGGAATACGGCGGGCTCGGGCTGAACACCGAGGAGGAGTGCCTGGCCGTGCAGGTGCTCGGGAGAACCGCGCCCGCATTCCGCTCGGTGATCGGCACCAACAACGGCATCGGTTCCCAGGGCCTGGTGATGGACGGCACCGAGGCACAGAAGGCTCACTACCTGCCACGCATGGCCAGCGGCGAGATCATCGGCTCCTTCGCCCTCACCGAGCCCGACGTTGGCTCCGATTCCGGTGCCGTGAAGACCTCGGCGCGTCGTGACGGCGACGACTTCGTGCTGAACGGCACCAAGCGGTGGATCACCAACGCGCCCAGCGCTCAGCTGTTCACCGTGTTCGCGCGGACGGATCCGGATCAGGCGGGCGCCCGTGGGGTGTCGGCGTTTCTGGTCGATGCCGGGACGCCCGGCATCGAGCTCGGCAGGCCGGACCGGAAGATGGGGCAGCAGGGTGCCCATGTCTGCGATGTCATCTTCAACGACTGCCGGGTGCCTGCCGATGCCATCATCGGGGGCCTCGACAACCTCAACAAAGGCTTCGCGACCGCGATGAAGACGCTGGACCGCGGGCGTCTGCACATCAGCGCGCTGTCCGTCGGTGTCGCCAACCGGCTGATCGAGGAGAGCCTCGCGTTCGCCACGGAACGCCGGCAGTTCGGTCAGCGCATCGCCGACTTCCAGCTGATTCAGGCGATGCTCGCGGACAGCAAGGCAGAGGCATACGCCGCCGAGTGCATGGTGATGGATGCGGCCCGACGTCGCGACGCCGGAGAGCCGGTCAACACGCTGGCAAGCTGCTGCAAGCTGTTCGCTACCGAGATGGTCGGTCGGGTGGCCGATCGCGCGGTGCAGGTCCACGGCGGCGCCGGCTACATGGAGGAGTACGCGGTCGCCCGCTTCTACCGCGACGTGCGGCTGTTCCGCATCTACGAAGGCACCAGCCAGATCCAGCAAGGTATCATCGCCCGGAATCTGATCCGGGAGTTCGCCTGATCGCCGCTAAGGCGACTCCGGGCTCAACGGCAGGAAGATGGAGAATCGGGTGCCCTCCCCGGGCGCCGTCCTCACGTCGATCTTCGCGCCTATCTCCGTCACCAGCCGGTGCACGATGTGCAGACCGAGGCCGGAGTGATCGCCGCCTTTGCTGCTCTGCTTCGGCTCCGCCAGGTGCTCGAGCACGTCGCGGCTCAAGCCCGGTCCGGTGTCCGCCACTTCGAGCAGCATGCCCTCGCGGCTCTCGCGGAATACCCCGCTCACAGTGCTGACCGTCACCGTCGCGCCCTCCGACGCTTCGATGGCGTTGCGCACCAGGTTGTTGAGGATCTGGGCCAGGCGCTGCTCGTCCGAGCGCAGGCGGGCAGCGCCGGCGGACAGCTGCTCGGACAGTTCCACCGAGTGTTCCCTGGCGTAGCCGAGGTGCAGCTCCACTACCTGCCGCGCCAGCGCGTTCAGGTCGAGATCGGCGAACTCCGTATCGGTCCCGGGTCGTTCGCTCTCCGGCTCCGGGACTTCCCGCGCCCGGGCAACGATATCGCTGGCACGGCGTAGCTCGCTGCCGATCAGCCGGAGCTGCTCCACCGCCTCTGGTTCGTGCGCCAGCTTCAGCTCGAGGATGTGCAGGTAGTTGTTGACGATGGCCAGAGGGTTGTTGACCTCGTGAACGAGCTCACGCAATCGCTTCTCTTCGCGCTTCCTGAACCTGCCGACCGCGTCCGGCCCGGTGGCGGCGCCGACGGGACGATGCCCGAGCCGGTTCGCCAGCTCACTGGCATAGAGAGTCATCGCGGTCTCATGGTCCACGTCCTCGTCGACCGCAAAAACCATGACGCCCACCACCCGTCCGTCGCTGGCGGCAAGCGGCAGGCAGACGCCCTCGCTACTGGCAAGATGGCGCAGTACCTGGCGGTCCGCGACGGACTGGTCGACCCGGTCGATCAGCTCGGTACGCTCGGCCAGACGCGCACAGCGGGCAATGCTGCTGGAGTGGGAAGCGAACGCGATGTCCGGCCCTTCGGCGGCGAGGCGACGCAGCCGGGTGGCGTTGTCGTCGGCGAGGAACAGCTCCGGGACCCTCCCGAACAGGCGCCTCGACACGAGCGCGTGGATCTCCAGCAGCGCCTGTTCCGGGACGGACCCGCGAGCCGGAAACAACCGACCGAGAATGCCTACCTGCATCCGCATCCACAGGCGCTCGGCGGAGTCGAAGTCCCGCTCGCCCGCGAGGCCGAGCTGCTCCACGAGCTCGGCGCAACGGGATTCCGCCGCCTGCAGCAGGCCCTGATAGCGCTCCGGGGTGAGGCCGAGCAGCGCCTCCGCTGTCTCCTGGGACACGACGGGGTCGTTGACGTCCAGGGACTCCACCACGGCAAACAGGCGATGGATTGCGGACGCGTCTTCCAGCAGCTCCCGCCGGGCGCCGCGAAACGCCAGCAGCTCCATCAGCGCCGGATCCTGGGGGAGGTTCACGCCGGACGCCGCAAGCAGCACCCGCCAGCGCATGGCCACAGGGTTTGCCAGGCCGAGTTCGGCGGCCAGCAGTTCCCCGACGAGACTCGAATTCAGCACCGACTGCCACTGGTCGAAGCTGAGCCGCACGCTGCCGGAGACGGTGAGCACGGCAAGCGCCTGGGACATGGCGAGATCGTGAAAGCGGTCGTGCGGCAGCTCGGCCAACGCTGCCGTGAAGGCATCCGGATCGGCCGGACACGACAGCAACTGCAGCCAGCGGCTCAGGAGATCGGCGTCGGTGCCGACCAGCAGCGCGAAAGCTGCCGGGTCGAACGGCTCGCGGGTCGCAGTTTCGAGATATCGGTCAATCACCGCCTCAGGGGTCAACACCGGTCTCCTGCCTGATCGTCCCGGATCGACCCTCGCCCCGCGGGCGCCTGATCATCCAGACTTGAATCGGGGACCGCGATTCCCTGTGCAGCTTCCCGCGCTTACCTCCGGGGTTTACCGCCCCGTTGAGACACCTGTCGCATTCTACTGCCAGCCGATTCGCCGCTCGTGGCCAAGATGTAATGTGGCGACATCGAAATATAAGACAGTTATCAGGCAGTTACGGACGCTCCCCAGAGCTCTCTGCAGGTTCTGCCGGCAACGTCCAGCGGGCTCAGCCGGACCCTGTTCGCACCGCGTCGCGGCCGCTACGGATGGCGTCGCGCAGGCGCTCGGCGCTGGACCGCGCCGCGTCGGCGAACCCCGCACCACGGTCCGCGTAGAGTACCGAGCGGGCGGCGTTGATCACCAGCCCGCGACCGTCAGCGTCGAGACCGGCTGCCAGCGCCGCCTGCAGATCGCCGCCCTGCGCGCCGATTCCCGGTACCAGCAACGGCATCGGTCCGGCCACCTGGCGGATTTTCCGCAGGTCGTCGGGGTAAGTTGCGCCGGCCACCAGCATCAGGTTGCCATCCCGGCTCCAGCGCCGCGCCGCCTCGGCCACCCGCAGGTACGCAGGAGCCTCGGCCGGGTAGCCCTGGAGCCAGGCGCTGTCCGGATTGCTGGTGCGGCAGAGCAGAAACACCCCCCGCTCCGAGTAGGCGAGAAACGGCTCGACGCTTTCTCGCCCGAGGTACGGATTCACCGTGACGGCATCGGCGTCATAGCGCTCGAACGCTTCCACCGCATAGCGTCGCGCCGTGTCACCGATGTCACCGCGCTTGGCATCGAGGATAACGGGTACGCCCGGGTGATGGTGGTGGATGTGCTCGATCAGCCGCGACAGCTGCCCTTCGGCCCCGAGCGCGGAGAAGTAGGCAATCTGCGGTTTGAAGGCGCACACCAGATCGGCGGTGGCGTCGACGATGGCAGCACAGAACCGGAACAGATCCTCGGCTCCATCGAGCCCGGCAGGCAGGCGTTGGGGATCCGGATCCAGACCAACGCACAAGAGACTATCGGCATCGTCCCATCGACGGGTAAGCTGTTCGAGGAACGGACGGCGATCGATCACGGCGGCGATTATAGACTGGGGTGATCAAATGCGTCACCGCGAAGTGACCCTCGGCGGCACCCGGTGACCTGGTAGCCTGCCGAAAGGTGCTTGCCGAGCCGCGACATCAACGATACAACTCCTTGGTTTTCATGGGGTTATCATGTTGGCCTGAGGACTGGCACGGATCTCGCTTTCCCTGCCGGAAGCAACAATAAAGCAACCGGGATCACCGGAGCAGGTTATGGCAGACAACATCATCGATCTGACCTCGGTTCGCGCGCGGACTCGCCAGCGCAGCCTGGACAAGCGGATGCACCCGCGTCTGGAAAGCGACGACCGGCTGTTCACTCAGGTGGTGCTCTCTGCGGACGATCCCGACCTGGTCGGCACTACCCTGTCGTGCACGGCGATCAACATGTCCGTGGGCGGAATCCAGTTTGCCACCGGCACCGCGCTGCCCATCGGGGCCCTGCTGGATCTGTGGGTCGATATATCGAGCCGCCCGGGGAAATTCTTCCTGGCCGGCGAAGTCCGCTGGACTCGTCCCGGCGAAGCCGAAAGCAACGATCCGGATCTCTGGCACATCGGCGTGCAGCTGAAATCCGGCGCCGCCACCGACATCATCAACTGGCGCGAGTACCACGCCACCGCCAACGCGCCCTGACCCAACCGGCAGCGCAAAGCCAAACCAGCACACCCTCGAGTTGTGCAGCGCGTCACAGCGCCGTCGTCGCTCACATCCCAGTTGCATTCCCGTACAGCTGCTTTAATTGCAGTGAGATAGGAGCGCAACTTGGGAGAAGTTTCTCGTGTCCAACCTGAAGGTCGTCTCGCTGCAGCCTGACCGGAAGAGCGCGCCGGCAATCCCGCCGATCGTCACCGCTCTGCGCCAGCAGGCGCGCAAGCGGTTGATGATGCTGCTCAGGGAGCTGCTCGACTGCACCGACGATGCGCTCTTCGAGATGGCCGACCGCTCTCAGAACAACGCCGATCACAATCTCTATTTCGATTCCATGCGCCAGATCCGGCTGCATCGGAACAACATCCAGAAGCGCTTCGTCGAGGAGCTGAACCTCGGGTTCGACAAGGTGTTCGCCGCAGACGGGATCGCCGAAGATCGGATCGACGACGTCGATCCTGACGACGTGGCGCTGGTGCACAACGACGAACTCGAAATATCCGTCGCCATCAGCGGCATCACCTCCAAGATCACCAGTCAGTTCTCGCTGCCGATCATGGAGCTGACCAAGCGCTTCGACCACCTCGCCCGGCATGCGACCGTGAACGAACGCCGGAACCCGCTGGGGCCGCAGATGCTGAGCGAAGCGTTCGGTCGCGCCATCGATGACATCAACGTCGACATCAAAATCCGGATCATTCTGCTGAAGCTGTTCGAACGCATGGTCATGCAGCGTATGGGCCCCGTCTACGAGGAAGCCAACAGGGCCCTCGTGGATGCCGGCGTGCTGAAGGACCTGCGTCGCAGTCTCGGCCGGGGCCGCAACCCGGAGGCCGGGGTTTCCCGGCCTCCGGGGCGCGGATCCGGCACCAGCTCCCGATCGGCTGCGGGCGGAGCCGACGATCGGGTCGGCACCGGCTACGCCGGGTCGATGCCCGGTGGCGCAGGCACCGGCGGTGGCGCAGGCACCGGCGGCGCTGCGGGCGGCTACGGCGGTCCGGCCGTCGGCGCCATCGAAGGCGCGACCGGTAGCCAGAGCTCTTCCGGCTTCGGCACCATTCAGAGCCTGATGGCGCGCTTCCGCGGCCCCGACCAGGGACCCGCAGACGGCGGCATCATCGCCACCTCGGAACTGATCAACCTGCTGAGCACCGTGCAGTCGGAGTCTCGTCAGCAGACGCTGCGGGTCGACGAGGTGCCACCGCTACTGGATCTGCGGCAGGTGGTCGTCAGCCGCGCCCCGGATGTCACCGGCGAGGCCATGAACCACCTCGGCCGCGCCGACGAGGACGTGGTCAACTTCATCGGCATGCTGTTCGACTACATCCTCAATGATCGCAACCTGGCCATCCCCATGAAGGCCCTGATCGCCAGGCTGCAGATTCCCATCGTCAAGCTGGCGATCATCGACAAGACCTTCTTCGATCGCTCATCCCACCCGGCACGACAGCTGCTGAACGAGCTCTCGAGCGCCGGCATCGGCTGGAGCTCCGCCGCGGAGCTCAAGCGCGACGCGGTCTACGACAAGATCGAGTCGGTGGTCATCAGAGTGCTGAACGGCTTCAGCGACAACCCCGGGATCTTTGCCGAGCTGCTGGCGGAGCTGCGTGAGTTTCGCACCCGCGACAGCGCCCGCCACGCGCGCATGGAGCAGCGGGTCAAGGAAACCGAATCCGGCCGGGCGAGAACCCTCGCCGCGAAGCAGGAGGTGCAGCAGATCATCAACCAGAAGGCCTGCGGCCTGCGCCTGCCGCGGGACGTCGGCCGGTTCCTGTCCGATGTCTGGAGCCGGGTGCTCGTATACGCCACGGTGCGCGAAGACGCGACCAGCGAATCCTGGGAAGAACTGATGCGCACCCTGGACGATCTGCTGTGGGCCGTGCAGCCGCTCGACGACCTTCACGAGATCCGCAAACGCGACGCCTTGCGCGAGGAGCTGCTCGATCGCCTCAGCGCCGGCATGGCGATCATTCAGCTGTCGGACAGCGACCAGTCCCGCTGGCGCGAGGTTCTGCACGACCAGCTCGAGGACGTGAGCCGCAACGACCGTGCGTTTCTCGAGGACGACGAGGCCGAGCGCGGTGCGGAGCTGTTTCCGGAGATGGAGGAGATCGTGCTGGCTGCCCCCCACGAGGTCACCGACAGCTATCAGGGCGAGGCGCCGGCGCCGGACTTCGTCGACAAGATAAACCGCCTCTCCGAAGGCAACTGGGTGGAGATTCGCCAGGACGGGGACGCCGGCGTGCTGCGCTGCAAGCTCGCAACCATCGTCCGCCCCGGTGACCGCTACGTGTTCGTGAACCGGCGCGGCATGAAGGTCGCGGAAAAGACCCGGATGGAGCTCGCCCGCGAGCTGCAGGACGAGCGGCTGGTGGTGCTGAATGACAGCGAGGTGTTCGACAGGGCCCTGCAGGCTGTGATCGGCAACCTCCGTCAGATCCAGGGCAAGCCGCAACCCTGACCTGGCGACGCCGGGGCCACTTAGAAGCTCAGCCGAGGCGCTCCGCCAGAACCCGCTCCACGGTTTCGACGATGGTCTGGGTCTGCGCGTCCACCTCCAGATTGACCCGATCCCCGACCACAACGCTGCCCAGGGTCGTCCGGGCAATGGTCTCGGGAATGAGACAGACGCCTATCTCTGCAGGCGCGGCATCCACGTGAGCGAGGGTCAGGCTGGCCCCGTCGAGCGCAACGAAGCCCTTGTACGACAGGTATTTCATCAATCCGGGCGGAACGCGGAAGAACAGGTTCCGCTCGTTGGCCGAAGTCTCGATCCGGGTCACCGTCGCCACGCCGGATACGTGCCCGGACAGAATGTGGCCACCGATCTCGTCCCCGACCCGGAACGACCGCTCCACGTTGACCCGGTCGCCCGATTGCAGACTCCCGAGATTGGTGAGATCGAGCGACTCGCGGATGACGTCGAATCGGGCATCGCGGCCGTCCGATTCCGTCACGGTGAGACAGACCCCGTTGACGGCGACGGAGGCGCCGTCTTCGAGGCCGTCGGCAAGCGGCCCAAGCGCCAGCGTCAGGCGCCGCAGGCTCGGTCGGTCGTCGACGCCACGGACCTCGCACAGGCCCTGGACGATGCCGGTGAACACGCCGCGTAAGGGCGCTCAGATGGCTCGGGCCAGCTGCTCGGCGCGCTCCACCTCACGGTCGATATGGGTGATCCACTGCTGGCAGATGCGCCGATTGGTGTCGTCATCGGCCCGTCGGGACGAGGTCCGGCACTCGACGAAAGATGCGCGGGCGGCGGTCATCTTGTCCATGTTGTACTCGCACATGCCGCGAATGACGTACATGTTCTGAACGCTGCGCAGGCCGCCTTTGTCGAGCGCGCCGTTCGCCGCGTCCACGCAGTTGTCGTACTGGTCGGCATCGAGATAGAGCGATGCCAGCCGCTCGTAGATCTTGCCGTCATCGGAAAGCTTGGCGGCTTCCAGATAAACGGGAATGGCTTTGTCGACTTCCTGCGCCAACTGCCAGGCCTGCCCGAGGTTCTGCAGCGTGCGGTCGGTGCGATCCACCACCTCGGCATCGATGCCGCGCTCCAGCACCCGGGCCGCACGGAACGGAACCTCTGCCTGCATCAGCAGGCCGGCCAGATTCGTGTAGTCGGAGGAGCGTTCCAGGAAGCCGGCCACGTCGGCGGCTTCGTAGGTCCACAGCGACTTGTCGTCGTTGCCGAGCTGACCGTGGATTCCCGCAAGCCGCCGCCAGTACTCGGCCTTGGGGAAATCGCGAACCAGAATTTCCAGGGTTTCCAGGACCTTAGGCCAGTTTTCCTGCTCGTAGTAGAGGAAGTTCAGCAGCGCCCACCACTGTTCCTTCAGGGGCACGCCCCGCTGCCGCGCAACATCGATGCCTTTCTCTATCTGCCGGGTCGCGGCCGGGTAGTTCTCCATCTGGTAGTAAACCTGGCCCATGAAGATGTACGGCTCGGCACCCGGGTTGTTGGCCTTGGTGATCCACGTCTCCATATAATCCAGCGCCTGCTGGTAGTCCTCGTTGACGAAGGACAGCTGCGCCAGGGTGTACAGCGTGGTGACTTCCAGACCGGCTGGAATGTCCTCGCCCTGGGCGATGACCTGGCGGTAAGCGTTGATCGCCTGGGGATAGTTCTCCTCGGAGAAGTAGACGAACCCGAGCATGTTGTAGACCTGACCCACCTCGTTGCCGTTGAGGCGGTCCCGGCGCTCCAGCATCTGGTTGAGCACCTGCTTGGCGCCCGCGAGATCCTTGGCGTCGATCGCTTCCTGGGCTTCGGTGAGCTTCTTGTACGTCGACTCGCTCATCGACGGCACCCGCCGGGTCTCCTGGTCAGCCACCTGGCTTTCCTCTTCCTGCGCGGCTGCCGCCACGCCGGAAACGCCCATCTCGTGGAGCATCGGAGCCGCCAGGTACAAGGCCAGCGCGCAGCTCGCCGGGATGATTCGCTTCAACATCTCGTCTACCTCTTCGTGCCCGCGTTTGTGCTAACGCCCGCGGTCGGGTGCCCGGATACCGCTACTCGGCGAGCTCGAACGTGATCAGATTGCGAACGCCGGCCACGTCGATGGGCTCCCCGTTCACCACCTTGGGCTTGTACTTGAACTTCAGCGCCGCCTGCATCGCGGCGCGGTCGAAGATGCCGGGCGGGCTCGCCTCCACGACTACGGGATCGCGCACTGCCCCGGTCTTGGTCACCACGAACTCCAGCAGCACGTAGCCTTCGATGCCCCGGGTCTGCGCGCGACGCGGGTAGACCGGCGCCACCTTGACGATGGGCAGGTACTCGCCGTCCGAACTGAAACCGCCAACGCCGCCGACGTTCAGATCGACGCTGGTGTTCACCGCGCCCATGTCCACGCCTATGCTGACGTCGCTGTTGTCGAAGCTCTGCTCCGGCATGTCGGGCGGCGGCTCGTCCGGCGGGGGTGGTGGCTTCGGCTTGCGCACCTTGGTCTCGATCTCGTTGTCCTCCTCGAGGCGGACGAAATCGACGATCTTGCCCTGCACCGCGTCGTCGAAGGGACTCCTGTCGCTCTTGATCAACGCCTGCATCAGCAGGAACAGGGTAAACGTGGCCACCGCGCCGAGGGCCACTCCGAATACGTACCGGATGATCATTGAACTACTACCCCTCTACTCGTCGGTGGATATGGCCACTTCGCTAAGCCCCGCAGCACGCGCAGCCGCCAGCACGGCCGCCACCTTCTGATATTTGGCGGCCTTATCTGCTTGGACCACGAGTCCACCCTTCGGGTTCTCCGCGTGAATACGTTCGATGTGGGCGCGAACCGCGGATTCATCGACCTGTTTCTTGTCGATCCAGATGTCGCCGTTGGGCCCGATGGCCACCAGCACGCTCACCGTGGGCTTCTGAACCGCTGACTCCGCACCGGGACGAAACACATCGATCCCGGC
>JBFISC010000092.1:0-12852 GCA_041608775.1 Pseudomonadales bacterium | reverse complement strand
GTGCTGAGCGAGCCGGGATCCTGGAAGATCCTGCTGCGGGCGCTGAAGTCCGGTGAGCTGGAAATCGTGCCGTCGGAGATCAGCGACTTCTGGTCGGGCCCGCTGCTGAAGCCGGAAGCGATCCCGTTGAAGGTGAAGGTGGTGCTGATCGGCGACCCCGGTCTGTACCAGCTCCTCGACTTCAACGATCCGGACTTCTCTCATCTGTTCAAGGTGCTGGCCGACTTCGAGAGCACCATTCCGCGCGACCGGACCGGGGTGAATTTCTATGCGGGGGTCATCGCCCGCCTGTGCCGGGACGAGGAGCTGCTGCCGTTCGACCGCCAGGGGGTCATGGCCATCACGGAGCACGGCGCGCGCATCGCCGGCCAGAAGGACCGCCTGACTACCCGGTTCGGCCGCCTCGCCGATATCGTCCGGGAAGCGAACTACCTTGCCGCCGGGGCCGGGTCCGAGACCGTCGGCCGCGAGCACGTGCGTCAGGCGGTAGCGCGCGGCCGCCGCCGCGCCGATCTCCCGGCCCGCCGCTACCGCAAGCTGATCACCGACGGCACCATCCGGATTCAGACCCGGGGCAGCCATGTGGGGCAGATCAACGGGCTGGCGGTGATTCAGGCCGGCCCGCTGACCTACGGGTTCCCGTCGCGGATCACGGCGAGCATCGGTCCGGGCACGGCGGGCGCGGTGAACATCGAGCGTGAAGCCGAGCTGTCGGGGGCGATTCACACCAAGGGCTTCTACATCCTTGGTGGCCTGTTGCGGAACCTGCTCAAAACCGACCATCCGCTGGCGTTCTCCGCTTCCATTGCCTTCGAGCAGAGCTATGGCGGGATCGACGGGGACTCGGCCTCGGGCGCAGAGATGGTCTGCCTGCTGAGCGCGCTGACCGACATTCCCCTACGTCAGGATCTGGCGATGACGGGCGCCATCGACCAGCACGGTCACATCCAGCCCATCGGCGCCGTGTCCGAGAAGGTCGAGGGGTTTTTCGAGGTTTGTCGGGACGTGGGCCTGACCGGGCAACAGGGGGTGGTCATTCCCCGGGCCAACGCAGGCGATCTGATGCTGAACCCCGGGCTGCTCGAGGTATGCGCGGCAGGCAGGTTCCACGTCTACGCGGTGGACACCGTGCATCAGGCGCTGGCGCTGTTCACCGGATGGGCCGCGGGCGAGCCCGACGAGGGCAGCGAGTATGCCGCAGGCACCTTCCTGCACCTGGCGCAGCGCAAGGCGCGGGAGTTCTGGGACATGGCGGCGAGCCCGGGGACGCGCGGCGGGTAGTCCCGCAGCGCAACGGCAGGCTCGTCGGTCGGAATGCCCTGGCGCTGCCGCTCGAGCTAATCGGCCGGAACGTCGGCGCGCCTGAGGCCGCCCAGATACAGTGACCGCTGATCCTCGCGCTTCAAGAAGAACAGCTTCTTCTGGGCGAAGCGAAGGGAAAACGCGGGCTGCTGCTCGAGCAGCCGGCGGCGGATCGATGCGGCCTCGGTGGCTCGCTCCAGGTAGGTGAGGGCCACGAGCTTGTGCGCCAGGGCCCAGTACTGGCAGTTGGGCACCTCGAGCGCCGTGTCCAGCCAACGCAGAGCGCTTTCGAAGTCCCGTTTGAAGAGAAGTGCCAGCGCGCAGTAGCTCATGAAGGCCCAGCGCTGCGGATCGTTCGGGCTCAGCTCGATCGCGGCTTCGAATCGACTCACGGCATCCTCGTAGCGTCCCTCATAGGCCAGGGAGTCGCCGAGCCCGCAATAGGCGACCGCCAGGGTCGGGTTCAATCGGATCGCGATCTCGTTTTCGGTGATCGCGCTGTCGTACTCGCAGCGGGCCAGCTGGACACGGGCTTTGAGCGCGTAGAACACCGCATTCTGATCATCGATCTGCAGCGCCAGCTGCGATGCATCGAGGGCTGCATCGAGCAGCGCCTGATCGGGTTCGATGTCCCAGTACACCATGCCGAGGACCGTGGAGTACGCCCACCAGGCGTGCGCCTCGCCGAACGCCGGGTCGAGGGAGCGGGCGCGATCCAGCAGCGCCCTGGCACGTTCGTTGTCGACCGACGTGAAGCGGTAGAAGTGCAGCAGCCCAAGGTGGAACGCCTCCCAGGCAGCGAGATCCGGGCGTGCGATCGCGGCAACCTTCTGGCGTTCGGCGATGCCGATCTCCGGCTCGAGCCGGCCGACCAGCACGCGGGTAATCTCATCCTGCACCTCGAAGACGTCGGCGATGTCCCGGTCGTACTTCTCGCCCCACAGGTGCCGCCCCGTGCGCGCATCCGTCAGCTCGACGGAGACCCTGAGGCGGTTTCCCGCTTTGCGCACCGTCCCCTCGACTACGTAGCCGACGGCCAGCCTGTCCGCGAGCTCGCGCACCTCGATGGGGCGCGCCTTGTAGCCGAAGGCCGTGTTCCTGGCGATCACATCCAGCCAGCGGTAGCGGCCCAGCAGCGTGATGATGTCGCTGGCAATGGCGTCGGCAAAGTGCTCCTGGTTGGGATCCCCGGTGAGGTTGGCAAACGGCAGCACCACCACGCTGGGTCGGCTGGCAGCGGCCTCGAGCGGCTGGGGCGGAGATCGGTCCGGTGCCGCCGCGCTAGGCGGCTTCACGCACGGGACCACGGTGACCGGACAGGCGAAGCGGTAGCCATGACGATGCACGGTTCTTATGGCCTGGGACGCCACGTCGTCCTTCGCCAGCGCCTTGCGCGCCTTCATCACCGCCCGGGTCAGCACCGCGTCGGTGACCACAGTCCCCGGCCAGACTGCCGCGATGATCTCGTCCTTGCTGACGGCGCGATCCCGTGCCCGGATGAGGTAGAGCAGCAGCTCGAGAACCTTGTTCTGGATCGGCAGGGCCTCGTCGCCGAGGCGGAGCTCACGGGCATCGGCGTCGAGTTCGAAACCACCGAACCGATATGTCTGCAGAGGCTCCGATGAACTCTTGTCGTTCATTTGCAGCCGGCCGGGTCAGAAATTGATCAGGGGTTGATCAGCGGCGCGTCATGACTGGGCCGGAGTCTACCCCGACACTGGCCCCCGGACCAGGCGCGATGGGCGCCTTTGGCAACACCCAGAGAGGGATCGAACCATGAGTGAGAACATAACTCGCGCTTTCCAAGGCAGGCGAGCCGTCGTGCGCTGCCTGACGCTCAGCTATGGCGTCATGACCTACCTCGTGTTCCTTGCCAGCTTCCTCTATGCCATTGGCTGGGTCGGCAACTTCGTCGTGCCGACCACGCTGGATGGTCAACCGGAGACCGGAACGCTGCAGGCGTTACTGGTGAACCTTGGTCTGTTGACTCTGTTCGCGGTGCAGCACAGCGTCATGGCGCGACCGGCGTTCAAACGCTGGTGGGTGAAGATCGTTCCCCAGGCGGTGGAGCGCACGACCTACGTGCTGCTTTCGAGCCTGGCGATGTTCGCGCTGTTTGCGTTCTGGGAACCTCTCGGCGGCACCGTCTGGCACGTGACCGATCCAGTGGTTCGGGGCGTCCTTTACGCGGGCTTCGCGCTCGGCTGGGGGCTGGTGCTGGTGTCGACCTTCCTCACCAGCCACTGGGATCTCTTCGGGCTACGGCAGGTGTGGCTGAGTTTCCGCAACCGTCCCTACACGCCGCTGCCGTTCGTGACGCCGCTGCCCTATCGGATCGTTCGCCATCCGCTCTACCTGGGCTGGCTGTTCGCGTTCTGGTGCACGCCGCTCATGACGATCTCGCACCTGGTCTTCGCCATCGTGACCACGGCTTACATCGTCGTGGCCACGCACCTGGAGGAGCGTGATCTGATCGAGGCCCATGGCGACGCGTATCGCCGGTATCAGGCGCAGGTGCCGATGCTGATCCCGGGCGCGGGGCCGAGGCGCCGCTCTCTTCAGTCGGCCTGAGTCCTTGTCGACTCGGAGGAACTGTGGTCTAGTCCCGGGCTCGCTTCAGCCGTGTGACAACCATGCCCCAAGCCAGAGCCAACGGAATCATCCTGGAATACGACGAATTCGGCGAGCGCGCCGGCCGGCCGCTGCTGCTGGTCATGGGCCTGGGCGCCCAGATGACCCGCTGGCGACCCGAATTCTGCGAACTGCTCGCCGATGCGGGGCACTACGTGATCCGTTTCGACAACCGTGACATCGGGCTGTCGCACAAGTTCGACGAGGCCGGGGTGCCGGACATGGCGCAGATCTTCATGCAGGCGCAGGCCGGTGAGCCGGTGACCGCCCCGTACACGCTGGACGACATGGCCGACGATGCGGTGGGCCTGCTCGACGCGCTGGACATCGAGCGCGCTCACGTCGTCGGCGCTTCGATGGGAGGCATGATCGTTCAGACCATGGCGGTCCGTCACGGCCCGCGGCTGCGGTCGATGGTGTCGATCATGTCGTCGACGGGCAATCCCGATCTGCCGAAATCCACCCCGGAGGCATCGGCGGCGCTGCTCAGCCCCGCGGGGACCACGCTGGACGAAGTGCTCGATCGCGCGGTGAGCGTGTCCCGGGTCATCGGCAGCCCGGTCTACCGGGACGACGCCGAGGCGATTCGTGCTCGGGCCCGGGCAGACTTCGAACGGAGCTTCTATCCCGTAGGCGTGGCCCGGCAGATGGCGGCCATCGCCGCGTCGGGCAACCGGCGCCCGCTGCTCGCCGCGGTGGCCACGCCGACCCTGGTGATCCACGGCAAGGACGATCCGCTGGTTCCTCTGGCCGGTGGCATCGACACCCACGAGGCCATCCCGGGGTCGCGGCTCGAGGTCTTCGAGGGCATGGGCCACGATCTGCCGGAGCCGCTGTGGGCGGATCTCGTCGGGCGCATCAGCGAGCACACCGAGCGGCATCATTGAGCGGCTGGCTCGTCCGGTAGCGACGTTCGGCGCCGCCGGCATGCATAGGCGCGGCATGGTGCGTAGGTCGCTGGCTATTCTCGCCCTCGGGTTGATCCCGGCCGCGGCTCTAGTGGTCGAGGGTCGGTCGAGTCTCGAGCCCTGGCAGGAGAATCTGCGCTACTGGGCGTACCGGGGCGAGCCCCGGCTGCTCCTCGGCGGCAGCAGCGACGACAACCTGTTCCAGGTGCCGGACCTGACCTCGCAGCTGGACAGGCTTCGCGAGGTGGGCGGCAACTACGTCCGGAACACGATGAGCGATCGCCGCGAACGCGGCTTCGAGGTCTACCCGTTCGCTCGGCGAGCGGACGGCAGGTACGATCTGCGCCGCTGGAATCCCGAGTACTGGCGAAGGTTCGATGCGTTTCTGGAGGAGACTGCAGCGCGCGGCATCTTCGTCCAGATCGAGGTGTGGGATCGCTTCGACTACGCGCAGGAAGCCTGGCTCAGCCATCCGTACAATCCGGTCAACAACGTCAACTACGGCGCGGCCAGGTCCGGTCTGGCGGCGCGCTATCCGGAGCCGGCCTACCGCCACGTCAGCCCGTTCTTCGAAACGCCACCGGAGCTGAAGAACAACCGCACGGTGCTGCGCTTTCAGAAGCGTTTCGTGAACAAGCTGCTCTCGCACGCCCTCCCGTACGAGCACGTGCTCTACTGCATCAGCAACGAGACGTCGGGTGCTGCAGCCTGGGGCGAGTACTGGGCCGAGCACATTCACCGTCGCGCGGCACGGGCGAGGCGTGTGGTCTACGTCACCGAGATGTGGGACGACTGGAAGATCACCTCGAGCCAGCATGAACGCACGCTGGCTCGGCCGGATCTCTACGGCTACGCCGACATCTCGCAGAACAACCACCAGTCGGGTGACCGGCACTGGGAGCGCTTCCAGGCATTCCGGGCACGGACCGCCGAGCGTCCCATGCCGCTGAACGCGGTCAAGACCTACGGCGCCGACGGCGGGCCCTTCGGCACCAGCCGCGACGGGTTGGAACGCTGGTGGCGTCACCTCATCGGCGGTGCCGCGGCGGTGCGCTTCCATCGGCCCGGGTCTGGTCTGGGCCTGTCGGCGCCGGTGGCGAGATCGATCGAGACTGCCCGCGTTCTCGAATCCCATGTCCGTCTCTGGGACCTTGCGCCGGCGAATCAGCTGCTCGGCGAGCGCCGCCCGAACGAGGCGTTTGCGGCGGCGAAGCCGGGCGCTGCGTACGTGCTGTACTTCCCCGACGGCGGGGCGGTGACCCTCGATCTGGAAGCGGCTCCCGGGCCCTTCGAGGTTATCTGGCTCGACGTGCTGGGCGGCGGGGAATCCAGCCGGCTGTCAGCCCGCGGCGGGTCAAGGCTGCGGCTCGAGGCACCGGCGGCGGGCCACTGGGTCGCCGTGCTGGTCGCGGCGGCGCCCTGACCGCACCCGGACGGCCGCTCCGTCGCCGTAAAAAATTTCTAATTTTTTACTGAAGAAGCCTTGATAACCTGATCAATTTGTTGAATATTTAGCCCGGCGCGTGCACGCGGGCAGCACGATCGAAGTCCAGGGAGGGGTAAACGAATGATCGACGTTGCAGTAGCAGAGGTCGCCACCGCGGGGACCTTCATCGCGATTGCCGGCGCCATCTGCCTGGCAACCTGGAACTATTACCGCACGGCGTTCACGCGCTCCGGGAGTCCCCGGCGCCCGCGCTGATGCGTTTGGGATCGAACAGGCAGGGCGTACCCTGACGCATCCGCCTGGTGTCGGCACGCGCCCGAAGCAGGCGGGCTCACCCGTCCATATGCAGCCCAGGTGCAGCGGTCAGCCTCCTATCAGCGCATCCAGCTCGTTGTGAAAGTGCGCCACGCGCAGCTCGTCCTCGGAGAGCCACACGGAATCGAATCCTCTCGACGTCATGCCCGCCTGGATACCGCCGAGCAGCTCGATGTCCTGGTCGATGGTAATCGTCATGGTCTTGCGGCCCGCAACGATGTCGTCGTGGTCGAAGACGTCGCGCTCCGGACGCCGGTAGTCTTCGGGGAGTAGGCCGCTGGCGGTGGCCGCCTGGCGTCCCGGCCCGGCGATGTCCCGGGCCTCCGCGTTGATGGCCGGGTCGGCGAAACGCAGCAGCGAGATCTTGTCGAACTCACACCGGGCCGGGTCGCTGGGATGCGGCCGCGGCCGCAGGATCCACAGGTGCTCTGGGGTGAACGAAAGTATTGCGTTGGGGAACAGGTTGTACTGCCACACATCGGAGAGCTGCTCGTCGGAGAATGCCGAGTAGTCGAAGCCGAGCTCGCGGCCGATGGCGCGTTTGCGTTCCTGTACCGCCCGGCGCACATCGAGGACGCGGCCCGTGAAGTCCGCCGGGTTCAGGCCGAGGCTTTCGAGCTGAGCGCTCTGAATGTCGGTGGGCGCTTCAGGTACCGGGAACCGCGGATTGACCGTGGCGCCGGGCACCGCAAGCCCGGTGTGGCCGTTGTCGAACAGGTGTACGGTGTCGTTGCTGCAGTCCACCATGCGCTTGTGCTGCGGGTGCAGGAAGTCGACGTGGTAGAGCTCGCCGAAGTTGTCGACCACGGCTTTCCAGTTGCAGGCAACGCGCGCGGTCTGGTCCTCCACCACGATCATCTGGTCGAACCGGTAGGGTGCCAGGTGCTCCACGACCGGGCCCAGGAACTCGTGCAGGGGCGGCGGGTCGTTGGCCAGGCAGACGAAGACCAGACCCTGCCAGGTTGCCGTGCGTACCCGACGCAGCGATCGCTCCGCGCAGGGCACGTCGTTGGGGAACCGGTCCCGGTGAGGCACGCCCTTCAGCGCGCCGTCGTTCGCGTACGTCCAGGCATGGTAGGCACAGCGGAAGTTCTCGGCATGGCCGCGCTCGGCGGTGACCAGCCGGTTACCGCGGTGCTGGCAGACGTTGTAGAACCCCTGAGTCGAGCCAGCGCTGGTTCTCGTGACCAGAATCTGTTCGCGCCCGAGGTCGAAGACGAAGAAATCCCCGGGCTCACGCAGGTCCTGCTCGAGACCGGCGAGCAGCCACGTGGTTCGCCACACCCGCTGCCACTCGAGCTCGAGGTAGGCCGGATCGACGTAACGGGCCGGGGTGTAGCTGCGGATCTCGGCGGGGCGTCGGGCATGGTTCACGACTCGAATGGTCACGCAGACTCCTCAGCGGTGGTGGCGTCATTGCAGCCTATCAGCCGGCGGTCATCATCCCTTCCGGCTGGATCCGCTTTGCCCGCACGGCCAGGCGCCGGATCCAGGCCGCCATCATAGCGCTGCCCCGGTCGTTGGCGAGGTCGACCTCGTCGGCGCTCGCCAGGTTGGCGAGGTTCAGCAGCATGGCGCGCTGGTAGTCCCGGTGGAACGACTCGTAGGGATACGATGGCACGTCGAGGGCTCGGTGGTACTGCTCGAGGATGCGGTCCTCGGCGGCCGGGTCGCAGTCCTCGCGCAGGGCGCTGCTCAGGAAATAGGCGACGTCGTAGGCGGCGGGCGCGCGCCTTACCAGCTGCCAGTCGATGTAGGCACACCGGTCCCCGTCGAACATCACGTTGTCCAGGCGCAGGTCGCAGTGCGCGAGGGTCTGCGGTGCCTCGGCGACGAACCGGCGGGTCAGGGCTTCCCCGTGGCCATCCAGCCAGGACAAGGTGTCCGCGAGGTCGGGTCCGAGCAGGGCGGCGTAGCGTTCACGGGACTGACGGAACTGGCCGTGGCGGATGCGGGCGTCGACGTCCAGGGGCAGCAACCAGAAATGACCCTCAAGCCGCGAGCTCTGCCAGAAGGCGCGGTGCAGTGGCGCGATGCCTTCGAGCACCCGGGAGCACTCCGCCTCATCCAGTCCGGCAAGCTGATCCGCCGGCCGCATGGTGGCCAGATCCTCGATGAGCAGCACGTAGCGGCGTTTCTTGGCGGCCGCGACCCGGGCGCCTAGAGCGGCGATGGCGCCCATCAGAAACCGCGGCATCCGGTCGAGGGCCCGGAGGATCTTCTCCTGGTTCTCCGAGCCCTTGTCGCGATCGAACTCGGCGTAATACATGCGCGGAATGCGGATCGGCACCTCCTGGCCCAGAGTCCGGTAGAACATGATCTCGCGCTCGTACACGCCGATCATCTCGCCCATGGCCCGATTGGCCATGCGCGGGATCTTCGCTACCACGCTGGCGGGGGCAGCAACGTCCTCGCGATCCAGGGTGAGCCGCAGCACGTCGCCCATGAACCCCAGTCCCTCTCCGACCGGGCACGACGTCACGCCCCGCACCGGCGTTCCGAGGACGCCGCTCAGCCAGTCCGGGGTCAGCGCCTGCGGGGTTTCCGGCAGGTACTCAGGCGCGGCCGACGCCATCGACGATCTCCAGCAGGTCGCTCAGAGCGGTGATCTCGTAGGTCGGGTCCGCCACCACTTCCAGGCCGTGGGTGAGGGGGGTGGCGATGCCTTCCTCGACGATGCGCGCCGAGCGCATGCCCACCCGGTGGGCGCCGGCTACGTCGTGATGCAGCGAGTCACCGACAAACAACACCTCGTGTGCTCCACGGCCGGCCTTGCCGAGCGCGTAATGAAAGATGTCCGGATCCGGCTTGCAGGAACGCGCCTCCTCGGAGCTGATGCAGTGGTCGAACAGCGCCACCAGGTCGTGTTTTTCCAGCAGCGGGTAGAGGTAGTCATCGTCGATGTTGGAGACCACCGACAGATACAGGCCGCGTTCACGCAGCTCTGCCAGGGTGTCGCGGCATTCCTGACGGATCGGCAGATGCTCCACCAGCGCTTCGAGCTGGCGCTGATGAAACGCCTCGAAGAAGGGTTCGTCCGCGCTGTGGCCGAAGTCCGCGAGAAAATTCTGGAGGGTGTCGCGGAACAGGTCGCGGTGAAGGAAGTAGGGTTGCCGAGCGTACCGTTCCGCGGCACGACTGGAGGCGTTGCGCCAGGCGCCGCCGATCTGCTCGGGCGCCGCCTCGATGCCGAACGTTTCCAGCACCCAGCGGATGCCCCCGCCCTGACGGCCGCCGTAGCGGAACAGCGTGCCGCCCAGGTCGAAGAACACCGCCTCGATGGGCGCCTGGTCGGTCATCCCGGCGGCGTTCCCGGTGTGCCGCTGCAGAGCGTCACCGCTACGGCCGCCGGCCGTCGATGTAGTCGTCGATCAGCTCGTGGTAACGGCGGATCCGCTTCTCCTGATTGGAAAGGTACACGCCCTTGAATCCGCGGGAGCGGAACCCGCGCTGCTGGGTGACGAACACCGCCACGTCCTGCTCGATGGCGGGGCCGATGGAGTCCTGGCCGTAGGTGAGCATCCGCAGCGGCGCGTCGTTGCCGTCGAACTGGGTGCCCATGCCGCGCTCGTTGGCCTGGGAACCCGCGGTGATGGACGCAGGGCTCGCGTACCACCAGTTGTCGAACAGGCATCGCTCCGGATCGCTGCGATGCGGGCGCGCGCGCAGAAAGTGGAAGCCGTCCGACCACAGGGACACGGCAAAGTTCGGGAACAGGGTGTAGTGAAAAGCGTCGGTGAGCTGGGAGTCGGGCACGTTGGCATAGTGCGTGAAGCCGCGTTCCGGCCCGAGCCGGCGCTTCGCCTCCTGGATCGCCGTCCGGGTGTCTTCCGGACGACCTTTGTACTCGGCCGGGTCGAGATCCCAGTAACGGAGCTGGCTGGCCAGCGGCTCGAGTATGTTGCCCTCCTTGTCTGTGGCGCCGACCCCGTAGCCGCCCTGCATGACCATGCGGTTGTGGCCCTCGTTGGAGAGGTCGAACTTGGTCTCCTTGAAGTAGGTGTTGATGTTGCCGCGGATCTTCTTGCGGTCGGTGTCCGGCGTGGCCGCCATGTGCACCGTGGGCACGTGATAGGACTCGTTGAAGTTGTCGAGCACCACCTTCCAGTTGCACGGCAGCCACATGCTGTTGGCCATGGTGCGTTTCCAGGTGTGGACCTCGCGCTTTTCCCACTCGTCCCAGATGGGGCCGAGGAAGGTCCGCAGGCTTGCGCAGTCAGGGTCCATATTCACCCATATGAACCCGGCAAAGGTCTCGCAGGCCAACTCCTGCAGGCGCACGTGCTCGCACGGATTGCCTTCGGGGAAGTCCTCCCGGTCCGGCGCGAAGTTCAACTTCCCGTCCGGCAGAAACGCCCAGCTGTGGTACTTGCAGACGAAGCGGGTCTTGATGCTGCCTTTGGGCTCGGACACCAGCGGGTTGCCGCGATGCTGGCAGACGTTGTAGAACGCCTTCACCGAGCCGTCCTTCTGGCGGACCATGAGGACTTCCTCGGGGCCGACCTGTTCCATCTGCCAGTCGCCGGGGGTGGGCAGCTCCGACTCCCGGCCCAGCAGCAGCCACACCTTGGTCCACATGCCTTCCCATTCCCGGGCGAAGAACTCGCGCGAGGTGTAGCGATCGCCGGGAATCCGGTGGCCGCGGGTTTCCTGGTCGGGCCAGGTATCGACGAGGGGTATCTGTTCCGCCATGGTTCCTCCAACAGGTTGTCGGCCGCCGGTGAGGTGCACCGGGGCGAGCAAAACGATCAGCGGGTAATGTAGCGCATCACCCGATGGTGACGAAGCGAAACCGTCACCTGTGATTGTTTCGCAGTGTAACAAATGCCAGCATAGACTCACCAGAAGGAATCCGAAGCTATGGCCGCAAAGACATCGTCTCCGGGCCCGTCACCGGAGCAGGAAGAATTCCGTGAGTACTGCCGACGCTGGCTGGCGGAGAACCGACCGCCACCCACCGAGACCCCGCTGCCCCAGGCGGCTTACGAGGTGACCTACCCGGACCATCGCGCCTACCTCTGTGACTGGCAGGCGAAGTGCTACGAGGCCCAGCTCATCGCGACCGACGTGCCGCGGGAGTACGGCGGCCACGGTCACAGCGGCCTGCAGGCGGTGGCCAGCGCCGAGGTCCGCCGGGCCGGGGTGCCGTATTTCATCAATTGGATCGGCCTCGGCATGACCGCGCCGACCCTGCTCGTGCACGGCACCGAGGAGCAGAAGCGGCGCTTCCTGCCGCCGATCTTCACCGCCGAGGAGATCTGGTGCCAGGGTTTCAGCGAGCCGGGCGCCGGCTCCGATCTGGTGTCATTGTCGACGTCCGCCGTGAAGGATGGCGACAACTGGGTCATCAACGGCAGCAAGGTCTGGACCAGCCTGGGGGCGCTGGCCAGCTGGATGTTGCTGCTCGCCCGCACCGACAGGAGCGACAAATACAACGGCATCACCTATTTCCTTGCGCCGATGGATCAGCCCGGCGTCACGGTCCGGCCGATCCACAAGATGACCGGGGAGGCGGGCTTCAACGAGGTGTTCCTGGAGAACGTGATCGTCCCCGATGACCTGCGGGTCGACGAGGTCGGTGCCGGCTGGAAGGTGGCGATGTCGACGCTCACCAGCGAGCGCGGTGCCGCGGCCGGCGTCGGCGCGGTGGCCAGCAGCGAGTCGCCCATGGCCGGCGTGCGCCAGCTCATCGAGCTGGCCAAGCGCACCAGGCGCAACGGCGTGGCGGTCTGGGACGACCCGGTGTGGCGGGAGCGGATCGTCAAGCTCTACGAGCGCACCGAAGCCGCCATGCAGAACGGCCGGCGTGCCCGGGTCGAGGCGCTGAACGGCGGCGCCATGCGGCTGCCCCTGCAGGGCAAGCTGGTGGGCAGCGAGATCGGCCAGGCGCTCGGGCAGGTGGCCCTGGGGGTACTCGGCATGCGCTCGAGCCTCTATGTCGGCGACGATCATGCGGAGGAGGACGGGCGTTGGGCCCTGGCCTACATGAACAGCTACACCGGCACGATCTCCGGCGGCAGCAGCGAGATTCAGCGCAACATACTCGGCGAGCGCGTGCTCGGCCTGCCGAAGACGAAGTAGGGGGCAGGGCGGAATGGCGCAACCAAGAGATTTCGGGTTCGACGACGAGATCGGCATGGTGAAGGACGGTGCGCGGCGCTTTCTCGAGGCGCACCAGCCTCTCGCGGGCCTGCGGCCACACCTCAAGGGGACGGAGGATCCCCACCGCGGCAACGAGCGCACGGGCTG
>JBFISC010000091.1:0-13198 GCA_041608775.1 Pseudomonadales bacterium | reverse complement strand
CCCGACCAGCTCGTGGACCGGGCGGCTGAGCTGCCGACCGAACCAGCTGGCGGTGACCAGGGCCACCACCAGGGCCGCGATGAACACGCCCAGACCGATGAGGTAGCGCTGCTGCAGCGCGGCCTCCACATCGTCGAGGCTGCGGCGCAGGTAGAGCGTGCCGACCGGTTCGCCATCGAGGGCCAGGGTACGCACGAGCTCCAGGCGGTCCTCGAAGAATCGCAGCCCGGCCTCGCCCGGAACCGGGGCGCGACCCTCCGCCCCGGGTCGCTGGTAGCGGGCGAAGGGCGAACCATCGCTCGTGTGAATGGACGCCAGCAGCACCTGCGGGTCGTTCGCGAGCAGCCCCAGGCTCTGCTGCGCGGTCTGGACGTCGTCGAAGGCGAGCGCGGCTTCCACCGCGGGCGCAATCTGCTCCGCGTAGTTGCGCACGCCGTCGGCGATCCGCTGGCGGTCCCGGAGGAAATCATAGGTCGCCAGGGCCACCAGAGCCAGCAGCAGCGCGACGCTCGCCGCCAGCATCGCCTGCACGATCAGCTTGGCACGGAAGCTGAGCCGCTCGAAGCCTTTCATCAGACGTCCTCCCCCCGGTCAAGAACCGTGACGCTGTCGAGCGCGAGAAGTCGCGCGCTGAGAATCACCCCGGCAGCGCGCATCGCGTTCATGTTCACGATCAGCCGGACCTTGCCGGAACCGAGATCCACCCGGTACTCGATCATCCCCCCACGTTCGGCGAAGCCGGCCATTTCGCTCACCGTGACCACGGGCAGCGAGGCCACCACGGGTGAGATGCGCGCCCACTCCTGCTCGCTGCCCTCAGAGAGGAACAGCAGGCCGCAGGCGGTCAGCATCCGCCTCAGGTCTTCTTCCCCCGCGGGCAGACGGAGATCGATCAGACGGATCGGTCGACCTTGAGCCAGCAGCTCCTCGCTGGACCGTATCCGGCTCCGGATGGGCGCCATGACCCCGTTGGGATCGGTCCCGAGGATGCCGATCAGGATCGGCCCGCCCGCGGAAGCGCGCCCCGCGGCTGCGTTCGGCCAGGTGGTCAGCGCGGCGATGTGTCGCAGGTAGGCTGCCATGACCGCGGCGGCCTTCTGCTCGTCGATGGAGGCGCCATGACCGAACACCACCTGGAGCAACAGCGCCACGGCAATCAGCAGCCGACCTGAGGATGTATAGCGCACTGCCGCCAACCCGTTGTCCTCCCGAAGCCGCGCTCAGAAATGGTACGCCACGTCGACACCCCACGTGCGGGGCTCGCCACGGGAGCCTCGGATTCCCGCGGAGTTGCCGACGATGTCGGTGAAATAGTCATCTTCGTCGGTCAGATTGTTCCCCCAGACGGCTACGCTCCAGCGCTGATCCGGCATGACCAGCGTGGCGCGGGCAGATACCAGACCGTAGCTGCGCTGCCGCAGCCGCTCCGACGTCGGATGAGCAATGAAGTCGAACAGGTAGTCGCCCTTGTAGGCGTAGCTGACCACGACCGGCAGCGTGGCGCGCCCTACCGGAAACCGCGCCTCCGCGGCCACAAACAGCGAGCGATCCGGCGCCCGCAGCAGGTCTTCGCCAGCGGCATCGAAGGGCGTGCTGCTCATCCCCGGCTCGGATGGATCACCACTCACGACGGAGCTGAACACCGACGAGGTCGCCACGTAGTCCTCGTACTCGCTGTCGAGCAGGTTCAGGCCCACGGTCAGCGACATCCGCTCCACCGGGTTCCAGACCAGGTCGAAATCGACGCCGAGCACCTCCGCGTCAGCTGCATTCTCGGTGACGTTCACGCCGCTGCCGGTCGCTGCCCGGGTCACCTGCAGATCGCGGTAGTCGTAGTAGTAGACGCTGCCGTTGAAGCGCACGCGGCCCTCGGCCCACGAGGTCTTCCAGCCGACCTCGATCATGTCGAGCACCTCCGGCTCGAGAACCCTGCCGCCGTTCAGGCTTGCCGCGTAGTTGTAACCGCCGCTCTTGAACCCGCGTGCGTAGCTCAGGTACGCCATGCCGGTCCCAAAGCGTCGCTCGAGCGTCAGCTTGGGGGTGAGCTCGTTCCAGCTCGCCCGATCAGAGAAAGGCGCCGGAGGCAGCGTCACGGCGGCCAGTTTCGAGGCCGCCACGCGAGCCCGCTTGTTCTCGTAGCTCCAGCGTCCACCGACGGTGACAGCCCATCGCCCGCCGAGCTCACGCGTCGCCTGGCCGAACAGGGCAAACGCCGTGGTCTCTGCCCGCTGATCTCCCTGGGACATAAGGCCGGTGGGGGTGTCCAGGATGATCTCGAAGTCTGCGTCTTCCCTGAAGAAGTAGCTGCCGGCGAGCCACCGCCACCGTCCCTCGGAGTTGGAGACGAGCTGGAGTTCCTGGGAGAGGGCCTCCGCCTCCTGCGGCACGGCCGGCACGTCGAGAATCACAGCGCTGGTTCCGTCGGCGTCCGTGACCGTCGTCTGGTCGAAGTCGTGATACGTGGTGATCGACACCAGATCGAATCCGCCCAGCGCCACGTCGACGCGCAGATCCAACGACCACTGCTCGTCGTCGATGTGGCCAGCGACCGCGGTCGCCACCTCGTCCACCTCACGCCCGCTGATACCGCCCGCCGCGATGCCCGCGTTCAGTCCGGGTGGGCTGAGATCGACGACATCGTTGCGGAAGTTGTCCTTCTGCCGGGAGTGCTGCAGCGTCAGGCGCGACGTGATCCGGTCCGAGGCGTCCCAGCGCAGCTTGGCCCGCAGCACCCGCACATCGCGGTCGTCCAGATCCCTGGCACCGCGCGGGTCCAGATTGTCGGCGTATCCGTCCCGGTCCTTGACCAGCGCCGAGAACCTCGCGCCGACCGAGGTGGAAAACGGAACGTTCACCGTGCCGGACAGGCTGCGCAGATCGAAATCACCGAGGGTGCCGACGACGTCGCCGGAAAACGCCCCCTCCACGTCTCTGGTGACGATCCGGATCGCCCCGCCCACCGCATTGCGCCCGTACAGTGTGCCCTGGGGGCCCTTGAGCACCTCGATGCGTTCGACGTCGACCATCTCGAACAGCGTTGCCTGGGCCCGCGCGACGTAGCGGTCGTCAACGTAGGTCGCCACGCTGGGCTCGAGACCGGCGAACGCGAAGCGCGTTCCCACGCCGCGCAGGTACGGTTGGGCGGAAGTGCCGGTGTTGTTGAACACGAGCCCCGGTATGGCAACCTGCAGGGCCTGGGTGTCGCGAATACCGTAGCTCGCCACATCAGCTCCCGAGAACACCGAGATGCTCACTGGGATTTCCTGGGGGCTCTCCTCACGCTTCTGCGCCGTGACGACCAGATGCTCGAGCTGCTCCAGAGGCAGCTCGAACAAATCGTTCCCGGCAGCCACGGAGATCGACGTCACCCCTGTCGCAAGAACGGCGAGCAACAGCAGCGACAGTGACTGACGGTGTCCCATTCGCATGGGCATGGCCGCAAGAGTGTCGGTTCAATCTACTACGCTTCCCACCCGTAAGCCATGTCGTCACAAACGCCAGCGCGGCAGCAGAACCTACGTGGCGCGGGATCAGGCAGAGCACCGCGGCCGCTCCGGCCGTCCCGGGGAATGTACAATGGTGCGAAGGCGCGGCACAGCACGCACAGGTTTTGCGCACAACCAAGGAGAACCACCATGGCCGAGTACATCCCCCCCACCCTGGATTGGGTGCGGAAGCAGGTCGAGGTCTACGAGGGCAGCGGCGGCACCAAAGGCACGACGCTGATGGATACGGGCCTGCCCTGCATCATCGTCACCCACAAAGGCAACAAGACCGGCGGCATCCGCAAGATCCCGCTGATGCGCGTCAAGGTCGGCGACAGCTACGTGCTGATAGGCTCCATGGGCGGCGCACCGAAGAACCCTTCCTGGGTTTACAATCTCCGTGCCCACCCGGACGTCGAGATCCGCGACCGGACCGAGGTCTTCAAGATGCGGGTGCGGGAGGTGGAGGACGAAGCGGAGCGCCAGCGCCTGTGGGACGCGTGCGCCGAGGCGTACCCACCCTACAACGACTACCAGGCAAAGACCTCGCGCAGAATCCCGGTGTTCGTCGCCGAGCCCGCCTAGGCCTGGTGCCGGGCATTAACCTTTAACCTTCCGGCGCTACCCCGGATGCCCCAGGGCGCGCCAGAACAGCGTCCCCTCAGTGACGCACCCACATCGCGTCCGACATCATGCAGATGCCGCCGGAACGGGTGAGCAGCGGCCGGATGTTGTCGACGATGCGCAGGGCAAGCGCCTCGTTCGGACAGGCGATGACAAACACGCAGTTGGTGAGAGCGCCGGAGATGTCGTCCGCCTGACGGGCCCCCCGGTCACCGCGGCCGCTGGCCTGGCGGATGATCGTGTAGCCCGGCACCTCCAGGTCGTCGAGCAGCCGGGACAGCCGTCCGGCGAGCGGCTGCTCGATGACGATCTCCAGGCGTTTGCAGGGCTTCACGATGATCTCCTCCCGGTGGTTGGCCCGATCAGATTCCCGCCAGCGCCCGCACGGCCTGATGATACAGGGGAATGCCCAGCAGGATGTTGAACGGGAAGGTAACGGCCAGCGACATGGTCAGATAGATGCTCGGATTGGCTTCCGGCAGCGCCAGCCGCAAAGCGGCCGGCACGGCGATGTAGGAGGCGCTGGCCGCCAGCAGGGTGAGCAGCAGCGCATCCCCTTCAGGAAGACCGAGCATTCCGGCTGCGGCCAGGGCAACGGCCGCATTGACGAGCGGAAAACCGACGGCGAATCCGACCAGAAACCCCAGCGGTGCACCTGCGCGCCCCTGGGTCGGGCGCAGGTCCCCGAGCCGGCGGGCCGCGACGATGCCCATGTCGAGAAGAAACAGGCACAACACGCCAACGAACGGCGGACCGATGAACGGAGATATCTGACCCATGCCTCTCGATCCGGTCAGCCAGCCGATGGCGAGGCTGCCGAGGATGAGAAACACCGAACCATTGAGCAACGAATCCCGCGCCAGCTCGCGCCACTCCAACCCCGGGGCGGTGTCTTCCGCCGAGACCCGCTGGTGCAGCTGAAACAGCATCAGGCCGATGATGATGGCGGGGGCTTCCATCAGCGCCATGGCTGCCACCAGATGCCCGGCCCAGGGAATGCCGCTGGCGTCCAGGTAGCTGGTGCCGGTGACGAAGGTGACCGCACTGATCGACCCGTAAGTCGCCGCCACGGCAGCGGCATCCGCGGCGCCGAGCCGGCGACGCAGCAGGTAGAACCCGACCACGGGCACGAGGCTCGCAAGCCCGACGGCGGTCGCCAGCGTGCCCGCCACCGCCAGGTCGAAGCCGCTCTCGGAGAGCGAGACGCCACCCTTGAAGCCGATCGCGAACAGCAGGTACAGCGACAGGAACTTGGCGATCTGCGCCGGGATCTCCAGATCCGACCGCAGCAGCGCGGCGGCCGCGCCGAGAAAGAAGAACAGCAGCGGTGGCGAGGTCAGATTGGTGAGAAAAAGGGAATCCACGAGTCCTCTCAGTAACCCCCGGCTGTTGGCCGTCCCGACCCCAGCGGCGCAGTATCCGGGTCCTGCCCGCCATGTCGAGGCGGATCATCCGATGGTTCCGGTCGAGCGACTCGAACCATCAGCGCGGCGCCTCTTCAGCGAGACGGTAGGCGATCACGTAGCCACCCTCCTCCTGCGCAACACCGCCAGCGCGGCTGTCATCGTGCGCCAGCGTCAGCTCCCCGGAATCCGGAAGCGTGACCAGCAGCGTCTGACGGCCCGAGGGACTGAGGTAGCTCATGGGCGTCGCTTCCGCCGTGACCGGGATGTCGGTTCTCCAGACCTCCTCGCCGGTCAGGACGTCCAGGGCCCGCAACCGATGGTCGGCAACGCCGGCGACGAAGATCAGCCCGCCGGCAGTGATCACGGTCCCGGCACGCATGAACATGCCCATGGGCAGCGGCAGATGGCTCTTGATGCCGAGCGGCCCGAGATCCCGCGTGGTGCCGAGCGGTCGCCGCCAGACCAGCTTGCGCGTCGTCAGATCGATCACCGCCATTTCGCCGTACGGCGGGCTGAGGCAGGGGGCGAACAGCGGCGAGAAGAAAGGCACGCTGAACGCCGCGTACGGGGTTCCCGCCTGACGACCGCCGAGGAAGAACTGGGTTTCGTCGGTGACCTGGTCCCGGGGAATCAGCCTCACCACCATGGGCATGTGAATGACGTTCACCACCGCCAGGCCGTTGGCCTCGTCCACCGCGATGCTGCCCCAGTTCATCCCGCCGCCCACGCCGGGATTCAGCAGCGAGCCGTCGATGGACGGCGGCGTCAGCGGGCCCTCGTAGCGGAGGCCGCGAAAGCTCAGACGGCAGACGAGATGATCCAGCGGGGTGATGCCCCACATGTCGGACTCGGTCAGCGGGTTGCGGTCGAAGCTCGGCATTCCGGTCGAGAACGGCTGGGTGGGGCTGGTCCACTCCCCGGCCACGTCGGTCTGCGGCACGGGCCGCTCGGTCACCTCTGCCAGCGGCTCCCCGGTCACGCGATCGAGCATGAACAACTGGCCGCGTTTGGTCGGCACCAGCACCGCTTTGCGCATCTCGCCGCTCACCGGCACGTCCACCAGAGTGGGCTGAGAGGGCACGTCGTAATCCCAGATGTCGTGATGCGTCGTCTGGAAATGCCAGCGGGCCCGGCCGGTCTCACCGTCGATGGCGACCACCGAGCTCGCATAGCGCTCCATGGCTTCGCTGCGGTGGCCGCCGAAGTAATCGGGCGTCGCGTTGCCCGTAGGCACGTACACCAGCCCCAGCTCGTCATCGGCGCTGGTAAGACTCCACACGTTGGGCGTGCCGCGGGTATAGGTCTCGCCTTCCGGCGGGAGCGTGTTGCGCGACTCGTTGCCGAGATCCCAGGCCCATTTGAGCGCGCCGCTCAGGGGGTCGAAACCCCGGACCACGCCCGAGGGCTCGCCGGTTTCCTGGTTGTCCGCAACCCAGCCGCCCAGCACCAGCGTGTTCCGCGACAGCGTCGGCGGTGAGGTCACGTAGTACCAGCCCGGCTTCACCTCGCCCATGCCGGGCAACAGGCTGATCTGGCCGTCTTCGCCGAAATCCTGGCAGCGTTCGCCGGTGCGCGCGTCCAGAGCAATCAGGCGAGCATCCGTGGTGGCGGTGAACACCCGTTCCGGGCAGTCGGTGAGCGCTCGGTCCGCGGGCGCCCGGTAGAAGGTCACTCCCCGACAGGTGTCCCAGAAGGCGAACTTCGGCGTGTCGATCTGCGGGTCGTGGCGCCACCGCTCCGCGCCGGTCTCCGCGTCCAGCGAGATCACGACGTTCTGACCGGTGCACAGATAAAGCGCGTCGCCGATCTGCAGCGGCGTCGCCTTGAAGGTGCCGGGAACACCGGTGCGATAAGTCCAGGCGGGCTCGAGCCGATGAACGTTGTCGCGAGCGATCTGGGCGTACGGGGCATAGCGCGTGCCGGCCTTGGTCGCACCGTAGTGCGCCCAGTCACGCTCGGCGACCTCCACGCTGCCGAGGGCGCCTGGCGGGTCTCCGGAAACCGACGGCTGCCCGGACAGCAGCAGCACCACGCCGGCGAGCACCACGCCGGCGAGCACGCCGCGGGTGGCCGGCGATCGCAGCAGCGGCGTGGCCGGGCCCTGCTCGAGCCCGCGCCGGGTCCGCGGCAGCAGGAACCAGAGCCCGAGCACCGCGAGAAACGCCGTGCGCGCCACCAGACCCCAGCTGTCCAAACCCACTTCGAGCAGCGCCCAGGCTATGGTGGCGAGCAGCAGCCACCCGTAAATGGCGCCGCCAACGGGCCGGCCACGCGTCGTGAACCAGCCGCTGAGGACAAGCGCGAGGCCGGCTGCCAGGTAATAGGCGGAACCCCCGCGCGCGGCCAGCAGGCCACCGCCAAGCACCAGCAAAGCTCCGATCACGATCAGCAGAATTCCGAGCACCCTGGGCTTCGGGTACCGGGCCTTCGATTCGGCCATGTCTATCCTCAGCCCGCGGCTACAGCCCCGGCGGCATGTTCGCCCGCTCGGACTCCATGCGCTTGCGCACCAGCGGCGAGCCAAGCGCCGCGTCCAGGTAGCGGCGCAGCTTCGGGTAGCTGGCACCATCCACCTCGTAATCCCCGTACTGGGCCTGAATGAAGCAGGTCACGACCGCCAGATCGGCGATGCTGAGACTATCGCCTACCAGATAGCCGGAATCCGGGACCTGGGACTCCAGGTACGTCAGGCATTCCGGCAAGGTCTGCTCGATGATCCCGGCGAGCCGGGCCTCGTCGGTCGCCTGCTTCATGAGCTTCGGCTTCAGCAGCCGCTCCTGAAAAATGCCGGCGCAGTTCTCGACCAGGCGGCTGTCCGCGTACTCCTCGAGCCAGCAGGCCCGCGCCTCCTGCCTGGGGTCGGCCGGATACAGCGATGGCTCGGGCGCCACCCGATCCAGATAGCGGCAGATCACGCTGGTGTCCGGAATCGTGAAGCCGTCATGGTCGAGCACCGGGATCTTGCCGAGCGGGCTGATCGCCCGGAACTCCGGCGACGAGTCCCCTGGAAAAGTCGGCACGTTCTCGTACTCGAGCCCCTTGTACTCGAGCGCCAGCAGCGCCTTGCGCGCGAACGGCGACAGCGGCACGCCATACAGCTTCATCATGTTCTTTCCCCCTTTTAAGAGACGAAGTGTACTGCGACCGGTTCCCGCATTTCACTTCCTTCAGTAGGATGCCCGGACAGACCCGAAGTCAGGCAACCCGACCGGCCATGAACCTGAAGAAGCTGCGCGAAGCCGAATCGCTGTTCCTGCACCGTTACCCCGGCGGGTTCGAGGGGGAAGAGCTGAAGCAGGTCGCCCGCAAGCACAACGTCGGCAGGCTGTCCGAGACGGCTGCGGAAGTTCTCGCCAGGCCCCGTTTCAAGAATACGGCACAGGTGCTGGACGACATCGTCAGAATCGTCAGCCGCTCATCCATGGTGTCGATGTTCGAGAAGCCGAAGTTCCGCGACTACGTGAACGGCCTCGCCCGGGATGATCGGGCCGTCCTCGCCACCGGCTTCAGGCGCCTGCTGCATGGAAATCGGGAACAGGGTTTCAACGAGGTACGCGACGTCCTCAGCGACGCCCGGCTGGCGAAATGGAGCCTGATGACCATCTGTCCGTTTCACTACCGACCCGGCCAGGATGTATTCGTGAAGCCCACCACCACCAAGAACGTGATCCGCCAGTTCGAGCTCGAAGGCCTGGTGTACAGCCCGCGACCCGACTGGGACTTCTATGTCCGCTACCGGGATGCCATCGACGTGATGAAGGCGCACGTGAGTCCCCTGCTTTCTCCCAACAACGCCGCATTCACCGGATTTCTCATGATGACCACGTCGGTGCGCTCATGATCAGCGACTACCCGGACCGCCACTTCCCCTTCGAAGGCTGCTTCAACTTCCGCGACATCGGCGGCTATCCCGCCGGCGACGGCCGCATGGTGCGCTGGGGACGCTACTTCCGCGCCGGGCGGCAGGACCGGATGACCCCGGAGGATCTCGCCCGGGTCAAGGCGCTGGGGATCGCCACCCAGGTCGACCTGCGCCGGCCCGATGAAGTGCGGGAGCAGGGTCGAGGTCCGCTTGAGTCCCTGGGCGCCAGCTACCACAACCTGGCGGTGATTCCGGAAGGCGGCACGGACCAGCTGAGCCGCCTGGTGGGCGACACGGGCATCTCCGGCCGCCGCTATCTCGGCTATCTGGAATTCGGCCCCGACACCTGGATCAGGCTGTTCGACATCTTCGCGGATGCCGATCGGCTGCCGGTCCTGATTCACTGCACCGCCGGCAAGGATCGCACCGGTGTCTCCACGGCATTTCTGCTCTCCGTGCTAGGCGTCGACCGGGAGATCATCGAGGCCGACTACCGCCTGACCAACCTGGACGTGTCGCGGCAGGCGGATTTCATCGAGGCCACGGTCGGGCTGCCGGACGGCATGGATCGTGAGTCCCTGATGCACGTGGCCGGGGTGCCGGAGACCGCCATGGACGACTTCCTGGATGGCCTGGAGGAGCGCTGGGGCGGGCCGGTCGCCTACCTGCAGAGCATCGGCATCGGCGAGCGAACCCTGGACGCCGTTCGTCACAATTTCCTGGAAGACTGACGCCTCAGACCTCGAAGGTGACGCCGACGGCCGCCTCCGAAACCTGCCACAGCTGCCGGGCAACGGGCTGCGACCGGGACAGCAGGCTGGAGGAGACCTTGCGCGGATTGCCGCGCATCTCGCCGAGCCCGTCCGGGCCGATGTAGTCGCCGCCGGCTGCCTCGGTTGCGAATCCGGCGTACAGCGTCGGCAGCGCCCCGGCGGCCGCAGGCTGGGCAGCGATGGAGGTGTAGAGCTGCACCAGCGTCTCACCGAACGCCGACCCCAGCATTCGCGGGCCGGCGTAGCCGAGATTGGTCGCGGCGATGCCCGGATGACAGGCGACGGACGCAACGTCGCGTCCGGCCGCGCGCAGGCGCCGGTCCAGCTCGAAGGCAAACAGCAGGTTGGCCAGTTTGCTCTGGCCGTAGGCGAGCCAGGGCTCGTAGAACCATCGGCCGTGCAGATCCTGGAAATTGACGAAGCCGAAGTTGTGCGCGAGGCTGGCGACGGTGACGATCCGCGCGCCCGGAGTGCTGGTCAGCAGCGGGTAGACCAGCGCGGTGAGCGCGAAGTGGCCGAAGTGATTAACGCCGAGCTGCATCTCGAAGCCGTCCTCGGTCTCGCGGCGGGGAATCGCCATCACCCCGGCATTGTTGATCAGCACGTCGAGCCTTCCCGCGCAGAGGCGGTCGAGCTCGCCGGCGCAGGCCCGAACCGAGCTCAACGACGCCAGATCGAGGTGCACCAGCTCCGCGCTTCCCGCAGGACCTCCCTGAGCGAGCTGTTCGCACGCTTCCCGCGCGCTGGACTCGTTGCGACAGGCGAGAATGACCCGGGCGCCGCGCTGCACCAGCGCTCTGGCCGCCTCGAGGCCGATCCCGCTGTTGCCTCCCGTGATCACCACCACGCGCCCGCGCTGGTCCGGGAGATCGTCCGCCTGCCATGCCATGCTCTCGCTCCTCCATCGTCCTTCGCCATGATAGCGCCGTCCGCGCCCGCAGCGGGTAAACTCACCGGAACCACGAATCGCGAGGAGTCCCGAGATGAGCAAACCACGGCTGTACGGCATTTCGGCCTCCCGGGCATTACGCTCGATCTGGGCGATGGAAGAGACCGGCATCGACTACGAGTTCGTGCCCACGAACTTTCGCGATGACTCGAAGCGCCCCGAATATCTGGCGGTGAACCCCAACGGCCGGATACCCGCACTGGTGGATGGCGATCTGACGCTGTTCGAATCCATGGCCATCAACCTTTACCTCGCCAAAACCTATGGCAAGGGTCTTTACCCCGACAACCCGTCGGACGAGGCCCGAGCCTGGCAGTGGAGCGTGTGGGCGATCAGCGAGATCGAACCGCTGCAGATGCAGATCGTGGTCCAGAAGCTGTTCACACCGAAGGACCGGCGGGATGCCGGGGTGATCGAGCGCGCCGGCAAGGGCCTGGCACGACCACTCGCAGTGCTCGACGAGGCCCTGGCAGGCCGCGAATGGCTGGTGGGCACCGGCTTCAGCATCGCCGACCTGAACGTCGCCGCGGTGATGCAGCTGCTCGAAGCGGTGGAGTTCGACCTGAGCGGGTTCGACAACGTGCGGCGTTGGGCGAAAGCGTGCTACGCCCGCCCGGCGTTCGAACGGGCCCGCAGCAGACCCTGAGCTAGTGCGCTAATTCGGCGGCGCCTGCCCCGGTGTCCGCCGCGCCGGATCCGGCGCGAGCACGGCCCGGGCGCCCAGCGCCAGCAGCACGACGACGATGATCACGCTGGGCAGTCCCGGCAGAAACCCGATCACGCCGAACAGGTCCGATTCGCCGAGCGCGTTGTCGCCGATGCTGAGGGCGCGGTTGCCGGCGGCGTTTCCGAACCAGTAGAAGACGGTAAAGCTCCACGCCACGTAGATGAAGCCGTAGGCGGTGAACCGCTGCAGCCCCGGACTCAGTGCCAGCTTCGGCAGTGCGAGCGCCACCGCGATGACCAGCAGACCGTTCATGGTGCCGCCGGAGTGCGCCCGAACCCATCCCTCCGGGGTTCCGTAGACGGCGAACGCCAGCATGCGACCTGGCCAGACCTCCATGCCGCCGAGCAGCGAGAACATCAGCATGAAGCCCGCCAGCATGGCAACCAGCACGACCAGGAAGCCGTTGGCGAGCATGACCCGTTGCAGCCTGTCCATATCAAGCTCCCTTCCGGTGGAATACCCGACGTCCACGTGGTCTCATGAGCCGCAGGCCGGACAGAGGAGCCCTCATGCAGACGCTCGAAGCAGACTACCTGGTGGTTGGCGGGGGCGCCATGGGCATGGCGTTCACCGATACGCTGCTGGCGGAGACCGACGCCTCCGTCATCCTCGTCGACCGCCAGCATCAGCCCGGCGGTCACTGGAACGTCGCCTATCCGTTCGTCCGGCTGCACCAGCCCTCGTCCTTCTACGGCGTGAATTCCCGCCAGCTGGGTTCCGACACCATCGACGCGACCGGCTGGAACCAAGGCCTCTACGAGCTGGCCACCGGCCACGAGGTCTGTGCCTACTTCGATGCGGTCATGCAGCAGCAGTTTCTGGCCTCCGGCCGCGTGCGCTATTTCCCCATGTGCGAGTACACGGGTGAAGGCGCGTTCCGGTCCCGCGTCAGCGATCAGGAGTATCGGGTCGACGCCCGAAAGGTCGTCGACGCCACTTACATGAACGTGGCGGTCCCGGCGATGCGCTCGCCGCCCTACACCGTAGCGCCCAGCGTCGCCTGCGTGCCACCCAATCATCTGCCTGAGCTCGCAGCCGACTTCCGGCGGTTCGCCGTCGTCGGCGCGGGCAAGACGGGCATGGATGCGTGCCTGTTTCTGCTGCGCCTGGGCATCGAGCCGGAGCGCATCAGCTGGGTCATGCCCCGGGATTCGTGGATGTTCAACCGAGCGTTGATTCAGTCCGGCAAGCTCTTCAGCCGCTCCATCTCCCGCGGCTTCGCGGCACAGACTGCAGCGCTGGCCGAGGCCGAGTCCTTGGAAGACGCGCTGCAACGGGTCGCGGCGACCGGGTTCATCCTGCGATTCGATCCGGATGTGTGGCCGACCATGTGGCGCTGCGCCACCGTAACGGAGGCGGAGCTCGAGCAGCT
>JBFISC010000090.1:0-13365 GCA_041608775.1 Pseudomonadales bacterium | reverse complement strand
GGCTCAGCCGGCCGCGCTGCGGGCTCTTTTTTTCGGCCGGCTTTCAGCCGGCCGCGCTGCGGGCGCTTCTCAACCGGGTGACGACGTCGGCGACGCGGGAGCCGACGTAGTCGACGTCGTCCTCGGTGGTGTAGCGGCCGACGGTGAAGCGCAGCGAGGCGTGGGCCAGGTCGTCGGGTATGTCGAGCGCCCGCAGCACGTAGGACGGCTCGACGCTGGCCGAGGTGCACGCCGACCCCGTCGACACCGCCACATCGTCCAGCGCCAGCAGCAGGGTCTCCCCATCGACGCCGTCGAAGGACACGTTCACCAGACCCGGAAGCCGCTGCTCGGGATCACCGTTCAACGACGTTCCGGGCACCTGCAGGAGATGGGCAAGCAGGCGCTGGCGCAGCGCGAGGACCCGCTCGTTCTCCCGGACCATGTCACGCGCAAGGATGGCGCTGGCCTCCCCCATGCCGACGATCTGATGCGTCGCCAGCGTGCCGGATCGCATGCCCCGCTCGTGCCCGCCACCGTGAATCAATGGCGTCAGCTTCAGCGGCGGCTCACGGCGCACGTAGAGGGCACCCATGCCTTTCGGCCCGTACATCTTGTGCGCCGACAGCGAGATCAGATCCACCGGCGTCTCGCCGACGTCAATGGGAATCTTGCCCGCCGTCTGGGCAGCATCGGTGTGAAACGGCACTCCCGCCTCGCGACAGACGGTGCCGATGCCGCCGATGTCGTTCACCACGCCGATCTCGTTGTTGGCATGCATGATCGACACCACCAGGGTGTCGGGCCGCAACGCGTCCGCGACCTGACCCGGGGTCACGATGCCGTTCCGCCCCGGGGTGAGATAGCTCACCTCAAAACCCTTGCCCTCGAGATACCGGCAGGTATCCAGGACCGCCTTGTGCTCTATGGCGCTGGTCACGATATGACGCCGGCTGGCGCCGTCCGCCAGGCCCTTGATGGCCAGGTTGTCGGACTCCGTGGCGCCAGAGGTCCAGACGATCTCGCGGGGATCGGCGTTGAGCAGACGGGCGACCTGGGCGCGGGCTTCCTCCACTGCCTCCTCGGCTTCCCAGCCGTAGACATGAGAGCGGGATGCCGGATTGCCGAACTTGCCTTCCACCAGCAGGCAGGCACTCATCTTCTGCGCCACGCGCGGATCCACCGGCGTGGTCGCGGCGTAGTCGAGATAGATGGGTCGACCGGGACGGCGGGACATCAGAGCATCCGTGCGGCGATGAGCTCGCTGTCCTGGCGGCTGGCAACGTGCTGAACCTCGCGCTGCGCGACCAGGGCGTGGAGCGTCACCCCGGAAAGAAACTCATCGATGCGGTTCGACAGCGATGTCCACAGATCGTGAGTCAGGCAGGTGGCGCCGTCCTGGCAATCGGCCGTGCCCTGACAGCGGGTGGCGTCCACCCCTTCGCCGACCGCCGCAACGATCTGAGACACGTTGATGTCATCGAGCTGCCTGGCGAGCTCGTAGCCTCCGCCGGGGCCCCGGACGCTGCGCAGCAGGCCAGCCCGCTTGAGTTTGCTGAAAAGCTGCTCCAGGTAGGCGCTGGAGATGCCCTGCCGTTCCGCCACCTCAGCCACGCTCACCGGACCGCGCTCGCGATGCAACGCGATATCGAGCATGGCCGTCACGGCATACCGGCCTTTGGTGGTCAGTCGCATAGGCCCGCAGTATGCAATACCCGACTAATTTGGTCCACTATTCCTTCCCCCGATCCTGCCGCCGGCGGCGGCCGTGGGCGCCGGGGTCCAGCTCGCGCAGCACGCCCCGCAGCATCTGCACCTCCTTCTCGTCCAGGCCGGCGCGCAGGAACAACCGACGCAGACGGGTCAGCGCCTGGCCCGGATTGTCCGGATCGATGAACTCGCCGTTCACCAGCACCGACCCGAGGTGCTCCACGAACGCCTCGAACGCGGCCGCGCTCGCCGGCGGCTGGTCCCAGGCGGCCTCGGGCTGCACCTGCCCGGACTGCTTGAACAGCTCGTAGCAGACCACCTGAACGGCCATGGCCAGGTTCAATGACGGGTACTCGGGATTGGCCGGGATCTGCAGGTGGCAGTGGCAGCGCTGCAGCTCTTCGTTCGACAGGCCGTTCGCTTCGCGCCCGAACAGCACCGCGACCCGGTGCTCCAGTGGCAGTGCCAGGATATCCGCAGCGACGTCGGCCGCGGACTTCACCGGCCAGGGGATGCGTCGGGACCGGGTGCTGGTGCCCACCACCCAATGGCAATCGGCGATCGCGTCGGCGACTGAATCGAACACCGCCACGGCGTCCAGCACGTCGCCCGCCCCGGCCGCTCGCCATTCCGCCTGCGGGTCCGGAAAGCGTTTCGGGTTGACCACCGCAAGCCGCGACAGGCCCATCGTCTTCAGCGCCCGGGCCGCACCGCCGATGTTGCCCGGATGGCTGGGTTCCACCAGCACCACCCGGACCCGGGAAAGCCGTTCGTCCGTCACCGTCTACCTGTCATCTCTCACCACACCTGCTAGGATACCGCGCCTTCCAGCCGAGCTACCCGGATCATGCAGCCACAGACCAACATCGCGTTGCGCGCCGCCCGTCAGGCGGGACAGATCATGCTCCGCGCGATGGATCGGCTCGACGCTCTCGACATTCAGGAGAAGCGCCGCAACGACTTCGTTTCCAACGTCGACCGGGAAGCCGAATCCGCCATCGTCGATGCTTTGCACAAGGCGTATCCGGAACACGGCATCGTCGGCGAGGAGCACGGCGAGTCCTACAGCGGCAGCCGCGCCGGCAACGACACCGAGTTCACCTGGATCATCGACCCCCTGGACGGCACCACCAACTACCTGCAGGGGATTCCCCACTTCTGCATCTCCATCGGCCTGCGCCGGGGCAGGCAGCTGGAACACGGAGTGATCTTCGACCCGCTGCGCAACGAAGCATTCATTGCTTCCCGGGGTCACGGCGCCCAGCTCAACGACAAGCGCATCCGCGTCAGCACCCGGCACCGGCTCGAGGAATCCGTGCTCGCCACCGGCATCCCGCCCGGTGCCATCAAGGTCCACCTCGACACCTACATGGAGACGCTGAAGGAATTCACTGCCACCTGCCGCGGCATTCGCCGGGCCGGCTCCGCGGCCCTGGATCTGGCCTACGTTGCCGCCGGAAGGGTGGATGGGTTCTGGGAGTTCGCCCTATCGCCCTGGGACATCGCCGCCGGCACGGTTATCGTCAGGGAGGCCGGGGGGTTCGTCGGCAGCCCTGCCGGTGGCGACGGCTTCATGGAAAGCGGCAACATCGTCGCCGCCAACACCAAAGTATTCAAACTGATGGTCCAGCACCTGCGCCCACACCTGGCGCCGGCGCTACGCTAGCGTCGGCTCCCTGCCGGGCGACGGCCGGGTTCCGGAGCCGTCGCGAGGCCTGCCTCACGGGGTCTCCGGTTCCTCCCCTTCCTTCTCGGGGACCAGCAGGTCCTCGCGGCTGATCTTCATCAGGACCAGCACGTTGGCCGCCACGTATATCGACGAGTAGGTTCCGACCACGATGCCGATGGTCAGGGCCATGGCAAACCCGCGGATGGTTTCGCCACCGGCCAGAAGCAGCGCCAGCAGCACCAGCAACGTGGTCAACGACGTCACCAGGGTGCGTCCGAGTATCTGGTTGAGCGAGCGGTTGATGACCTCGAGGGGCGTCGCGCGGCGGATGTTCCGGAAGTTCTCGCGGATCCGGTCGGACACCACGATGGTGTCGTTCAGCGAGTAACCCACCACCGCCAGAACCGCGGCCAGCACCGGCAGATCGAACGTCCACTGGAACAGCGAAAAGCAGCCCACCACGACGATGACGTCGTGCACCAGCGCCACCACGGCGCCGACCGCAAACTGCTTGGTGAACCGGAACAGGATGTAGAGCATGACGGCGCCCAGCGCTGCCAGCAGCGCGAGGCCGGCATCGTCGCGCAACTCCTCCCCGACCGCCGGACCCACGTAGTTCGACTGCAGCATCGTCGCGCCGGGGGCGAAATCCTCGAGCGCCGACAGGATCTGGTCGCCCATTTCCGCCTGCTCGGTGCTGGCCTGAGGCGGCATGCGCACCAGCAGATCGCGCTCGCTGCCGAAAAACTGCACCACGCCGCCCTCGAACCCGGCGCTCTCCAGATACTGGCGGACCTCCACCGGATCCTGGGCCTCCTGAAACTGGACCTCCACCAGGGTGCCGCCGGTGAAATCGAGCCCGAGGTTGAGACCCTGGAAGATGATGTCCCCGAGGGCGAGCAGCACGAAAACGATGGATCCAACGGCGGCGACCCGCCGCTTGCCCATGAAGTCGATGTCCGGCCGCTTCATATCGCCAGCGCCTCCAGCTTGCGGCCGCCGTACATCAGGTTCACCAGCGTTCGGGTAACCATGATGGCGGTAAACATGGAGGTAACGATGCCTACGGCCAGGGTGACGGCAAAGCCTTTGACCGGGCCACTGCCGATGGAGAACAGGATGATGGCGACGAAGAAGGTCGTGATGTTGGCGTCGAGAATGGTGACGATGGCACGGTCGAAACCGCCCTGAATGGCAGCCTGGGGCGCGCTGCGCTCCAGCTCCTCGCGAATCCGCGAGAAGATCAGCACGTTGGCGTCAACCGCCATGCCCACGGTCAGCACGATGCCGGCAATGCCGGGCAGCGTGAGGGTTGCGCCGAGTATCGACATCACTGCGATGATCAGGATCAGATTGGCGGTGAGGGCGACGTCGGCGGCCAGACCGAACCACTTGTAGTAGGCCAGCATGAACAGCATGACCAGGGCAAAGCCGATGATCACGGAGTTCCTGCCCTGCTGGATGTTCTCCTCGCCCAGGCTCGCGCCCACCGTCCGTTCCTCGACGATGTACATCGGCGCCGCCAGCGCGCCGGCGCGCAGCAGCAGTGCCAGATCCCGGGCTTCACCGAGCTCGAGGCCGGTGATGCGGAAGCGGAAGCCGAGCGCGCTCTGAATGGTGGCGACGTTGATCACCCGCTTTTCTTCTACCGTGTAGGGCACGACCTCGACCTGACCGTCCGCACCCGCGACGGTGCGCGAACGGACCTTAAGCTCCTTGAAGATGATCGCCATGCGATTACCCACGTTGTCCTGGGTCACCGCGTTCATCCGTCGCCCGCCTTCGTTGTCCAGGGTGATGCTGACCTGGGGCTGGCCGGTTTCCGGGTCGAAGTCCTGGATCGCGTTGGTCACCTGGTTCCCGGTGACGATGTTCGCGCGCTCCAGCGTCACCGGCGCGCCCTCGTACTCGTAGATCTCGGTCTGCGACGGCCGGGCGTTACCGCCCGCCACCAGCCGGAACTCGAGGTTGGCGAACTTGTTGATGATCTCCTTCGCCCGCGCGCTGTCCTGAATGCCCGGCAGGTCGAGCACGATCCTGGCCCGACCAAGGCGCTGCACCAGGGGCTCGGAAACGCCGAGCTCGTTGACCCGGTTGCGCAGGCTGGTGAGGTTCTGGGAGATGGCGAAGTCTTCCAGCTCGGCGATCTTCGCCTCGGTGATGGAGAGCCGCAGGCCCGGCAGCCCGTCGACCTGACGGGCACTGATCTCGAACTCGTCGAACTCGTCGGCGATCAGACGCTCGGCCTGATCCCGCGCCTGCTCGTTCTGAAAGCCGATCTCCAGCGCGCGGCCGTTCAGCCACTCACCCGGCGCGTAGCGGACGCGTTTCTCGACCAGCAGGTCGCGAATCGCCTGCTGGTTGCCATCCATGCGATCACCGAGGAATTTGTCCATATCCACCTGTAGTAGGAAGTGGACGCCGCCGGAAAGGTCGAGACCGAGGTTGAGCGGCTTGCCGCCAATGTCCTGCAGCCACTGCGGGGTGGTGGAAGCCCGATTCAGCGCCACCACGAAGCGCCGCTCGGCGCCGGTGTTGAGCGCGGCCGAGACCAGATCGCGCCCGCGCAGCTGCGCCTCGTCGCTGCCGACCCGGATCAGCCCGCCAGTAGCATCGAACTCCGAGCCGATCACCTCGACGCCACCGCGCTGCAGGGCCTCCTCCGCGCGACGCATGGTCGCCTGATCGACCCTGGCACCGTCGGCAGTGGCCTTGATCTGCAGCGCCGGATCCGGCTGGAACAGATTGGGCACGGCGTAGAGGCAGCCGAGCACGAGCACGATCAGCACGAAGACGCTGCGACCCGGGTGGTTGGTGTTGGGCGGCCGCTTCGACGCCCGCGGCAGGCCTAGGAGATTCTCCCCCGCGATGCCAGGTGATCTAGCCACTGGGGCAGGCACCCCATTCTGCAGAAGTGCAGGTCACTAGGGCTCATCCAGCGACTTGATGGTCCCCTTGGGCAGGGTGGCGCCGACGGCCGACTTCTGGATGCGAAGCTCGACGTTACCTGCGACCTGCACCTTGATGAAGTCGTCTTCCACCTTGTTGACCAGACCGACGATTCCTCCAGCGGTCACCACCTCGTCGCCCTTGGCCAGCCCGCTCATCAGCTGCTGATGCTCCTTGCGCCGCTTGCTCTGCGGGCGCCACAGGAGAAAGTAGAAAATCAGCACGAATCCGCCGAGGAACAGCAGATTGATCAGCCCCGCATCGGCCGGCGGCGCGCCCTCGGCCGCATGAGCGGTGGTTTCAAGCAGGTTCATCAGGGGAGTTCCAACCGTTCTGCAGGGTCTCGATGAGGCTGCGAAATGTACCCGTTTCGATGGAGGCGCGCAAACGGGCCATCAACCCGTGGTAGTACGCCAGATTGTGGTGGGTCATCAGCATCGCGCCGAGCATTTCCCCGCAGCGATCCAGGTGATGCAGGTAGGCCCGGGAGAAGTTCGCACACGCGTAACACGCACACTCGGGATCGAGGGGGCGGTCGGCGAGACGATGCCGGGCGTTGCGGATCTTCACCGTGCCGCGGGAGGTGAAGGCGTAGCCGTTGCGGCCATTGCGGGTGGGCATGACGCAATCGAACATGTCGACGCCGAGCTCGACGCAACGCACCAGATCCGCCGGCGTTCCTACTCCCATCAGGTAACGCGGACGCTGTACCGGCATGTTCGGCAGCAGCGCCGTCAGCACCCCGTCCATCTCCTCCTTGGTCTCGCCCACCGACAGACCGCCGATGGCGTAGCCGTCGAAGCCCAGGGCCAGCAGTCCATCAAGACTCTCGCAGCGCAGACCGTCGAACATGCCGCCCTGAACGATCCCGAACAGCAGCCCCGGATCGCCGTCGCCGTAAGCCCGCCGCGAACGTTCCGCCCAGCGCAGCGACAGGCTCATGGAGGCCCGGGCCTGGGCTTCGCTGGCCGGGTGCGGCGTGCACTCGTCGAACACCATGACCACATCGGACCCGAGGTTGCGCTGCACGGCCATGGAGATCTCCGGCGTCAGCTCTACCCGATCGCCGTTCACCGGCGAGCGGAACATCACGCCCGCCTCCGAGATCTTTCTCAGCTCCCCGAGGCTCCAGACCTGAAAGCCGCCGGAGTCCGTGAGGATCGGTCCCTCCCAGCCCATGAACCCATGGAGACCGCCGAGATCGCGGATGGTCCCGTCTCCGGGTCGCAGCATCAGATGAAAGGTGTTGCCGAGCAGGATCTGGGTACCAACCTCAGCCAGCGCGGCCGGCGTCATGGCCTTCACCGTGCCGTAGGTGCCACAGGGCATGAACACGGGGGTCTCCACGGTTCCGTGACCCGTGGTCAGCCGGCCGCGCCGCGCGCCCCCGTCGGTGGCCAGAAGCTCAAACATCCGCTTCCTCCCGGGCGGCCCTCTCCAGGAACATCGCATCCCCGTAGCTGAAGAACCGGTAGCCTTCGGCCACGGCGGCGGCATAGGCCCGCATGACCCGGTGATAGCCGCCGAAGGCACAGACCAGCATCAGCAGGGTCGAGCGCGGCAGATGAAAATTGGTCAGCAGCGCGTCCACCACACGGAACCGGAAGCCGGGGGTGATGAAGAGGTCAGTCTCGCCGATCCCGGCTCGCAGGCCGCCGCAGGCGGCTGCCGCGGCTTCCAGGGTGCGGACCACGGTCGTGCCCACCGCGACGACCCGGCCACCGCGCCGACGGCAGCGCTCCAGCGCCGCCACGACATCGGCGGAAACGCTGTAGCGCTCCCTGTGCATCCGGTGCTCGCCGACCTCGCTCACCCGCACCGGCTGGAACGTGCCGGCACCCACGTGCAGGGTGACGTAGCCGACGTCGATGCCCCTGGCCGGCAGCGCGTCCAGCATCTCCCGGGTGAAATGGAGACCGGCCGTCGGCGCCGCGACCGCGCCCGGGTGCCGGCCGTACACGGTCTGATAGCGTTCGAGATCCCCCGCCGACGGCTGTCTGCGTATGTAAGGCGGCAGTGGGACCTCGCCGGCCGCATCGAGCACGCGCATGACCGAGTCGGGGAACTCGAGCCGGTAGAAGTCGCCTTCGCGGCCTGACACCACGACCTCGAAGCCCGCCACGGTCAGCCGCCGTCCGGGCTTGAGCGGCTTGCTCACCCGCACCTGGCAAAGCGCCAGCGCGTCGGATTCGATCCGCTCGACCAGAATCTCGGCGCGCCCGCCGCTGTCCTTCTCGCCGTAGAGCCGCGCCTTGATGACCCGGGTATCGTTCAGCACCAGCAGATCGCGCTGACGCAGCAGGCCGGGGAGATCCGCGAAGGAGAGGTGCGCCAGCTCGTCGCCATGCAGCTGAAGGAGCCGACTTGCTTCGCGCCGCCGGGCCGGCGTCTGAGCGATGAGCCGCTCTGGGAGCTGGTAGTCGAAATCATCGACGCGCATTGGCTTGACCGACCAATTCAGGCGAAGCCGCGGATTCTAGCGGCGGGCGCGCCGCATGGCGACGCCGTTCAGCCGTCGGCGGCCGCCGCGTCGTCCAGTGCCGACGCGCGTCGCCAGGCATCCCGGGCTTCCAGCCTGCCCCAGTAACGCTCGAATGCCGGGCGCGGCTGAACGGTGCCGAACTGCATGCCCCAGCCGATCTGCGCGCCGACATAAACGTCGGCGGCGGTGAAGGCATCGCCAGCAACGTAGCGCTCTCCGCCGACGGCGCCCTCCAGGGTGTCGAGCACACGCTGAAGGTTGCCGTAGCCCGCGGTCATTTCGCGCTCGGCGGGAACCTCGAAGCCCAGCGACTGGTTGGTCACCGCGGCCTCCAGCGGGCCGGCGGCGAAGAACAGCCAGCGGTAGTAGGCGCCGCGCTCGGCCAGCGGTGGTGCCAGCCCGGACCCGGGAAACGCGTCCGCCAGGTACGCGCAGATCGCCGCGCATTCGGTCACCACCGCATCGCCATGGCGAATCGCGGGCACTTTGCCCATGGGGTTGATGGCCAGATACTCGGGCGCCTTCATGGTCGTGCCGTACTCCAGCAGCCGGGTCTCGTAGGGCGCCCCCACCTCTTCGAGCATCCAGCGCACGATGCGCCCGCGGGACATCGGGTTGGTGTAGAAGATCAGCGCGCTCATGACGGTTCTCCGCGGTGACTTCCGCCCATTAAGCCACGGATCGCGTGGAATCCGCAGGCCGTGACGTTGTAACATGCGCGGCTGCAAGCGGCCCGCTCACGGGCGCGCCGACGCCCGCCCGGGTGGCGAAATTGGTAGACGCGCCAGACTCAAAATCTGGTTCTGGAAACAGAGTGTCGGTTCGATTCCGACCCCGGGCACCATCCGTGCCATGCCTGGGCATGAACACCGGACCGGGGCGACACGAACATGCCGACCATCCGACCCATGACCGAAGCCGACACCGACGCGGTGGCCCTGCTCTGGTATCGGTCGGGGAAGGCCGCCTACGACTACCTGCCGGGCTGGCTGACCATGACGCCCGAAGTCGCCCTGAGCGCCTTCCGCAACCACATCGCCGCCCGCTGCGACGTCTACGTGGTCTCGAGCAACGACACGATCACCGGCTATCTGGCCATGAAGCAGAGTTACCTCGACCGTCTCTACGTAGATCCGGCGCACCAGCGCCGCGGCTTCGGCAGCGCGCTGCTCGAGCACGCCAGAACGATGTCGCCCGCCGGCATCGAGCTGCACACCCACCAGCAGAACGCGGCTGCCCGCGCGTTCTACGAGCACCACGGCTTCGTCGCGGTGCGCTACGGCACCAGCCCGCCGCCGGAATCGGCACCCGACGTGGAGTACCATTGGCGGCCATGACGCCCGTGCTGACCCTGGTGCTTGCTGCTGCCGCCGCTTCGCCGCATCACGCGCCCCCGCGCGCTCCGCGGCCGCCGCCGTCGCTGGCGGAGCTGACGGCCCACACCCCCTCTGCCATCTTCACCTACAGCGTGGATGGCCGCTGCGCCATAACGGGCGCCCGGAAGCTGCAGGGCAACGACCAGGTTCGCTGGGACGACGCCGACTCCGCCCTCGACATCGTCACCGAAGCCATGGTTTTCCGCTACGTCGACGGTCTGCGCACGCGGCTGCGCGAGCGCCGGGTCCGCCTCCTGGGAGAGCTCGTGGAAGGCGGTGAGCTCGTGTGCCACCTGCGCCCTTCCGGCGAGGTGGTGGCAGCCTGGATCGAGCGTCACGACGAAAGCGTCGCCCGCCGCCGGGCTCCGCAACGCGAGGCGGTGATGGTCCGCGACGGAAAGATCGGCGAGCTCGGCACCTACTCGCTCAGCTTCCAACCCGACCGCCCGGAGCCCTGAGTGGCCGCGGAACCCGGCTGGACCTCGATACTGCCGCCGCTGTTCGCCATCGCCCTGGCCATCATCAGCCGGCAGGTGATCCTGTCGCTGCTGGCCGGCATCTGGCTGGGATGGTGGCTGCTGGGCGACGGCAACCCCCTGGCTGCGCTCGGCGAAGGCGTGGACAGCATCGTCGCGGTGCTCGGCAATGCGGGCGATGCCAGGGTGATCGGCTTCACCCTCGTGATCGGTGCCATGATCGCCGTCATCGAACGTACCGGTGGCGTGCGCGGCTTCGTCGCCTGGCTGGAACGCCGCGCCTGGGTGACCTCCGCCCGTCGCGCGGAGTGGCTCGCCTGGCTGACGGGCATCGTGGTGTTCATCGAGTCGAACCTGACCCTGCTGGTGGCAGGTGCGGTATCGCGGCCGCTGTTCGACCGGCTGCGGATCTCCCGGGAGCGCCTGGCCTACCTCATCGACTCCACCTCCGCCCCGGTATGCATCCTGATACCCCTGAACGCGTGGGGTGCCTTCAACCTCGGTCTGCTGTCCAGCACCGAGCTCAGCGATCCGCTCGGTGTTTTCATCGGCGCGATCCCGCTGAACTTCTATTCGATCCTGGCCGTCGTCCTGGCGGCGTTGAGCATTGCCTTCGGCTGGAACTTCGGCCCCATGGCGAAAGCCCAGGCGCGCACCCGGCAGGGGCGGCTGCTGTGGCCCGGCGCAGCGCCGATGATGGACCCGTCGCTGATCGGCGGCGCCGACACGCCGGCCACGGCCGGCCCCGCATTCATGCTCGGTCCTATCGCGGTGCTGGTGGTGATGGTACCGATCGGTCTGTACCTCACGGGCGGGGGGGATCTGTCCGCGGGCTCCGGCTCGACCTCGGTGCTGTGGGCCGTGCTCGCCGGCCTCGCCACGGTCTGGCTCATGGCCATCGTCCGCCAGCGGCGGCGTCTCGCCGAGCTCATGGACGTATCCCTGAAGGGCGCCGGCGGTCTGCTTCCCGTGGCGCTCATTCTGCTGCTGGCGCTCGCCCTCGGCGACGTGACCGACGCCCTGGGAACGGGGACGTTCCTCTCCCAGGTGGTCAGCGACAACGTTCCGCTGGCGCTCCTGCCGGCGCTGGTGTTTCTGGTCTCCGGGTTCACCGCTTTCGCCATCGGCTCCAGCTGGGGCACCTTCGCGATCATGATCCCGGTAGCCGTGCCCATTGCCCTGAGCCTGGGCGCGGAGCCCGCCATGCTCCTCGGCGCGGTGCTATCCGGGGCCGTGTTCGGCGACCACGCCTCGCCGATCAGCGACACCACGGTGGTGGCCTCCATGGCTGCTGCAACCGACCACATCGATCACGTGCGCACCCAGCTGCCGTACGCGCTGCTCGCGGCTGGAGTCGCGCTGGTGATGTATCTGGGACTGGGCCTGACGCTATGAGCCCAGCGCTTCCCGGGTTTCCATGGCCCAGCCGAGCGCCTCGACGTAACGGCCGGTGAGCGAGGTTCCCTCGACTTCGCCCTTCGGCTGGTCCTGCTCGTAGGCGATCACCCGGGACAGGGTTTCGCCCAGCGGCCCGGTTCGCCCGCTCAGCGCCTCACGCAGCTCGGCGTCGAACGGCAGCTCGCTCACCACGGCCGCCATGGGCTGATCCAGCAGCGCATCGAGCACTGACAGCAGGCCGACGGTGAAGTACTGGTTATCGTCACGGGCGGCATCATCACGACCGAGCAGCTCGCAGAAGCGGGCCCGGATCAACGCCGTGCTGATGAGTTCTTCCGGCTTGCCGTCCGACAGCCGCGACAGGAGCAGCAGCGTCGCCCAGCTCCGCACCAGGTCGGTGCCCACGAGAATCAGCGCCTTGCGGATGGAGGAGACCTCCACCCGCAGCCCGCAGTAGGCGGAGTTGATGTACTTGAGCAGCCGATAGGACAGCGCCGGATCGCAGGTCACCAGGCGTTCCAGCTCCTCGATGCCCGCCTCGGGATCCTGCAGCCGCGAGATCAGCTGCAGCACGGCCAGGCGGTTCGCCTCGGGCCGCTGGCCGCTGACCGTACGCGGCCTGCAGAAGAAGAACCCCTGGAACATATCGAAGCCGAGCTCACGACAGGTGGCCATCATCTCGTGGGTTTCGACCTTTTCGGCAATCAGCCGGGCCGGGTGGTCACGGGCCCTGGCAACATTGTCCACCAGCGCCTGCGGGGACAACGCCTGGACATCTAGCTTGACGTAATCCGCGAACGCCAGCAGCGCTTCGGCACCGCCCCGGAAAGCGAAGTCGTCCAGGGCCACCCGGTATCCCGCGCCGGACAGGCGCTCGAGGCGGGCCAGCAGCCGGGAATCCACCTGGACGTCCTCGAGTACCTCCAGCACGATCCGACCCCCGACTTCCGGAAGTGGCAGATCACCGTCGAGAAACCCCCGGGTGACGTTGATGAAAGCGGGATGGTTGCCCACCAGCTTGTCGAGACCGATGTCGACGATGCTGCTGGTCATGACTTCCGTGGTCGCCCGATCGCCGTCGCAGAAATCCGCCGCTGCGCAATTCCCGCCGCGGTAGAGCAACTCGTACCCCGCCACCCGCAGGCTGCTGTCGTAAATCGGTTGTCGCGCCAGATAGAACGTCTGCACGTCGGCTTCGGTAACCCCGGACTGAGCCCTGAGGATTTCCCAATCCGACAGGGCGAAGTGTGACGCATGCACGCCACCGCGAACCCCTTACATGTGACTGACCTCTCGCGGGGATTCAGCTCCGCAGCAGCCGCCGGG
>JBFISC010000089.1:0-13458 GCA_041608775.1 Pseudomonadales bacterium | reverse complement strand
GTCCCCGGGTGATGGGATTGAAAGATCCCGGATAAACCACCACGCGCATGTTGCTCCCCCTTCCCCGGACACTCCGGAAGCGGCGGATGGTAGCGGGGTGGTCAGGGGGTGGCAAGGAGGCTGAACTGGGTGTCGCCGGCGGTCGCGTGTTTGAGTTGACGCCAGCGGGCGGTCGGCAGCGGCTCGCGGCGCGGCCCCTCCACGTACACGACGCCACCGTCGGCCAGGACCTGTGAGTCGGCCAGCAGCTCCAGGATTCCAGCCAGGGCGGAATGGCGGAATGGCGGGTCGATGAAGACGATGTCCCAGGGTCCGCCGTCCCGCCGCAGCATCGCCTCCGCGCGGCGGCAGATGACCTCGGCACGGTCGGCGACCTGGAGCCGCACGACGTTCTGGCGCAGGCTGCGGACCACCTTGCGGTCGGCGTCGACGAAGGTCACGCTGGCGGCGCCCCGGGACAGGGCCTCGAAGCCCAGCGCGCCGCTGCCCGCGAACAGGTCCAGGCAGCGGCTGTCGGCCACGTCGGCGCGCAGCCAGTTGAACAGAGTTTCTCTGACCCGGCCCAGGGTCGGACGGAGATCGGGCAGGTCCGGAAACGTGAGCTTTCGCCCCCTGAACTTACCGCCGATAATGCGCACTTCGTTAGCCATGCCGTGGTGCGCCCGCTCCATCTGCGTCGATGACCGACGCATGGTGAGCTACGCGCGCGGCGCCCACAACAGCACCTGACACCCACGAGGACCAGAGCCAGACGGTGAACGAAGAAGTCTCGGACAACGGCAAGGGCGGATTCTGGAAGCGCCTGAAGCGCAGCCTCGGCAAGACCCGAGGGCAGCTCGCGGAGGGCGTCGGCAATCTGCTGCTCGGCGAGAAGGAGATCGACGACTCGGTGATGGAGGAGCTGGAAACAGCCCTTCTGCTCACCGACGTCGGCATGGAGACCACGCGCGAGATCATGGCGGAGCTGGCGCGTCGGGTGAAGCGACGGGAGCTGAACGATACCCGGGCGCTGCATCACGCCCTCGGGGAGCTGCTCAAGGACCTGCTGGCGCCGTTGTCACGGCCGTTCCGGGTGCCGGACGACGTGCGGCCTTTCGTCGTGCTCTTCGTCGGCGTCAACGGGGTCGGCAAGACCACCACCATCGGCAAGCTGGCCCAGCGCTTCAAGCGCGACGGCCACAGCGTGATGCTGGCGGCCGGCGACACCTTCCGGGCGGCCGCGGTCGAGCAGCTGGCCAGCTGGGGCGAGCGTGCCGGCGTGCCGGTGGTGGCGCAGAAGCAGGGCGCGGACAGCGCGTCGGTGGTCTACGATGCGGTCCAGGCGGCTCAGTCGCGGGGGGTGGATGTGCTCATGGCAGACACCGCCGGCCGCCTGCAGGCCAAGAGCAACCTCATGGAAGAGCTGAAGAAGGTCAAACGCGTCGTGGGGCGGCTGGACGAAACCGCGCCCCACGAGGTGCTGCTGGTGCTGGATGCCGGGGTTGGTCAGAACGCCCTGTCCCAGGTACGTGAGTTCGACGCTGCGGTGGGGGTCACCGGGCTCGTGATCACGAAGCTGGACGGCACCGCCAAGGCCGGGGTGCTGTTCGCCATTGCCCGCCAGGTGGCTAAGCCCGTGTACTTCATCGGCATCGGCGAAGGCGCCGACGACCTGAGGCCGTTCTCTGCCGACGGTTTCGTGGACGCGTTGCTGGCCACCGAGTAAGCCGTGGGACAGATCGAGTTTCATCAGGTCACCAAGCGTTTCGACAACGGTCAGGAAGGGCTCAAGGAGCTGTCGGCAAGCTTCGAGACGGGCTCGATGACCTTCCTCACCGGGCACTCCGGCGCCGGCAAGAGCACCTTCCTGAAACTGCTGCTGTGTCTCGACCGGCCGACCCGGGGGCAGATCCTCGTGAACGGCGTCAACGTCACCCAGATTTCCGGCCGTCGGCTGCCCCACTACCGGCAGAACCTGGGTGCGGTGTTTCAGGACCATCACCTGCTGGCCAACCGGAGCGTGTTCGAGAATGTGGCTTTGCCGCTGCGGGTGACCGGCTACCGGGAACGGGACGTGGCCCGGCGCGTGCGGGCTGCTTTGACCCGAGTGGGTCTGCTCAGCAAGGAAGGCCTGTTCCCGCGCTATCTGTCCACCGGTGAGCAGCAGCGCGTGGGCATCGCGCGAGCGGTCGTCACGCGGCCGAAGATCCTGCTCGCAGACGAGCCAACCGGGAATCTGGACCCGGAGCTGTCCCGGGACATCATGGGTCTGTTCGAGCAGTTCCAGCAGATCGGCACCACGGTGGTGGTGGCCAGCCACGATCGTGACCTGATTGAATCCATGGGCATGCGCATCATCGAGCTGGCCAACGGCAGCATGGTGAGCGATCAGCCGGGCAGCGCCGGCGCCGGCCGGCCGGCCCCGGCGGGGGATGACGAGGATGCCGATGGCGCGGACTAAGGCCGCGCGGGATCCGTGGCCGCGGCAACGCCCGGGATTTCTGGCATTGTGCCGCGATCATGCGCGTATCTTGCGTGAAACAGGGCACTTCGTCGCCGAAAAGCTCGGAACCAGCCTGCTCGTCTGGGTGCTGGTCGGGATTGCCCTGGCGCTCCCTGCCGGGTTGTTTCTGCTGCAGCAGAACCTGGCTGCCATGACCGGCGCCTGGGAAGGCCGGCCGGGGCTGACGGTGTACTTCGAGGTCGGCGCCGACCCCGGGGCAGTTGCGGCGCTGGCGAAGACTCTGGAATCCCGGGACACCGTCTCCCGGGTCACGGTGATCTCAGAGGCCGAGGCGCTGGCGGAGTTCCAGCGTTTTACCGGTCTCGCCGACGCCCTCGACCTCCTCGACGACAACCCGCTGCCGGCGTCGCTGCGGGCCGTGCTCGAAGCGGGCGCCGACGCGGCCGATCTGGACGCGCTGGCCGCCGTCGCCGGCGCGGCGGATCGGGTCGCAGAGGTAGTGGTGGAGAAGACCTGGCTGGAGCGGGTCACCGACATTACCCGGGTGGTGACCCGGGTGGGCGTGATGCTCGCCGGGCTGTTCGGTCTGGGGGCGGTGCTGATCACCGCTACCTCGGTGCGTCTGGCCATCGAGGCGCGGCTGGAAGAGGTGCGGGTGCTGAAGCTGGTGGGCGCGACGGACGCCCAGATCCGCCGGCCGTTTCTGTATTTCGGGCTGGTCTACGGTCTCGGCGGCGGGCTGGTGGCCGCCATGCTGATCAGCATCGCGCTGCTGGTCATCGAAGCGCCGCTGGCCCAGCTCCTGGGCAGCTACGGCCAGCAGCTGGCCTTGGCTGGCTTCGATCTGGTCTTTCTCGGCGCGCTCTTCGCGAGCGCCGCACTGCTTGGCGTCGTCGGCGCGCTGATGGCCGTTCGCCAGCGTCTGGCCGGCCTTGAAATATTATAATAATCAATGAGATAGCGCACAGCGCGGACCGCGTTGACGAGGAACTCGAAAGGGGCTTAGCAGTCTAACACTGCGAGTGCTAAACTGTTTGGCTAAGGAACTGGTGCTACCGGAGGTATCACATGTCCGCGAATCTGCTCGCCCTCAACAGCCTGTCGCCGGGTCGCGACCTGGACTCGTACATCCGCACGATCAGCGCGATTCCGGTCCTGAGCCCGGAGGAAGAGAAAGCGCTGGCCGAGCGGTTCTACTACCACAATGATCTGGATGCGGCCCGCGAGCTGGTGCTGTCGCACCTTCGCTTCGTCGTTCACCTGGCCCGATCCTACCAGGGCTACGGGTTGCCCCAGGCTGATCTGATCCAGGAAGGCAACGTCGGCCTGATGAAAGCGGTGAAGCGGTTCAATCCCGAAGTGGGCGTGCGGCTGATTTCCTTCGCCGTGCACTGGATCAAGGCCGAGATGCACGAGTTCATTCTGCGCAACTGGCGCATCGTCAAGGTGGCCACCACCAAGGCGCAGCGCAAGCTGTTCTTCAACCTTCGCAGCAACAAGCGCCGGCTGGCCTGGCTGACCCAGGACGAGACCCGCACCATGGCGGAGGAGCTGGGCGTCTCGGAAGAGGAAGTGTCGCGTATGGAAGGCCGGATGGCGGCCAGTGACCTGTCCTTCGACGGCTTCGATGACGACGACGATGGGGACGGCGGTGGCTCCTTCTTCGCGCCCGTTCACTATCTCGAGCAGGAAGGTGCGAATCCCGAAGACGTGGTGGCGGAAGCGGACTGGCAGGCATCGGCCTCCGACAAGCTGTCCCAGGCCCTGGCTGGGCTGGACGAGCGCAGCCGGGACATCATCCAGAACCGCTGGCTGGCGGACGACAAGCTGACCCTGCACGACCTGGCCGAGCGTTACGGCGTGTCCGCCGAACGCATCCGTCAGATCGAGAAGAACGCCATGAAGAAGCTCCAGGTCGCCGTGGCGGCCTGAGCCCGGTGGCTGCGGGCGCGCCGTTCCTCGCGCTTGCTGCAGCCTTCGGCGCCCTCGGCGTCGGGCTCGGGGCGTTCGGTGCCCATGGCCTGAAGGGCCGTCTGGGAGCGTCCGGCCTGGAAACCTGGGAAACCGCCGTCAGCTATCAGCTGATTCACACCCTCGCGCTGCTGGCTGCCGGCATCTGGCTGCGGCTCGGTGGCGTCGCGGCCGGCGGCGCGGTGAGCGTCGCAGGCTGGAGTTTCGTGGTCGGCATCCTCCTGTTCTCCGGAAGCCTCTACGTGCTGGCGCTGGGGGGGCCGAGGCTGTTCGGCCCGATTACACCCCTGGGCGGAGTGGCTTTTCTGGTCGGCTGGTCGGCGCTGTTGGTTGCCGCGCTCGGTAGCCCGCGGTGACCGGTAGAGAGGAGGCCGGCCCCGCCGAGCCCGGCGGGTTCCGTACCTACCTGCGCCGTCGCGGGCGTCAGACGCGGGGTCAGGCCCGGGCGTTGCGGGAACTCGCGGATCGTTACCTCCTGGACCCGACGGCAGCCGCGGACCTCGACCTGGCCCGGTCGTTCGGCCGCAAGGCCCCGCTGGGTCTGGAGATTGGTTTCGGCATGGGCCAGGCGCTGGTGGCGTGGGCGCAGCAGCGGCCGGAGTGGAACCTGCTCGGGGTCGAGGTGTATCAGCCCGGCATCGGCTCGGCCATGCTTCGCCTCGAAAACGCCGGCAGCAGCAACGTCCGGCTCCTGGAGGCTCCGGCGGAGTGGGTACTTACTCACCTGGTAGAACCTGCCTCACTCGATGAGGTTCGCATCTTTTTCCCGGACCCCTGGCCAAAGAAGCGGCATCACAAGCGGCGTCTGGTGCAGCCTGCGCTGGCTCGCCAGGTCGCCGAGCGGCTGCGTCCCGGCGGTCTGCTCTGGGTGGCAACGGACTGGGAGGATTACGCGCACTGGATCATCGAGGTGCTCGATGCCGAGCCGGGGCTGGCTCCACGGCAACCGGTTCGCGTCGAGACCGAGCCTGACGCTGTCACCGCCGATGCCGGGGCGGGCGCCCGGCGGGCTGCGGATCGCCCGCTCACCCGGTTCGAGGCGCGGGGGTTGCGCCTGGGCCACCGGGTCTGGGATCTGCGTTACGAGAGGAAGCGCTGAAGCACCGTGTCCAGGTGGCGCCAGCCCAGCTCGGTGGCGGCGATGCGGTCCCGATGGACCAGACCCTGTTCCGCCAGGGGTTGCCAATGCGGTGCGAGGGTGGCGAGGTCGAGGCCGGTGCGTAGCTCGAAGCAGCCGTGGCTGACGCCGTCCCTGAGCCGCAGGGCGTTCATCATGAACTCGAATACGCGCTCGCCCGGAGCCACCGCCGCCACTTCGCTGCTGGCAGGCGCCTGGAGATAGCGTCGCGGCTGGCTAGCCTTGCGGGTCCGTCGGATCTCGAGACCGTCAGGGCCCGGATAAGAGCGCTTGCCGTGAGCGCCGGCGCCGGCACCGACGTAGTCGCCGAAGCGCCAATAGTTGAGGTTGTGCCGGCATTCGAGGCCCGGCCTGGCGAACGCGGACACCTCGTAGCGCCGCATGCCGGCCGCCGCGAGCCGCGCCTGCCCCTGCTGCTCGATGGCCGCCAGCTCAGCGTCGATGGGCAGCAGCGGCGGCCGCCGGGCGAACTCGGTTTTCGGCTCGATGGTGAGCTGATACCAGCTCAGGTGCTCCGGGCCCAGCGCCAGAGCCTGGTCGAGGTCTGCCAGCGCTTGGTCCGCGGTCTGTCTCGGCAACCCGTACATCAGGTCGAGGTTGATGTTGTCGAAGCCGCCCTCCCGGGCGCGCCGGAACGCCCGGGCGGTGTCGTCGGCTTCGTGGATGCGACCGAGGCGCGCGAGCTGACCGGGGTCGAAAGACTGTGCGCCCAGGGATAGACGGTTGATGCCGGCAGCGCGGTAGGCGGCAAAATCGTGATGCTCCACCGTGCCCGGGTTTGCCTCCATGGTGATCTCCGCCCCCGGGGCCAGCCAGGGGGCGAGGTGCTCGAGCAGGCGGGCAAATGCGCCCGCCGAGAACAGGCTCGGCGTGCCGCCGCCGCAGAACACCGTGTCGATGGCCCCCGGGGCCACATCCGCCAGGCCCTCGCTGAGGTCGGCCCGCAGCGCGTCCAGGTAGCCGGATTCGTTCAGCGTTCCCCGCAGCGGGTGAGAATTGAAGTCGCAGTACGGGCACTTGCGCACACACCAGGGGAAGTGCAGGTAGAGACCCAGGCTCGAGATCACGGGGGAATCCGCGGGAATCGTCACGGGCCCGCCATCAGAGCATCTCGCGCAGCTGCTCGAGCAGGGTGGCCACGGCCTGACCCCGGTGGCTGAGACGGTTCTTGGTCTCCGCCGGCAGCTGCGCGACCGTGCACCCGAGCGCCGGCAGGAAGAAGTGGGGGTCGTAGCCGAACCCCGACGATCCCCGGGGCTCGGCGAGCAGCACTCCGTGCCAGCGTGCCGTGGCCACCAGCGGCGCGGGGTCGTCGGCGCTGCGCGTCAGCACGGCGGCGCAGTAGTAGTGGGCCGGCGGCTGCTGCACGTCACGGATCGCGGCCACCAGCTTGGCGTTGTTGGCGACATCGTCGGCGCTGTCGCCCGCGTAACGCGCGGACCGGATCCCGGGAGATCCACCGAGCATTGGAACCACCAGACCCGAATCGTCCGCCAGCGCCGGGAGGCCGGACTGCCGGGCAGCGTGGCGCGCCTTGTCGAGGGCGTTCTCCACGAAGGTGAGCCGATCCTCGGGTCCCGGCTGGATGCCCAGCTCGGCCTGGCTTTCGAGGTCGATGCCCAGTGGCTCCAGCAGCGCGCGCAGCTCCGCCAGCTTGCCGCGGTTGGCGCTGGCCAGAACGATCTTCACCGGTCTTCCAGGTAGGTCTTCTGCTGGAACGACAGCCGGTGATTGGCGCCGTCCGGGGTCTGCACGTCGATGGCGAACCGCAGCACCTCTTCGTCGCCATGCCTTACCGTCGCGAGGTAGTACACGGCCTCGCCTTCGACCACCTCTTCGAAGGCCAGCTCACGAACCGTGCCGAGCAGATCCTTCACGGTTCCCGACACCGCCGCCCGCACCGGGCCGGCTTCGGGGTCGATGATCGAGACGTTCAGCAGCGCGCGATCCCGGGCGCGCGTGATGCCGTAGCCGGCAGCGACGTCCGAGGTCAGGAAGGTGGTGGGCACCAGGCTGTAGTGGCCCTGGTAGGAGCCCAGGCGCTGAAACTGCTCGGCGGAGGCCGGCAGCGCGCAGCCCAGAGCGAGCAGCGCAGCGACCAGAGTCCGGCAAAGGTCATTGCGAATCATGATTGCATTCCGTTCGGTCGGCCCAGCCGGTAAAAGGCGTAGGTCCCGAAAAAGTTGGGAAACCGGTTGATGAGCGGTTTGTCGGCGTGTCTGGCATCCACCACGAAACGCTCGATGATCTCGAGCCGCTTATCCTGGCACAGCCGCTCGAAGTCGTCGAAGGTGCAGAGGTGGATGTTCGGCGTGTCGTACCAGGCGTGAGGCAGGTGCCGGGCGACCGGCATGCGCCCGTTCCAGCTGAGCTGCAGGCGACAGCGCCAGTGGCCGAAATTGGGGAACGTCACCACGCACTCCCGGCCGATGCGCAGCATCTCGTCGAGCATGACCTGGGGTGCCCGGACCGACTGCAGGGTCTCGGTCATGACGACCATGTCGAAGCTGTCGTCCGGGAAGTTGCCGAGCCCCTCGTCGAGGTTCTGCTCGATGACGTTGACGCCCTTGTGGAGACAGGTGGTGATGTTGCCGACGTCGATTTCGAGCCCGTACCCGTTCACCTGCTTGTTCGCCTGGAGGTAGGCGAGCAGGTCACCGGTGCCGCATCCCAGGTCGAGGACCCTGGCTCCCGGGTTCACCAGCTCGGCGATGATCCGCAGGTCAGGGCGCATTGGCCTCTCTCCGGTCGCCGGAGGCTTCGGACACCTCGTCGGCCAGGCGTGCCAGATAGGTCCTGAGCACCTCGACGTAACGAGGCACCGGCAGCAGAAAGGAGTCGTGACCATGCTCGGTGTCGATGATTGCGCTGGCCACGTTCTTGCGCGCTCGAACCAGCGCGTCCACGAGCTCCTTGGAGCGCTCCACCGAGAACCGCCAGTCCGTGGAGAAGGACAGCACCAGGAACCGGCAGCGGGCCGGAGCAAGCGCCTCGACCAGGTCGTCGCCGTGCTCGCTGGCAGGATCGAAGAAATCGAGTGCCCGGGTCATCAGCACGTAGGTGTTGGCGTCGAAGCTGCGGGAAAACGATCGGCCCTGATGGTGCAGGTAGCTCTCGACCTGAAACTCCACGCCGCCGGCCCGCAGATCGGCGTTCGCGAGCTCGCGGCCGAATTTCTGTCGCATACCGTCGTCGGACAGGTAGGTCACGTGGCCCACCATGCGCGCCAGCATCAGCCCCAGATCCGGGTTGGTTCCGTTCTTCCGGTAGTGACCGTCGTGAAACTGCGGGTCGCTGAAAATCGCCTGGCGGGCGATCTCGTTGAAGGCGATGTTTTGCGCGGAAAGCCTCGACGCGCAGGCGATGAGCAGCGCGGCGCGGAGCCGTTTCGGGTACTCGATCGACCACTGCATGGCCTGCATGCCGCCGAGGCTGCCGCCGATTACGGCAGCGAACTGCCCGATGCCGAGATGATCTGCCAGCCGGCGCTGGCTGCGGACCCAGTCGCGCACGGTCACGGCGGGGAAGTCGGGCCCGTACGGCTGGCCGCTTTCCGGGTTGGTGCTGAGCGGGCCGGTACTGCCATGGCACCCGCCGAGATTGTTCGGGCAGACCACGAAGAAGCGATCGGTATCGATGGGCTTGCCCGGCCCGATGCAGGTGTCCCACCAGCCCGGCTTGCGTTCGTCGCTGCTGTGAAAGCCCGCGGCATGGTGGTGTCCCGACAGCGCGTGGCAGATCAGCACGGCGTTGCTGCGGTCGCCGTTGAGGGTGCCGTAGGTTTCGTAGACCAGCTCGAATTCCGGCAGGACGGCGCCGCACTGCAGCTCCAGCGGCTGCGCGCAGGTGAACACAGCAGGCGTGACCAGGCCTACCGAGTCGGAGGGCAGCGCATCGGACATCGGCGCCGGTGTCCCGGGATGAAAAGGGACGGCGAGTCTAAAGCAACGGCTTTCACGCGTTCAACTCGCGATCTGCCGGCGTTCCGGGCTGCCGCGGCGCGCCGCCGCGCAGCGTCAGACCAGCGACAGAACCATCTGCGGCAGAATGCGCTCGATCACCCCGAGGATGAGAAAGACCAGAATCGGGGAGAAGTCGAGCCCGCCCATCGCCGGCAGCAGCTTGCGTGCCGGTGCCAGCAGCGGTTCGGTGATCTGCCCCAGCAGTGCCAGCGCCGGGTGATAGGTTCCCGGTGCGATCCAGCCGGCGATGATGACGATGAGAATCGACCACCAGAAGATCCGGATGATCAGCAGGATGACCTGGAGGATTCCGACGACGAACAGCGTGCCGACGCCGCCGACGTAGCCACCCTGCAGTGCGGCCAGGGACATCATCAGGATGAGCTGCGCGAGCACCGCGGCGAGGAAGGCGGCGAAGTCGAGATTGCGGTATCCGGGCAGAACCATGCGCACGGGCTTCAGGACCGGATCGGTGAGCTTCACCAGCCCCTGGGAGATCGGGTTGTAGAAGTCGACCCGGCAGGCCTGCAGGAGAAAACGCGCGACGAAGACGAAACAGACGATCTGCAGAATGAAACTGATGGCGTAGTTGAGCGCGTCATTCATGGCTGGCCGAATTCCTCCGCTAATTCCCTTGCGCGTTGTGCGGCGCCCGCGATGGCGCGCTCCAGGGCGTCGCGGACCCCGGCGGCGTCCAGTATAGACAGGGCCCGCTCCGTGGTCCCGCCGGGAGAGGTGACGTTGGCACGCAGGGTGGCCGGCGGCTGGTCGCCTTCCCGGGCCATGCGCGCCGCGCCGTAGGCGGTCTCGAGCGCCAGCGTCGTCGCGCTGTCGCGATCCAGCCCCAGCCCCACGCCTGCCTCGATCATGGCTTCCATGAGGTAGAAGAAGTAGGCGGGACCGCTTCCGGAGACCGCGGTGACGGCATCGAGCTTGCTCTCGTCCACCACCCACAGCGTGCGACCGGCGGCGCCGAGTACCGCGTCGGCGCTGTCGCGCTGGCGCGCGGTCACCGCCCCGTTTGCGTACATGCCGGTAATGCCGGCACCGAGCAGCGCGGGGGTGTTGGGCATGCAGCGGACGATGGCGCGATCGCTGCCGGCCCAGCGTTCCAGCGCGGCAAGCGGCACGCCGGCGGCGATGGAGACGATCAGCTGATCAGGGTCGAGAGGCAGGGACTGCAGCACCGTGCCGAGCACCTGGGGCTTCACCGCAAGGACTACGAGATCGGCGTCGCGCACCGCGTCGCCGTTGTCGGCGTGGGTTGTCACCCCCAGCTCGCCGAGGGCCTGACGCTGGCCGGCGTCCGGGTCGGCAGCCCGCAGACGGGCCGGGCTCGCACCTGCTGCCAGCAACCCGCTGATCAGGCTGCGCGCCATGTTCCCCGCGCCGATGAAGGCTATGGTCAGGTCTTTCACGTCTGGCTCCGGATCAGTGGCTGGGCTTGGTGGCGCCGGGCTGCCGGGCGCCGGGCTCCCGGGCGCCGAAAATGGCGGTTCCGATACGCACGTGGGTTGCGCCGGCTCTGATCGCCTGGGCGAAATCACCGCTCATGCCCATGGACAGCGTGTCCCAGGGATCGGGCGCCTTCGCCCGCAGTGCCTCGAATATGGCAGCGAGGCGGCGGTAGCCCGCGAGCGGCTCCGAGCCCTGCTGGAGAATCGTCATCAGGCCCCGTACCCGCAGGTTCGGCAGAGCGCGCACCGCGCGCAGCAGCGCCGCGGCGTCCGCGGGGTCTACCCCGGCTTTGGCGGGATCCTCGTCGACGTTGACCTGCAGCGTGACGTCCAGGGTCCTGCCTGGCGGGCACTGGGCGGACAGCCGCTCGGCTATCTTCGGTCGGGCCACGGTGTGAACCCAGTGGAAGTGCCGGGCGATCTGCCGGGTCTTGTTTGACTGGATCGCGCCAATGAAATGCCAGCGCACGTCCAGATCGGCCAGCGCCTCGATCTTCGGCAGCGCGTCCTGCAGGTAATTCTCGCCGAAGTCGCGACAGCCGGCGGCGGCGGCGGCGCGAACGAGCCCAGCCGGCTTGGTCTTGGAAACCGCCACCAGATGCACGTCGGCCGGGTCGCGACCGCAGGCGCGGGCGGCGTCGGCGATCGCCTCGCGGGCCGTAGCCAGGTTGGCGGCTATGGCGGTGGTAGCGGAGGAGATGGACTGCAAGCTCATGGTGCCAACTTCGTCGCAGATTTCGCACCTGCCCGGTTGAGAGGCGATCACATCGTGGTTTATAGCAGAGCCGGATAATACTATAGGCACGGGCTCAATACGGACCCGACGTTCCGGCTCCGGCACGCCGGGTCTCCCCGGACGAGCAAACGCAGACAGGGATCGCGCATGGATATCACCGAACTTCTCGCGTTCAGCGCCAAGCAGGGCGCATCGGACCTACATCTCTCTGCCGGGCTGCCGCCGATGATCCGCGTCGATGGCGACGTGCGGCGCATCAACCTGCCGCCGCTCGAGCACCAGGAAGTGCACGCGCTGATCTACGAGATCATGAACGACAAGCAGCGCAAGGACTTCGAGGAATTCCTCGAGACCGACTTCTCCTTCGAGGTGCCCGGCGTAGCCCGCTTCCGGGTCAATGCCTTCAACCAGAACCGTGGCGCCGGTGCGGTGTTCCGGACGATTCCCTCCAAGGTCCTGACCATGGAAGACCTCGGCATGGGTCAGACCTTCAAGGACATCTCGATGACCCCGCGGGGTCTGGTGCTGGTGACCGGGCCGACGGGCTCGGGCAAGAGCACCACCCTGGCGGCGATGATCGACTTCGTCAACGACAACCGCTACGACCACATCCTCACCATCGAGGATCCCATCGAGTTCGTTCACGAGTCGAAGAAGTGTCTGGTCAACCAGCGCGAGGTGCACCGCGACACCCACGGCTTCAACGAAGCGCTGCGATCGGCGCTGCGGGAAGATCCCGACATCATTCTGGTGGGTGAGATGCGTGACCTGGAGACCATCCGGCTCGCGCTCACCGCCGCCGAGACCGGCCACCTGGTGTTCGGTACCCTGCACACCACCTCCGCCGCCAAGACCATCGACCGGGTCATCGACGTGTTCCCCGCGGAAGAGAAGGACATGGTGCGTTCCATGCTTTCGGAGTCGCTGCAGGCGGTGATCTCCCAGACCCTGCTGAAGCGCGTCAACGGTGGCCGGGTGGCGGCCCACGAGATCATGATCGGCACGCCGGCGATCCGGAACCTGATCCGCGAAGACAAGGTGGCGCAGATGTACTCGGCAATTCAGACCGGCGCGTCTCACGGCATGATGACCCTGGACCAGTGTCTGCTCGATCTGGTGACCAAGCGGGCAATCACGCGGGATACCGCCCGGGAGAAAGCAAAGATGCCCGAGAAGTTCTGAGGCGACCTTTCCAGCGCACGAGGAGTCAGTAGATGGAATTCGACAAGCTGTTGAAACTGGTGGTGGAGAAAGGCGCCTCCGACCTGTTCATCACTGCAGGCAAGCCACCGATGCTGAAGATCAACGGCAAGCTCTACAGCGCCGGCAAGAACGACCTGTCACCGGAGCAGTCGAAGGACATGGTCCTCGGCGTGATGAACAAAGATCAGCAGGAAGTGTTCCACAAGGATCACGAGTGCAACTTCGCCATCAACACCGCGGGCCTCGGTCGGTTTCGGGTAAGCGCTTTCTACCAGCGGAACCTGGTCGGTATGGTGCTGCGTCGCATCGAGGTGAACATCCCGCGCATCGCGGACCTGCAGCTGCCGCGCATCATCGAAGACCTGGCCATGACCAAACGCGGCCTGATCATCTTCGTCGGTGCCACCGGCACCGGTAAGTCCACCTCGCTGGCTGCCATGATCGGCCACCGCAACGAGCATTCGTCGGGCCACATCATCAGCATCGAGGACCCGATCGAATTCGTGCACCAGCACAAAGGCTGCATCATCACCCAGCGCGAGGTCGGG
>JBFISC010000088.1:0-13492 GCA_041608775.1 Pseudomonadales bacterium | reverse complement strand
GCGGCGGGTGGATGTTGACGCTGATGTTGTCGAGGACCCAGTCGTACAGCGGCCGGTGATCCTCGAACTCCAGCGTGCACAGGGAGTGGGTGATGCCCTCCAGCGCGTCGCAGATGCAGTGGGTGTAGTCGTACATCGGGTAGATGCACCAGGCGTCGCCGGTCCGATGATGGCCAGCGTGACGGATCCGGTACAGAACCGGGTCGCGTAGATTGATGTTCGGCGACGACATGTCGATCTTGGCTCTCAGCACCTGCTCGCCATCGTCGAACTCCCCGGCCCGCATGCGCCGGAACAGGTCCAGGTTTTCCTCGACGCTGCGTTCGCGGTAAGGGCTGTTGCGACCAGGCTCCGTCAGGGTGCCACGGCTGGCGCGTATCTCTTCTCCCGACTGGCTGTCGACATAGGCCTTGCCCTGGCCGATCAGCTCTTCGGCGAAGCGGTAAAGCTGCTCGAAGTAGTCCGAGGCATGGGTGAGCCGGTCACCCCAGTCGAAGCCCAGCCAGGCGACATCCCGGGCAATCGCCTCCGAGTACTCCTCGCTCTCCTTCAGCGGGTTGGTGTCATCGAAACGCAGGTAGGTGACGGCGCCGAACTCCTCGGCAACTCCGAAATTCAGGCAGATCGACTTTGCGTGCCCGATGTGCAGGTAGCCGTTGGGCTCCGGCGGAAACCGCGTCACGACACCGTCGCGCGCCACGCCGGCTTCGAGGTCGCGGGCGATACGGCTGCGGATGAAGTCTCTGGCTTCCTGGTTCATGATGCGGCTCAACGAGATCCTGTCGCTCTGGCGGCTGCCCATTCTAGAGGACCCTCTCCCGGGGACAAATCTCTATCGGTGAGGCCCGCGAGGTGGCACGGAGACGAACCGACGTCGATCAGCAACGGAGCCGTCATTGCCCATTCGAGTTCTCCACGGCGCCGGCGTCCTCGCTCTGCTGGGATGTCTGATCTGGCTGCTCACGGACCGCACGGATCCGGCGGTGAGAAGCGCCGAGGCGCTGCGCGGCGATCGCTGGTACCGGTTGATGCTGGACCACCGCCACGTCGGCTACCTGCATACCCGCACCCGCCGGGACGCGCTCGGTCGATGGCGCTTCGAAAGCGATCTGCGTTTCGTGCTCAATCGCGGCAACCCGGTGCGCATCGCCGAGTCGCTGCTGTTCGCGGGGACGGCGCCCTTCCCGCTGGTCAGGGCCAGCCAGCGCAACGAGCGCGCCGGGCTCATCGAAGGCACCGCCATCGAAGCGTCCGATCCGGGGTACCAGGCACACCGCCTGGACGCCGGCGGGCGCCTCGCCGGCCAACCGCAGCCACTCGACATCGAGTTCACCCTGAGAGACTACCTCGGCTTCGAGATCCGGCTCCGGGGCCAGGCGCCGGCCACAGGAGAAACGGTGGCGTCTGCCGCCCTGGACTTCACCCGCCGCAACGTCGTCTCCCGCCAGTTCCGCATCATCGGCCGCAACGCCACCGGCTACGAGCTGGAGAACCCCGCGCCCTACGATTCCACCCGCATTCAGCTGGACGAGCGGCTGCGCCCTGTCGCCATGACTCTGTCCGGCCTGTTCGAGCTGGAGCGGACCAGCCGGAGCGAGGCGCTGGCGCCACGCACGGCCCTGCAGGCGGCCAGCTACTTCGTTCCCACCGACCGACGCCTGCACGATCACACCGATATCCGCGTCCTCGAGCTGGGGGTCACGGGTGGCCTGACCGCCGGCGACCTCTGGCCCGGGCTGGCTCACGGCGACGGGCTGCGTCAGGAGGCGAACACGGTGACCGCCTGGCGCCTGCGTGGCGACGAGCTCATGGAAACCGCCGAGCACCCGGTCAGCGATCAGCGCATCCGGGCTCTCGCGCTGCGTGCGGTGGCGGACGTGGATTCGCCCCAGGCGAGGCCTGGGGCATTAATGCGATTCGTCAACGGCTACCTGCGCTACGAGGAAGATGGCATCCGACGCCATGTGCTCGCCCTGCTCGACGAGCCGATCGGCGACTGCAGCGAGTTCGCCGACCTCCTGACGACACTGGCCCGCAGCCTCGGCATTCCGGCGCGCACGGTGTTCGGACTCGCCTACGCCGACGGCGAGCAGCCTGCGTTCCGCTTCCACGCCTGGAACGAGCTGCTGGTGGAGGGCCGCTGGCACGTCGTCGATCCGACCTGGAACCAGCTCCGCGTGGACGCCACCCACATTCCCATGCCGCTGGACGCTGCTCACGCCCTGGAGCTGCTCACGGGAAGCGCGGACCTCGCGTTCGTGATCCGCGACGTCGAGTACTTCTGACCCGCCGCCGCGCGAAGCCTCAGCCGGCCCCCTCCCGGGGGAGGCGAATGAGCCCCTCCTGCGATACCGAGGCGACCAGCGCGCCGTCCCGCGCGAACAACTCGGCGTGGACGAGCCCCCGGGCACCTTGCGCCGCGCTGGTGCGTTTGTGAAACAGCAGCCACTCGTTGATCGGCACAGCGCGGTGAATCCACAGCGCGTGGTCGAGACTCGCCATCTGCAGCGCTGTCCGGGGCTGGCGCAGCATGTGCGGGAGGCCGGCGGTGGAAACCATGCCCATGTCCGACGCGTAGGCGAGCAGGCAGCGGGACAGCGCGCCGTCGTTCTCATCGACGGCCGCGGCAAAACGGATCCATACGGGGTTCCAGAACCGATTCAACCGCCAGGCGTCGCTGCCGAGCGGGAACACCGAGCGCATCTCGAATGGCCGTGCCCGCCCGGCCATCGGGCTTAAGCCCGGATCGCGCTCGCTGAGGCGGGCCACCACCGCCATGTCGTCCTCGAGCTCTTCCGGGGGCGGGACGTTGGGCATGGGATGAGCGTGATCGAAACCGTCCTCCGGCGTCTGCAGGGACACGTCCATGCTGAAGATGGCCTGGCCCTGCTGGATGGCCACCACCCGGCGGGTGGTGAAGCTGCGGCCGTCGCGAATTCGCTCCACCTCGTAGAGCACGGGTCGGGAGGAGTCCCCGGCGCGCATGAAGTAGGCGCGCAGGGAATGAGGCTCCCGCTCCTCCACCGTCCGGCACGCCGCGCGCAGCCCCTGGGCCAGCACCTGCCCGCCGAACAGCCGGTTGCCCGCCCGGGCTTCGTTGCTGCCGCGATAGAGGTTCCGCTCGATGGCTTCGAGATCGAGGATCCGGAGCAGGCGCTCCGCCAGCTTTCGGCGCTCGGTGTCGGTTTCGACGCTCATGGCGGCAGTATACCGTCGCGGCGTCGACGCGGGCCCGCCCGGAATGCGACCATGCGCCTTCCCGCACCCATCCGAATTTCAGACACAGGAGAGCCGTCATGAAGAGCACCGACGTACAGCTCAAGCGCCGCCCCCAGGGCATGCCGAGCCCGGAAGACTTCGAGCTCGTTCGCGTCGACGTGCCCGAGCCGGGCAAGGGCGAGGTTCAGGTTCAGAACCTCTGCATGAGCGTCGATCCGTACATGCGTGGGCGCATGGTCGACCGGAAGTCCTACGTCCCGCCGTTCCAGGTGGGTGAGACCCTGACCGGTGGCGCCATCGGCCGCATCGTCCGGTCTGCAGACCCCGACTACGCGGAAGGGGACATCGTCGAAAGCCATTTCGGCTGGCGCGAGGCGTTCACCGCTCCAGCCGGCCAGGTGGAGAAGCTCGGTGAGCTGAGCGCGCCGCCCTCGGCCTACCTCGGCGTGCTCGGCATGCCCGGCATGACCGCCTATGTGGGCCTGTTCGGGGCCGCGTCGCTGAAGGATGGAGAGACCGTGTTCGTTTCCGGCGCCGCCGGTGCGGTAGGCAGCGTCGCGGGCCAGATCGCGCGGATCAGGGGGTGTCGCGTGATCGGCAGCGCAGGCAACGCGGACAAGGTCAGCTGGTTGACCAGGGACCTGGGCTTCGACTACGCCTTCGACTACCACGACGCGAAGCTGCTCGCCGAGCTTCGAAAAGGCGCGCCGGACGGGCTCGACGTGTACTTCGACAACGTCGGCGGCGATCACCTCGAAGCCGCACTCTTCCACATGCGGCCGTTCGGACGGATTGCTCTGTGCGGCGCGATATCTCAGTACAACGCCACCGCGCCGGTCCCAGGGCCGAGCAACCTGACCCTGGCAATCGGTCTCGGGCTCACCCTGCGGGGCTTCATCGTCTCCCACTTCGACGACATGGTAGACGACTTCCGCCGCGACATGGCAGCCTGGATCAAGGACGGCTCCATCAAGTACCAGGAGACCATCTTCGACGGCATCGACAAGGCCGCCGACGCGTTCATCGGCCTGTTCACCGGCGCCAACGTCGGCAAGATGATCGTCCGCATCGCAGAATGAGTGCCGGGCATTAGCCTTTAACCTTTCGGTGGTTTGCTCACCCGGAAGTCGAAGGCTGATTCCCGGTCCCAACCTGGCGTGCAAAGGTTCAAGGCTAAGGCCCGGCACCGGTTACGGTTGATCGAGTGGTCGGGCGGGAGTATATTTTTCCGCTCTGAACCCAGGAGGGCGCGATGCATATCACCAGGCACACATGGCTGAACAGGGCCGACAAGCCGTTCGCCGTGGCTGCTGGTGCCGAAGGCATCGCTGCCGGAGGCACGTCCGGCTTCCGGTGAGCCCGTCCGATCAGCGGCGCCCGCAACGCGCCGCGAGCTCGAAGACCCGCTCACCGCCCGAGCGGGTTTTTTGTTTCCATCTCTGCTGAAAACCGTTCCAACCCGCTCGCAACCCTCAACGCAACTGCAGCGTCGGCAACCGCTGCACGGCGGGAACGAGAACGATGAAGACGACAACCCACGGCACGCTGTGGCGCATCACCCGGGGTCAGCGGCTCCGCTACGGCTACGCGATCCTGGCGATGGCCGCCACCAACCTGTGCATGTTCGGCGCGCCGCTGGTCGCCAAGTACGCCATCGACGTAGTTGTGGAGCAGGACTTCAGCTACGCGGCGCCGCCCGTGCTGTGGCTGACCCGCGTGATCGGCCCGGAAGATCCATACCTCGGCTACCTGTGGCTCTCCGCCGCTGCCGCCGTCCTGGCCACAGCCCTGGGCGGCCTGTGCCTGTTCGCGCGCGGACGTCTCGCCGCGCTCGCGTCCGAGAGCATCGTGCGACGCGTGCGCGAGGCCATGTATCGGCGCATGCACCATCTCCAGGCCGGCTTCTACGACAACGCCGACACCGGCGATCTGGTCCAGCGCGCCAGCTCCGACGTGGAAACCCTGCGGGTGTTTCTCGCCAGCGACGTGGTCGAGATCGGCCGGGCACTGATGCTGATCGCCTGCGTCACGCCGATCCTGTTCTGGATGGACACGCGTCTGGCGTGGCTGTCGCTGTGCCTGATGCCGCTCCTCACGATCGGCGCCTACCTGTTCTTCTCGCGGGTGAAGCAGGTATTTCAGGATACCGATGAAGCCGAAGCTGCGATGACCGCGACCCTGCAGGAGAACCTGACCGGCATCCGCGTGGTGCGTGCGTTCGCCCGCCAGAACTACGAGATCGACAAGTTCGGCGCACGCAACGCCGAGTTCCGGGACCACAACCACCGGCTGATCCGGCTGATGGGCGTGTACTGGAGCAGCAGCGACCTGCTGGCCATGAGCCAGGTCGGCATCGTGCTGTTCGCCGGCGCCGGCTATCTGATGAACGGCTCCATGACCGTCGGCACCCTGTTCGCGTTCATGACCTACGTGGCCATGGTGATCTGGCCCGTGCGCCAGCTCGGTCGCGTGCTCACCGACACCGGTAAAGCCGTGGTCAGCCTGGGACGCATCAACGAGATCCTCACGGAGCCGGAAGAGACCCGGGAGCTGGCCCCGGACGACGGCCGGGTGCGCGGCGCGATCGAGATCGAAGGGCTGGAATTCGAGTACCAGCCCGGCCGACCGGTGCTGCGCGACGTCAACCTGGCCATCGCGCCGGGCGAAACCGTGGCGTTCGTCGGCCCGCCCGGCGCCGGCAAGTCCACGCTGATCCGGCTGCTGCTCCGGCTCTACGACTACCGCCGAGGCAGCATCCGCCTGGATGGCCGGGAGATCGGCAGCTGCAACCGGCAGTGGCTGCGCCGGCAGATCGGCGTGGTGCTGCAGGAGCCGTTCCTGTACTCCCGCAGCATTCGCGCCAACCTGATGGTGGGCCGACCGGGCGCGCCCGAGCAGGCGCTCATCGAAGCCTGCCGGGAAGCCGCCATCCACGATTCGGTGCTGAGCTTTCCCAGCGGATTCGAAGCCATGGTCGGCGAACGGGGAGTCACCCTGTCCGGCGGTCAGCGGCAGCGTCTGGCCCTGGCGCGGGCGCTGTTGAAGGATCCGCCGGTGCTGGTGCTCGACGACTCGCTGTCCGCCGTAGACACCGGCACCGAGGCGCAGATCCTGGCCGCTTTGCGGCGGCGCAAGGGCCGCCAGACCACGATCATCATCGCCCACCGGCTGTCGTCGGTGCGCCATGCGGATCGGATCGTGGTGCTGGACGAGGGCCGCATTGTGCAGCTCGGCGATCACGCCACCCTGGCCGCGCAACCCGGACCGTACCGGCGCCTGTGCGAGATCCAGGGCGCCCTGGACGAAGCGATCCGCCGCGACGTCGCGGCGACCGAGCGCCAACCGGCGGAGGAGTCGACCGGTGGATAACTACGACGACGAGAACTACGACGACGGCTTCGATGACGAGGCCCTGGCGGCTCAGGTCAGAACCGATCTGTGGAAGAAGCTGTTCGGCTACGCCGCCCGCTATCCGCGGGAGCTCATCGGCCTCGGCAGCTGCGCGTTCATCACCGCCTGCGTGGAGGTGAGCTACCCCCTGATCACCCGCGGTGTGGTCGATAACGTGGCCGCCAACGGGCTCGACGCCCGGCTGCTGCCCTGGATGCTGGCCTACCTCGGCTGCACGGTGATCCTCGCGTGCGCCATCGGCACCTTCATCTGGCTGGGGGGAAAGATCCGCACCCACGTCAGTCATGATATCCGCAGGGACGGGTTCGAGAATCTGCAGCGACTGTCGTTCTCGTTCTACGACTACCGCCCGGTAGGCTGGCTGATGGCGCGCATGACATCGGACTGCGAACGACTCTCGAACATCCTCGCCTGGGGTTTTCTGGATCTCGTCTGGGGGAGCACCATGATGCTCGGCATTGCCACCGCCATGCTGGTGATGAACCCCAAGCTGGCGCTGGTCGTGCTTGCCATCATCCCGGTTCTGGCCTGGGTGTCGGCGCGCTTTCAGCGACGGATCCTGAAGAGCGCGCGACGGGTGCGCGCCACCAACTCCCGGATCACGGCCTCGTACAACGAGGCCATCATGGGGGTGCTGACGAGCAAGGCGTTCGTGCGCGAGCAGGCCAATCAGGACGAGTTCGGCCGCCTCACCGGCACGATGTACGGCTCGTCGGTGCTGAACCTGACCCAGGCTGCCATCTACGTGCCCATTGTGATCACCCTCGCGAGTCTCGCCACGGGTCTCGCGCTCGCCATCGGCGGGTTCGATCTGCTCGGAGGCGCCATCAGCGCGGGCACCCTGGTCGCGTTCATGGCCTACACCCGGCACTTCTTCGATCCGGTGGAGCAGCTCGGACACTGGTTTGCCGAGATGCAGATGGCCCAGGCCTCGGCCGAACGGATCCTCAGCCTGATCGAGGCGGAGCCGGAGATCCAGGATTCCGCCGCCGTGCGCGACGCGGTGATCGCCCGCGGGCAGAACCCGGCGAGCGCCCGCTTCGCCGAAGACGGCGGTGAAGCGCAGATCGAGCGCATCGAGCTCCGCCACGTGAGCTTCGCCTACGACCCGGCGAGACCGGTGCTCCGCGACGTCAGCCTGAGCGTCAGGCGCGGAGAGACCATTGCCATCGTCGGGCCCACCGGCGGGGGCAAGAGCACGCTGGTGAACCTGATCTGCCGGTTCTACGAGCCCAGCGCCGGGGAGGTGCTGATCGACGGCGTCGACTATCGCGCCCGCAGCCTTCACTGGCTGCAGTCGAACCTGGGCATGGTGCTGCAGAACGCCCACGTCTTCAGCGGCAGCATTCTCGACAACATCCGCTACGGGCGGCTCGACGCCACTGAGGCGGATGTGCGACACGCCGCGAAGCTCGCGGGCGCCCACGACTTCGTGATGCAGCTGGAGCATGGCTACGCTACGGAGGTAGGCGAAGGCGGCGGGCGTCTCTCTGCCGGCCAGAAGCAGCTGATTTCGTTTGCCCGGGCGATCCTGGCGGACCCGCAGATCCTGGTGATGGACGAAGCCACCTCCTCGGTGGACACCGAGACCGAGCAGCGGATCCAGCGGGGCCTGGCAAACGTGCTTGCCGGTCGGATCGCATTCGTCATCGCCCACCGCCTCTCCACCATCCGCAACGCGCACCGGATCGTGGTGGTGGAGGACGGGCGGATCACCGAGTCCGGCAGCCATGGCGAGCTGATGGCCGCGCGCGGCCATTACTTCCAACTCTACCGGCAGCAGAGCCTGCAGGCCTCGAGCGCTGCGCTCGGGCCCGCCGACGATGGCGTGCCCGCCTGAGACTTGCCGGGGCAGCGGCTACAGCGGCCGACGCAGGCCGCTGTAGCCCGGATGAGGATCCAGATAGACCTGATGCGCCACGTACTCGTCCGGATGCCGCCGCAGGTGATGCTTGAGCAGCGTGATCGGCGCCAGCAGCGGCACCTCGCCACGCCGGTAGCTGTGGATCAGTGCCTCCAGCTCCTGGCGCGTCGCGCTGTCCAGGCGTCGCTTGAAGTAGCCCTGCAGGTGCGATAGCACGTTGGCATGACCCCGCCGGCCGGCTGGCCTCGCCAGCCCCGCCATGAACAGATCGAGATACCTCGCCGCCTTCTCTTCGAGGTCGTGCTTCAGGTCCGCCAGCAGCCGCCCGACGCGCTGGTAGTGGGGCACGCTGTGCGCCATGAGCAGGTACTTGTAGCGGCTGTGAAACTCCACCAGCCGGCCGGCGCTCAGACCGCGCCGGCGGAGCGCCTGCCAGTGGGCGTAGGCGAAGGCGCGGGTGACGAAGTTCTCTCGCAGCACCGGATCGTGCAGCCGGCCGTTCTCCTCTACCGGCAGGCTCGGCCGTGCCGCCGTCACGGCGGCGGCGAAAGCGCCGCGACCACGCAGGCTCGGCGCGCCGGTTACCCGACCGTCACCGTCGTGGGGATACACCTTGACCCTGAACAGCCCGCAGCTCGGCGAGCCTTTCATGAACACGTAGCCGACGACATCCTCCAGACCACCGGCCTGGATCCGTCCATACCTCGCCAGCGCGTCCGTGACGTCGACGCTCGGATCCTTGACGCCAACCACCCGGGGAGCGTCCGGGTCCCCGACCAGCCGGACCGGGTCGCGCGGCGTTCCCAGCCCGATCCCCACCTCCGGACAGATGCCCCGGTACTCGAACAGCCCGCTCAGCGCCGCATGGGGGTACGAGGAACGCGCGCCGCTGCCGTCGTAGCGCACCTCGCTGCCGAGCAGGCACTGGCTGATGGCGAGCGGCAGCGGCGGCGGCGGTCGGTCCGGGAAATCCGCGACCCGACGGTGCTCAGCCACGGGTCGCGAGCAACGGCCACAGGCCGTCCGCGCCGGTACGGATCAGGTGCCGGCCGAGGCGGCGCTGCCAGTAGGTCTCGTTCCCGTACTCGTCCCGCCAGGCCCAGACCCGTCGGGTGAAGTGATGCAGCTGGTGCTCGTGGGTATATCCCATGGCGCCATGGACCTGATGCGCGATCTCGGCCACCACCCCGGCGGCCTCGCCGACCCGCGCCTTGGCCACCGCCACTTCCAGCTCGAAACGGTCGCCGTCCAGGGCGTCTACGGCGGCGTCCGCCGCGCGCCCGGCGGCTGCCACCTCGCCCGCCATCACCGCCAGGTTGTGCTGAATGGCCTGGAACCGGGCGATGGGACGGCCGAACTGCTCGCGCTCGTTGGCATACTGCAGGCTCAGGTCGAGTATGCGTCCGAGACAGCCGGCCATGGCCACAGCGCGGGCGAGCGCGAGGTAGGCATGGGCGGGCTCCGTGAGGGTAACCCATTCGGCACCGGCCGGGATCGCCAGCGCATCCCGGGCCTCGCCTGCCATGTTCCGTCCCGATTCCAGCGGGGCGCCAGCCTCACGGTCACGCGCCACCAGCACGTAGGCGCTCCGGTCTGCGTCGAGCCCGAGCACCAGGTCGGCACGACGCCCCCAGGGCGCTTCGACGATGCGTCCGTCCAACACCTGACCAATGGTGGCAAGGCGATCGCTGCCGCCGATCCAGCGGTTGGCGAGAAGCACCTCCGCCAGCGGCACGGGAACGCCCCAGCGTCCGCCCAGGCCGATCAAGGCGAACGCGTCAGCCAGCGTGCCGCCGCTGTCCGGCATCGCCAGCTGATGAAAACCGTTGCCCTCCAGGGCCCGCCACAGCGCCGCCGGGAACTCACCGCGCTCCGCGGCATCGAGCAGTGCCTTGTCGCACAGGTCGGCGAAGATTCGCCCCGCCGCGTCGGTCAGCATCGAATCGCTCATCAGCGCAACCCCAGCCCGCGGGCGATCACGCCGCGGAGGATTTCCCGGGTGCCGCCACGAATCGTGAAAGAGGGCGACAGCAGCAGCGTGTCCGCCAGCGCCTCCCGGAAACCGTCGAGCCTGGGCATCGCCGCGATGGCGTCGTCGGTCGCGAGGCGCGCGACCTCCGGCAGCAGCTTCTCGAAATCGTTTCCCACCGCCTTGACCAGCGCCGCTTCAACCTCCGGGCTCTTGCCCTGTTCGAGCATCCCGGCCACGGAAATGGACATGCGCCGGAGCGTGGCGACGTGGGCGGCGAGCCGGCCGACGGCAGCCTCCAGGGCCGGGTCCCCGCGCTCAGCGGCCACCCGGACCAGCTCCACGAACACGCGGAACGCGGACAGAAAGCGCTCCGGGCCGCTGCGTTCGTAGGCCAGCTCTCCGGTCACCTGCTGCCAGCCGTTGCCGGGCTCGCCAACGACCCGGTCCTCCGGCACCAGCACGTCCTCGAACACGACCTCGTTGAAATCCTCGCCACCGGCCATATTGCGGATCGGTCGGATCACCGCGCCGTCCTCGCGCAGGTCGATGATGATCTGCGACAGGCCCGCATGCCGGTTGTCCGACGGCGGCTCGGTGCGCACCAGCGCGATCATGAAGTGGTTACGGTGGGCGTCCGTGGACCACAGCTTGGTTCCGTTGATCAGCCAGCCGCCCTCGACCCGTTCCGCCCGGGTGCGCACCGAAGCGAGGTCCGAGCCGGAGTTCGGCTCGCTCATGCCGATGGAGAAGTAGCTCTCTCCCCGGGCGATGGGCGGCAGGTAGCGCTCCCGCTGAGCCTCGCTGCCGACGCTGAGAATCAGGTTGCCGCTCTGCCGGTCGGCGATCCAGTGGGCGCTGACCGGCGCGCCCGCAGCCAGCAGCTCCTCGGTGACCACATAGCGGTCGAAGAAGCTGCGCTCGCCGCCGCCGTAGCGCTTCGGCCAGGTCATGCCGATCCAGCCCCGCTGCCCGAGCTTGCGGGAGAACGCGGGGTCGTGGCCGGTGGTGAAGTCCGAGTTCGGCCGCGACAGATGCTCGGCGTTGTCCTGCAGGAACTGCCGAACCTCCACGCGCAGCGCTTCGGTCTCCTCCGGTAGCGTGATTCGGTCGAACTGAAGCACGGTCGGGCGCATCCCGATGGCGAGTGGACGGGCTAAATTACTGACACCCCGGGGGCGTTGCAAATGAACGTTGTCCGCCGCGCCGCGGTTTCTTACACTGGCCAGCCACATCCGGCGGACTAACCGATGAGCGACAAGCCCACATATCTCGGCCTGCTGAACGCCATCGCCGTGGGCGAGCGGCGCGGCCACGCGGTGCTGAGCGCCTGGTGCGAAACCACCCGCGACCCGGAGCTGCAGAGCGTCCTGAACACGGTGGCCATCCGCGAGCAGGAGCACGCGGCCGCCTTCACCAAGCGCCTGTGCGAGCTCGGTTTCGGCGTCAGGGAATCCGCCAACCCGGAATTCGAGCAGTCCCTGGCCTTTGCCCGGTCGGCGGCGACCGACGCCGAGAAATTCCGTCGCGTGCTGGGCTACGGCGTCGCCGACGATGGCAAGTCCGATCCGCTCGCCCGGGTGTTCGACGATCACAGCATCGACCCCCAAACCGGGGCGCTGCTGGGTCGTTTCGTCGCCGAGGAGCGTGACAGCGAGCGCCGGCTGCGGGCGGCGTGCACGCGGGTTCAGTCCCGGGCCGCCGATGCGAACGGCGATCGCGGCGACGACGATTCGCTGCTGGCCGACATCGCCGAACGCATCGATCGGCTGTCACGGACCCTGGAGGATCTCAAGCAACTGCGCCGCTGAGGGCGCCGGGAAGTCTGCCGCGGTCTCATGCCGGATCCCCATCTGCCAGCCCAGCTCCAAGCGCAGCTCGAGCCGGTGCTCGACGAACTGACCGAACGCGCAGCCATCGCCGACCGCTTCGTCGACAAGGACGTCTACCGCATCCTGATCTGTACGCTCTGGGTGAATCTCGTCCTCGATCCGGCGGAAGCCGGCATCGGCGAGGCGCTGCTGGAGCCCGTGCACGACCTGCTGAACCAGCGCATCGAATCGGTGCTCGGGCGCGGGGAATCGCTGACCACGTGCTTTCGCTACCTGGACAGCAAGGACGGCGAGCGGGCCATGAAGGAGACCCGGCTGGCCCCCAACCATCGCGACATGCTGCTGTACTTCGCCTCCATCATCCTCGATCCCGACGGGCACCGGCGCTGGATGGAGGAACTCAGGAATCGGCCATCACGTTGACGACGATCTCCCGTTCGCCCCGGTGACGGCGATGCTCCCACAGATAGATGCCCTGCCAGGTGCCCAGCGCCAGGCGGCCCCGAACCAGCGGAATTGACAGGCTGGTTGCCGTCAGCGCCCCCTTGATGTGGGCAGGCATGTCGTCCGGGCCCTCTGCAGTATGCGTGTAGAGCGGGTCGTTCTCCGGCACCAGCCGGTCGAGCCAGGCCTCCAGGTCCCGTTGCACGGCTGGATCCGCATTCTCCTGGATGATCAGGCTGGCCGAGGTGTGCCGGACGAAAACCGTGACGAGCCCCTCAGTTACGCCGGAACTCGCTACCGCACTGGCCACACTGTGCGAGATGTCATGGAGCCCCTGACCGTCTGAGGTTAGTTTCACGGTGACGTTCATGGACGACCTTGCGCGGGCGTTGCGCCAAGCATAGCCATCGCCACGCGGCGGAAACAACAGCAAGATGAGACACTTAGAGGCGCGACCAGGACTGGTGGCGCTGGTGACCGTCACGGCGATTCTCGCCATCTGGAGCGGCAGGACCGACGAGGTCCTGGCGCTGCCTGCGCTGGATCTGGTGGTCCCCGTGCGCCCATTCTGGGTGTTTGTTGCCATCGCCACGGCGGGCCTGCTCGGTCTCATCGCCACCGCCCGCCGCCAGCGCCGCGGCCACCATCGCGGCCGGGACATCACGCCCACGCTCACCGGCGCGCCCCAGGGGCCCGAGATGTCCGCCGTCGCTGCGGGACCGCAGGCAACCATCGTCGAGCAGGTCCCCGCGG
>JBFISC010000087.1:0-13601 GCA_041608775.1 Pseudomonadales bacterium | reverse complement strand
GAGGAGATGCTGCGGCGCGGCGTTCAGGACTACCTGGTCAAACGCGAGACCCGCGGCGAGCAGCTTCGGCGTGCGATTCACCATGCCATCGAGCGGAAGCGGCTGGAGATCCGGCTGAAGACCACGCTCGGCGAGCTGGGCGAGGCGTATGCGCGGTTGCGCACGCTGGCGCTGAAGGATCCGCTGACCGGCGCCCTGAATCGCCGGGCCTTCCATGCAGTCGCCGGGCAGGCTCTGGCCCGTGCCGGGCGCCACGGCCGCAGGCTGGCGCTGCTGTACTGCGACCTCAACGACTTCAAGACGATCAACGATCGGCATGGCCACGGCGTCGGCGATCTCGTCCTCAAGGCCTTCGGCCAACGCTGCTCGGCGCTGTTGCGGCGGGGCGACGTTTTCGGCCGTCTGGGTGGTGATGAGTTCGCCATCGTGCTCGACGAGCTGGAGGGCGACGCTGCGGCTCTGGCTACCGCGCAGCGGCTGGTGGCCTGCCTTGCTGTGCCGGTGACCGCCGAGGGCCAGTCGGTGGTGGTGTCGGTCAGCGTGGGCGTGGCCGACTTCCCGGATCGCGGGACCACGCTGGAGGCGCTGATCGCTGCCGCGGACCGAGCCATGTACCGGGCAAAAGCCACCGAATCGGGGATTGCGATCGCGCGCGTGCCGGAGGACGCGACGTTTGGCTGAAGGTCGCCGGCGTCGTCAGGACGGTGCTGCTCCGCGGAGGGGGCGGGCAGATCGGGCATGATCTGAGGGCGCCCCCGGCGGTTGCGGCGCGTCGACGCTGTGCTAACGTCCCGCTCATGACTGGCGGCCGCATGCTTCCGGATTCCCCCGCGTGACGGCGCCATTGCCGGGGTGGGACGATGACGAGCTCGCCATTCTCGCGACGGCGGCCCGGGAGCTGGCGGCCGGCTTCGATACCCTGCCTTCCTGGCGTGCCGGCGGCGGCGACGATGACGCCGTGGCCGCCGTGCTCACCGAGACCGCGCGCCGGCTGCAGGACAATCTTCCGTACTTCCATCCGCGCTACGCCGGGCAGATGCTCAAGCCGCCCCATCCGGTGGCGCGCCTGGCCTATGCCCTGGCGATGCTGGTCAACCCGAACAACCATGCCCTGGACGGGGGCCGTGCCAGCTCGGCGATGGAGCGGGAGGCCATCGCCGGTCTCGCTCGGATGGTGGGCTTCGAGCAGCATCTCGGTCACCTCACCGGTGGCGGGACCCTGGCCAACTTGGAAGCGCTCTGGATTGCGAGCAGGCTGATGCCCGGAGGCACGGTGGTGGCGTCGAGCGAGGCCCACTACACGTACCGACGGCTGTGCGACGTGCTGGGACTGTCGTTCCAGGCGGTTCCGGCGGATCGACGGGGTCGGCTCGATCTTGGCCCGTTGCTGGCGCGCCTCGAGCAGGGTGGCGTGGGTACTGTCGTCGCCACGGTGGGAACCACCGGGCTCGGTGCCGTGGATCCCGTCGCCGAGCTCGTGGGGCTCCGCCAGCGCTACGGGTTCCGGCTCCACGTCGACGCGGCCTACGGCGGCTACTTCACGCTGTCCGAGCGCGTGGACGCCGCGTCGCGAACTGCGTTCGACGCCCTGGCGCAGGCGGATTCCCTGGTCGTGGACCCGCACAAGCACGGGCTGCAGCCCTACGGCTGCGGGTCGGTGCTGTTCCGCGACCCCGAGGTGGCCCGCTTCTACCGCCACGACTCGCCGTATACCTATTTCACCGAGGCGGACCTGCATCTCGGTGAGATCAGCCTGGAGTGCTCGCGCGCCGGTGCCGCCGCCACGGCCCTCTGGGCGACCCAGCGGCTGCTACCCCTCGAGCGCGGGGGCCGGTTCGCCCGGGACCTCGACCGCTGCCTGGCGGCGGCTCGGGAGCTGCATCGGCGCCTGGGGCAGGATCCGCGCTTCCTGACGCTGGCGGCACCCGATCTCGACATCGTCGTCTGGGCCATCGCCGCCGCCAGCGCCGAGGCCGCCAGCGCCGCGGCTCGGCGCTGCTTCGAGGCGGCCGCCGCGCGCGGGGTGCATCTGGCCCTGACCCGTGTCGACGCCTCGCTCGCCGCCAGCCACTGGCCGACGCTGGCGAATCCGTCCGCGGCGCCGCTGACCTGCCTGCGATGCTGCCTCATGAAGCCGGAACATCTGGACTGGCTCGATGACCTGTGGGCTGCGCTGGTGGGAACCCACGCTGCCTGGAACGTCTAACTGCTGATGAACTCATCATCGCTCTGCCGTGCAATGGCGGTCGTTGCGTTGGGGTGGTCGCTCGCAGCGACCCCGCCCGGCATCGCCGCGATGACCCCGGCGCTGGTGGAAGCCATGCTGGCCAACGCACCGAACGGCGCCGAGAGCCGCTGCTCGTACACCCGGATCAAGGTGGATGGCGATGGCTCGAAGCGCGAGCGGTTCCATGCGGTCGGCGACCAGGCGGGCTGGGTGCTGGAGCGCGTCGACGGCCGGGCGCCGAGCGAGGCGGAGCTGCGTCGTTACGCGAGCCGCGCCGAAGCCCGGGACCGGCGTCATCCGCTCGCGTTCGACCTCCGGGAAATGGTGGACCCCGCCCACTGGCGACTGCTCAGCGAGACTTCGGCCCGCGCCACCTTCGAGTTCCGCCTGCGGCCGAACGACGAGCTCGACGCAGCGCTGGTGGACAAGGTGGTCGGAACGCTGGTGGTGGACAAGGCGCGCGTTCAGCCGGAGCGCATCAGCATCGCCAATACCGCGCCGGCCTACGTTGCTCCGCTGGTCAGGGTGGCGGAATACGCCCAGGAGATGCGCTTCGACTGGGATTCGGCCGTGGGCGCCGCGGTGCTGACCCAGGCCGAGACCCATCTGCGCGGTCGGGCCCTGGGCATTCGGGCTTTGCGTCAGCACAAGCTGGTGCTGTACACGGATTACCGGTGTCAGCCGGAGCTGCCGGCCCGGGCGGGGGCGGTAGCGCCGGCGGCCGCGTCGCGCGACTAGCGGCCGCGGTCGAAGTCACCGGGGCTCAGCGCTGGCCCCTTGCGCCGCGGGGTAGACGACGTTGCCGTTGACCACGGTCATGATGATGTTGCCGCGCAGAAGCTCCCCGGGTGCCTCGCCGCCGAGCACGAACGGGTCGACGTCCATGGCGGTGATGTCGGCCCAGCGTCCGGGCGCGAGGATACCGGTGAGGTCCTCGCGGAACGCGGCATAGGCCGACCATTCGGTGTACGCGCGCACGGCTTCCTCCACGGTCAGCCGCTGTTCCGGATACCAGCCCCCGGGGGGCTGCCGGTCCTTGTCGCGACGGGTGATTGCTGCATGCAGGCCGTAGAAGATATCGTGATCCGAGCCTGGATTGTCGGCGTTGAAGGTGAGGCGTGCGCCGGCCTGACGCAGGCTCCGCCACGCGTACGCGCCGCGCACCCGGTCCGGTCCCAGGCGCTGCTCCGCCCAGGTCTTGTCCTCCACCGCATGAGGTGGCTCCATCGAGGCGATCAGATCCAGCTCGGCAACGCGCGCGATGTCGTCCGGGTGCAGCACCTGGGCGTGCTCGATGCGATTGCGGTTGGCGCGGGCGCCCGGCGCCCGGGTATAGGCCGCCTCGATGAAATCCAGGGTTTCCCGGTTGCCGGCGTCGCCGATGGCGTGGATGCCGACCTGGAACCCGCGCTGCATCATGGCTTCGGTTAGCTGCTGGTCGAATCCGTACTGATCCCCGCTGACGCCGCGGTGTCCGGGTCGATCGCTGTAGTCGTCCAGCAGCCGGGCGCCGCGGGAGCCGAGGGCGCCGTCGTAGAAGGCCTTCACCGAGCGGGTTACGAGAAAGCTGTCGGCGTCGCTGTCCGGTCCCCGGGTTAGCCAGTCGCGGGCCAGGGCCTCGTCGCGCACCGAGAGCATCGCGTATACCCGGATGGGCAGCTGGCCGTCGGCCTCGAGGGACTCCAGGGCCGCCATCTCGGCGGCATCCACGCCGGCGTCATGCACGGTCACGTAGCCGTCGCGCGCCATCTGGTCCAGGGCACGGCGTGCCAGGTTCTTCAGCGCCTCATGATCCGGCGGCGGGATCGCCTGCTCCAGCAGCGGCACCGCCCGGTTCAGCAGCAGGCCGTTCGGCTCGCCGTTGGGAAAGCGCCGTATCTCGCCGCCCACCGGCGCTTCGGTGTCGGCGGTGATGCCTGCGCGGGCCAACGCCATGGCGTTGCCCCAGCCGGCGAAGCTGTGCAGGCTGCGCATGTACACAGGGTGATCGGGCACCCGCTGCGTCAGCAGCGTCATGTCCGGGTAGCGGTCTGCCCAGGCGCCTTCGTCCCAGCCCTGGCCGACGATCCACTCGCCCGGAGGGACGTCGCGGGCGGCCTCGACGATCCGGGCAACGGCTTCTTCCTCCGTCTCGACGTCGTAGAGATCCACGCGACCCAGCCTGGCGCCCAGGTTGAAGATGTGGGTGTGGGAATCCACCAGTCCCGGCAGGACCGTGGCGCCATCGAGGTCGGCGACAACGGTGTCCTCGCCGCGGTAGGCCTTGACGTCCGCGGAGGAGCCGACGAACACGATCCGGCCATCACGCACGGCCAGCGCTTCGGCGTCGGGATACCAGCCGTCGGTGGAACGCGGCGCATCGGCTGCCGGGGTGCCGTCGGGCGCGGGCTGTCCCCACGCCAGCGTGTAGATCCTCGCGTGGTCGATGATCAGGTCGGCGGGCGAGGGCGCCGTCGTGTCTTCCGGCTCCCCGGGGCCGCCGCCGCACCCGACCAGCGCGGTGAGCATGCCGGTGGCCAGCACGATCAGCGCCAGCGCCGCGGTCCTGCGATCGGACGTCTGCATCGGCCCCTCCACGATCACGAGCGCGACAGCCTAACCCAGTTGTCGGGGCGGGGACACTTGCCGGGCCGCAACCACGTTCGTCTCGCCATCGGCAGGGCGGTTCGGTATAAGGGTAGGATTGCGTCCCGGAGGGAGGGAGCTTGCGCAAATCGGTTCGCGTCTCCGCGCCGCTGTTCGTGATCTCGGCCTATTACGCGGCCTGCCTGGGCCTGTACACGCTGATGATCAGTTACGTTCCGGGCATCAAGCGGTACTTGCCGGTCGGCGGTCTGGAAGAGCTGCTGAGCGAAGGCGCCACCGAGTTCGAGATCATCACCTCCGGCGGCAGCAGCGCCGGCGGTGACGTCTACGCCGGGCGCCTGGCGCTGGCGATCGTCTGTGCGGTTGCGCTGATGGCGCCGGTGTCGTGGATGTATTTCATCACCACGCCGGACAAGCGGGTGGATCGATCGTTCGCGCAGACCATGATCATTCTGCCCATCATCGTCGCCGGGATTGCCATCGTCGTGCAGAACAGCATCGCTTTGGCGTTCAGCCTGGCGGGAATCGTTGCCGCCGTGCGGTTTCGCTTCACGCTCAGCGAGTCGGCCCACACCCTCTACATCTTCTGCGCCATCGCGATCGGTCTGGGTGCCGGCATCTCCGCCATCAGCATCGCCCTGGTCATCTCGGTAGGGTTTGTCTACGGGACCCTGGCGCTCTGGTGGCTGGACTACGGGGCTCGGCTCAACGGCCCGTTCTTCGCGTTCCTTACCAGCCGCGACAACGAGGACGAGGAGCTCTAGCGTTGGCGAGCCGCGGCTGCGGCCGGCGCCCGAAGCTCGGCTGGCTGCTGCTGGTGATGGCGCTGTGGGGCTGCGCCGAAACCGACGCGTCGTTCGAGATCGGCGGCTTCCGCTACCCGTTGGAGGGGCTTACCCAGTGGGCGTTGCCGAAGGATCTGCGGGAGATCTCGGGGCTCGCGCTGGATCGGGACGGTCGGCTCTTCGCTCACGCCGACGAGGTCGCGGTGGTGACGGAGCTGGACTACCGCAGTGGGCGCACGCTGAAACGGTTCGCCCTGGGCGATCCGCCCCGACCCGGCGACTACGAAGGCATTGCCTGGGTCGGGCGGACGCTCTACCTGGTGACCAGTGACGGCGAGCTGCTCGAGGCTGAGGAGGGGGACGATGACGCCCACGTCGATTACCGGCTGTTCGCGACCGGGTTCGGCCGACGCTGCGAGATCGAGGGGCTCGAGTACGATACCCGGCGTGAAAGCCTCATGATGTTGTGCAAGACGCCCCACCAGGCGGCGCTGCGCGGTCGCGTCGCGCTGCTCGCCTGGTCCCCGAGCCGGCGTGCGGCCGCGCCGGAGCACGACGTGCTGGCGGTGTGGCCACCGGCTTCGGCCGAAGGCCCGGCGTTGCACCCGTCGGCGCTGACGGTGTCTACCGGCAACGGTAACTTCGTGATTGCGGCGGCACGGCAGCGTGCGCTGCTGGAAGTCGATGGGGCGGGCGAGGTGATCCGGGTCTTCTCCATGCCCCGGGATCGCGGCCACCCGCAGATGGAAGGCATCGCGATGACGCCTGACGGCGATCTGATACTGGCCGACGAGGGCCGGGGCAAGCGAGGACGACTGAGTGTCTATGCAGCCGAACGCTGAGCCGGTTCACCGGGCCCGCACGCTGATCCTGATTCACGGCGGCAGCCACAAGCCCGAGCGCGAGGCGCTGGAAGCGCTCTGGCGCGAAGCGCTGCTGGCCGGCCTGGATCGCGACCACGCCGAGCAGGGTGGGCGGAGTCTGCTGGCTGGCGTGAACGTCCGGTTCGTCTACTACGGCGATCTGGTCAACCCGCTGTGCGTGGAGGCGGGTGCGGTGGCCGACGAGGCGCTGGACCTGGAAGATCGCCGGCACGACCTCGAACGGCTGGCGCGTCTTTCCGCCAAGAAGAAGTTCCGCCGGGTGCACTACGAGGCGGTTCCAGGCAAGAGCGCGCTCGGCGAGCTGGTTGCGGACATGGTCGCGCCGCTCGCCGCGTTGGGGTTGACGCCTTCGTTGCTGGCGCGTCGCATGCCGGCTCTGGCGGCTTATCTGAGCGACGCTGGAGGCCTGCGGGAGCAGCTCGAAGCCAGGCTTCTAGAACCGCTCGCCGCGGCCCTGGACGACGACGACAACGTCATGCTGATCAGTCACGGGCTCGGTAGCGTGGTGAGCTACGACGCGCTCTGGCGGCTCAGCCACGAAGCGGGTCGCGCGCCGACGTCGCCACCGCGACGTGTTCGCGTCTGGATCACCCTGGGCTCCCCGCTGGCCAGCGACTACGTCAGGCAGCGACTGCGCGGCGCCGGGGAGCTGGACGAGGGCCGGTATCCGAACCGGATCATCAACTGGTACAACGTGGCGGCGGAAGACGATTACGTCTGTCACGACAAGACCGTGGCCGACGACTTCGCTGGACTTCTCAAGCAGCATCAGCTGAGTCTCCTGCGCGACTACCGGATCTACAATCTGGCCATTCGCTACGGCCGTTCCAATCCGCACAACGCGGTGGGCTACCTCATCCATCCGCGGGTTGCCCGGCTGCTCGCGGACTGGCTGCAGGAGCCGGTGTCGTGAGCCGCCGGTACGCCCAGCGGGCGGGCCTCGCAGCGATCCTGCTGGCGCCGCTGACGGCGGTTGCCGCCGCGCCGGATCCGCTGTTCGAATCCCTCGAGCCGCTGTCCGTCCGCCTGACCGCGCCGCTGCGGGCGCTGAGCCAGGACCGTTCGGACGATCCGGACTACCGTCCAGGTCAGATAGCGCTGCTGGGCGCGGGCGGCGCGGAGCAGGTGTTCGACGTCCAGGTCCGTCCACGCGGCCGGTCGCGGCGTGACAAGGAAGTGTGCACGTTTCCGCCACTGCGGCTGAACTTCCGCAAGTCGGACCTGGATGGAACCGAGCTGGACGGTCAGGACAAGCTCAAGCTGGTTACCCACTGTCGGCGCTCGCCGCGTCATCTGCGCTACGTGTATCGGGAGTACCTGGCGTACCGGCTTCTGAACGCGCTCACGGAGGTGAGCTTCCGGGTGCGGCCGCTGCGGATGACCTATGTCAGCAGCGAGCGGGAGACCCGGCCGACGGAGCGCTTCGGCTTCTTCATCGAGGACAAGGATCGGGCAGCGCGCCGCCTCGGTCTAGAGGTCTTCGAGCCCGCCGGTGGCGGGATCGATCCGGGCCAGCTGGAGCCCGATCACACCGCGGTGATGGCGCTGTTCCAGTTCCTGATCGGCAACACCGATTTTTCCTTCATCGCCGGACTTCCGGACGACGATTGCTGTCACAACGTGGTGCTCATGGCAACGCCCGACGGGCGCTACGCGCCGATTCCCTATGATTTCGACATCACCGGTATCGTCAACCCGCCGTACGCGGTGGTGGACTACCGGCTGCCGCTGCACAGCGTGCGTCAGCGTCTGTATCGGGGCTTCTGCCGCGACCCCGCGGTGATGAGCAAGGCCATGGATCGCTTCCGCGCGGTTCGCCCCGCCATGCTGCAGATCATCGCCACGGAGACGCCCCTCGATGACCGCAACCGGGCCGAGGTGCGCAATTACGTCGAGGACTTCTTCGCCATTCTCGACGACCCCGATGAGCGGCGGCGCAAGATCGAGCAGGCCTGCCGGGATTGAACCGCGTTGCTGCGAGCCGGGCGCGCTGCCCCGACGTGGACAACACGCACGCGGTCGCGTAGCGTTCGCCTGCGGCTGCCATCCTCGTGAGGCAGACCGCAGGTCGGCTGCCTCGGCAGCCTGAGTGAGACGACGGGCGGAGCCGAATTCTGCACGGCTCCGTCCGCACTGACAGGCAGGTGGACTTGATCCCGGAAGGTGGACAGGTACCCGGTACGCGACGGACGCTGATCGCCCTCCTCAGGTTCGCTTGCCCATGGAGGATCCCATGGGAAAGCCCCTCAACGTTCTCGATCTGAAGGCCATGAAAGGCGGTGACCGGAAGCTGTCCATGGTCACCTGCTACGACTTCTGGTCGGCCCAGCTGTTGAACCGGAGCAACGTGGATTGCCTGCTGGTGGGCGACAGCCTGGCCATGGTGATGCACGGCTTCGATTCCACCGTTCACGCCGACGTGGCGCTGATGGCGCTGCACACCCGCGCGGTGGCCCGCGGCGCGCCGGACAAATTCATCGTCGGCGACATGCCGTTCCTGTCGGTGCGCAAGGGCCTGGGTCCAGCCATGGACGGCGTGCAGGCGCTCATGCAGGCCGGCGCCAATGCGGTGAAGATCGAGGGCGAAGCAGGGCAGCTCGAGCTCATCGCTCACATCGTCGAGTCCGGCGTGCCGGTGATGGGCCACCTCGGCCTGACTCCCCAGTCCGTTCACGGTTTCGGCGGTCACCGGGTCCAGGGCCGCGGCGCGGCGGCGGGACAGGCGCTGCTGGAATCCGCCCGCCGGCTCGCTGATGCCGGCTGCTGTGCGCTGGTGCTGGAGTGCGTGCCGGCGCCGCTGGCAGGGTGCGTCAGCCGCAGCGTCAGCATACCAACCATCGGTATCGGTGCCGGTCCCGGCACCGACGGCCAGGTGCTGGTGCTGCAGGATCTGCTGGGCACCAACCCGCAGTTCAAACCCAGGTTCCTGCGTCACTACGCCGACGGCTTCGGCACCATCCGGGACGCCGTGAACCGTTTTCACGCCGACGTCCAGGACGGTGCGTTTCCGAGCCGGGAGGAATCCTACGCATGAAGGTATTCGCTGACCTCGGGGACTGGCGTCTTGCGCGTGCCGGCATTCGCGGCTCGGTGGGCCTGGTTCCGACCATGGGCGCGTTGCACCGCGGCCATGAAGCGCTCCTGGCCCGCAGCGTCCATGAGTGCGATCACACGGTGCTGACCATCTACGTGAACCCCACCCAGTTCGACAACCCGGACGATCTGGACAGCTACCCGCATACGCTGGAAGCCGATCTGGCCATTGCCCGGAAGCTGGGCGTGGACTCGGTGATCACCCCCGACTTCCGGCAGCTCTATCCCGATGGCTACCGCTATCGGGTCGAGGAGACGCAGTTCAGCCGCGAGCTGTGCGGCGCGCATCGGCCCGGACACTTCACCGGCGTGCTCACCGTGGTCATGAAGCTGTTGAATCTGGTCCGCGCCAACCGGGCCTATTTCGGCGAGAAGGACTTCCAGCAGTTCCAACTGGTCCGGGACATGGCGCAGGCTTTCTTCCTGGACACCGAGATCGTGCCTTGTGCCACCGTGCGTGAGCCCGATGGTCTGGCCTTGAGCTCGCGCAACAAGCTGCTGGATGGGGAAGGACGTCACCGGGCCCCGCGATTTCACTGCCTTCTGCGGGCGCCGCTCAGCGACGCCGAAGTGCGCCGCAGCCTCGACCGGGCGGGGTTCGAGGTAGACTACGTGGAAACCCGCGGAGATCGCCGCTTCGGCGCGGTGACGGTGCGCGGCCCGGGCCGCGCGGTGCGGCTGATCGACAACGTCCCGAGCTCTGCGGCGGCGGGACCCTAGGAGGGGCTGATGATCCTGTGTCTGGACGTGGGCAACAGCCAGCTCTACTGCGGTGTCTACGCCGACCTGACGGAGCGCGGGCAGCTGGTCTGTCAGTTCCGGCGCACCAGCTCGGCGCGGGCGTCGTCGGATGAGCTCGGCGTGTTTCTGCTGGCGGCACTCCGTGAGAACGGCGTCGATCCGAAGCGGATCGACCGCATCGCGTTGAGCTCGGTGGTTCCTGACATGATCTACTCGCTGCGATCCTGCTGCCAGAAGTACTTCGGTCAGGATCCCATGGTGCTGCGACCCGGGGTCAGGACCGGGTTGAAGATCCGCTACAAAGACCCCAAAGAGGTAGGCGCGGACCGGATCGCCGACGCCGTGGGTGCACTGAAGCTTTTTCCGGGCCGGAATCTCATCGTCGTCGACTTCGGCACCGCCACGACGCTCACTGCCATCTCCAGCGGCGGGGAGTTCCTGGGCGGCAACATCCTCCCCGGGGTCCGGCTGGCCCTCGAGGCGCTGGTGGAGAAGACGGCGAAGCTGCCGTCGGTGGAGATCATCGCGGTGACCGGGGCCATTGGCCGAAGCACGGTGGAAAGCATCCAGAACGGCCTGTACTGGAGCAACGTGGGCATGGTCAGAGAACTGACCGCGCGGATGACGGCGGAAGCGTTTCCGGACGAGCCGCCGCTGCTGATCGGCACCGGTGGCTTTTCCCATCTGTTCGATCAGGAGAAGCTGTTCGATGCCGTGGTTCCGGAGCTGATCCTGGTCGGGCTGCGCGAAGCGCTCCGCATGAACGATTGACCGGTACCAGCGCGAGCGTCGTTGCGACCGGCTGAACCGAGTGAGGACAGGGATACGAGGTTTGCATGACTGATCTGAAGATGGGCGGTGAGCGGTCCGGACTGCGCCTGTTCAGCCTGTTCGACATCGAGATCCGCATGGACTGGAGCGTGCTGATCATCTTCGGGCTGATCGTCTACAGCCTCGGTGGCGGGCTGTTTCCCCAGTGGCACCCGGACTGGTCGCCGGCCACGAGCTGGCTGACGGCGCTCCTGGCGGGAGTGATCTTCTTCGCTTCGCTGCTGGCCCACGAGCTGTCCCATTCCTTGATGGCACGGCGCTTCGGGATCCGGGTGCCACGCATCACCCTGTTCCTGTTCGGCGGCATGGCGGAAATCGAGGCGGAGGCGCGCACGCCAAAGGAGGAGTTCGCCATCGCCGTGGTCGGGCCGCTCATGAGCCTGGTGCTCGGGGTGATGTTCACGGTCGTGGCGAGCGTGGCGATGGGGCCGGTCCTGGTAGAGCGCCTCACCAGCGATCCCGAGGCGGCCATGGCATCGCTGTCGCCGGCCGTGACGGCCTGCATCTGGCTCGGGTCGGTGAACGTGATGCTGGCGATCTTCAACCTGGTGCCGGGCTTTCCGCTGGACGGCGGGCGGGTGTTCCGCGCGCTGATCTGGTGGTTCACGGGCGACGCCGTGCGGGCCACCAGGATTGCCTCCAATGCGGGCCGTGGGGTCGGCTGGATGATCATCGCGCTCGGCTTCTTCAACATCCTCGTGGCGAAGAACCTGGGTGGACTCTGGATGATTCTGATCGGCTGGTTTCTCACCCACATCGCCCGTTCCAGCTACACCCAGATGGTCACGGAGCGCAGCCTGTGCTCGATCCGGGTGGACGACGTCATGCGTACCCGCTTCGAGACCGTCCCCGCGGCAACGACGGTGGACAGCTTCGTCGAGGACTACCTGCTGCGCAGCAGCCAGCAGCTCTGGCCCGTGCTCGAGGACGATCGGGTCGTCGGCACCGTGTCGTTCGCCGACGTCGCCGCGGTGCCGCTCGCCGAGCGCGGCAGCCGCCGGGTGCGTGACCTGGCCGTCGCGCTGGATTCGAGCCAGACCCTGGACGCTGACGAGATGGCCAGCACGGCGCTGCGCCGTCTGAGTGCGGTCGGCGACGCGCCCGTCGCCGTCGTGCGGGGTGGTCGCGTGGTGGGGCTGGTCCGTGCCGGTGACATACTGCGCTGGACCATCATCCACCCGCCGCAGACCGAGGTCTGAACGACAGGATCAGGACGTGGCCGGCTCGCGTTCCGTCGCCGCCCAGGCGTCGTCGTCGGCCGGCTCGATCTTGAAGCCGGTGAAGCCATAGGCCACGGAGATCAGCGGGTTCACCAGATTGAAGAAGCAGAACGGCAGGTAGGCGAGCGTAGGCACGCCCAGCGCGGCAGCCATGTAGGCGCCGCAGGTGTTCCACGGCACCAGCGGCGAGGTGATGGTGCCGGAGTCCTCCAGCACCCGGGACAGGTTCTTCGGGTGCAGCCCGCGGGCCTTGTACTCGTCACGGAACATGCGTCCGGTGATGACGATGGACATGTACTGGTCGGCGGCCAGGGCGTTGACCCCGAAACAGGTGGCGGCGGTGGTGGCGATGAGCGCGCCGATGCCCCTGGCAAACGTCACCAGCCCCTGCACCAGCCGCTGCAGCACGCCGGCCTTCTCCATGGCCGATCCGAAGCACATGGCCGAGATGATCAGCCACACGGTGTTGAGCATGGAGCTCATGCCGCCTCTGGAGAGCAGCGCGTCCAGATTCTCACCGCCGGTGCTCGCGGTGTAGCCGTCGAACAGCACCTTCCACACCCCTTTGAAAAGTTCCGTGGTCGTGCTCGTGCCGGGTGATGCCGCAAACGCCAGGATCACGTCGCGCTGAAACAGCAGCGCCATGATCACGCCGGCGCCGACGCCGGCGAGAATGGATGCGAGAGCCGGCACCTTGCGGGCTGCCAGCACCACTACCAGGAGCACGGGGAGCAGCATCGTCGGGCCGATGTCGAAGTTCGTCTGCAGCAGCACCAGGGTGTCCTCGAGTCCCTGTAGCGCCGCGTCCGTGGGCCGGGTCCAGCCGATCACGGCGAACGCGATCAGTGCCAGCACGAAGCTTGGCGCGGTGGTCCAGACCATGTGCCGGATGTGCGTGAAGATGTCGATTCCCGTGACCGCCGGCGCGAGGTTCGTGGTGTCGGACAGGGGCGACATCTTGTCGCCGAAGTAGGCGCCCGAGATCACGGCGCCCGCGGTGATCTCCACGGACAGCCCGAGGGCGCCGGCCACGCCGATCAGAGCCACGCCCAGGGTGCTGGCCACGGTCCACGAGCTGCCGATGGAGAGCGCCACCACCGCGCAGAGCAGGCAGGTGGCGGGAAAGAACACCGCGGGATCCAGCAGCAGCAGGCCGTAGTAGATCATGCTGGGCACCGTGCCGGAGAGCATCCAGATGCCGATCAGGCTGCCGACGGAAAACAGGATGAGGATG
>JBFISC010000086.1:0-13806 GCA_041608775.1 Pseudomonadales bacterium | reverse complement strand
GCTCGAACGTGATCAGCGGGCCGGTCGCTACATCCAGCTCGGCATGCTGCCGCCCAACCCCATGGCCATCGACGGCTTCCGGCTGCGCCATCACATCCTGCCGTCGCTGATCCTCTCCGGCGATTTCGTCGATTACTTCCGGATCTCGGACAGGTACTTCGCGTTCTACGTCGCCGACGTTTCCGGGCACGGTGCCTCGTCGGCTTTCGTGACCGTGCTGCTGAAGAACTTCTCCCGGCGGTTGCGGCGCGAGTATCGGCCGAGCATGCTCAATGAGCCCGGTGAAATCCTCCAGTGGATCAACAGGGAACTGCTGGAGCAGAATATGGACAAACACGTCGCGCTGCTGCTCGGCGTGGGATCGTTAGAGAACGGTGAGATTCGCCTGGTTAACGGCGGGCACTATCCGCCTGCCATACTCAACCGGGGCGGCGTGAGCGAGTTCGTCGAGCAAAAGGGAAAGCCTGTGGGCTTGTTCGACGAGGTCAGCTACGTCGCCGAGGCGATCCGGATGGATGCCGGAGATCGCCTGGTGATCTTTTCCGACGGGGTTCTGGACGTCATGGGCGCCGGAGATCTCGACGGAAAGGAGCAGCGCCTGCTGCGGGCCGCCAACGAAGGCGGCAGCGTCGAGGAGATGTGGAGTTTGCTGGACATGGATCTGAACGTCGGCAACAGACCCGACGACATGACCTGTCTGGTCGTACAACGGGAGACCTGATCTTGCGCGGTCGTATTCTGGTTGGTGATCACCAGGGTGTATACGTGCTGCTGTTCCAGGGCGATGTCCGTCTGACCCTGTGCACTGCGGTGGATGCTTTCCTGGATCGGATGTTCGATGACGCCGGGTTCCGCTCGGTGCTGGTGGATCTGGCTGATACCGAGAGTATCGACAGCACCTCGCTCGGCCTGCTCGCGAAGCTGTCGATTCGTGCTGGCAAGCAGTTCGGCTACCGGCCGACGCTGGTTTCCACGCGTGCCGACGTGACCCGCATTCTGATGACGATGGGCCTCGACGACGTGTTCAACGTGGTGGAGCAACCGCTGGAGCATCAGGAACAGCTCGAGGAGCTGTCGTGCTGCGCCGCCTCCGAAGAGGAGGTTCGCACGCGGGTGCTGGAAGCGCACCGCATCCTCATGGACATGAACGAAACCAATCGGGCGGCCTTCCATGATCTGGTGGAGGCCCTCGAGGCGGACTGCGCGCCGCTACCGTTGAGGCGTCACGCTTCGCTCTGAGTCCCGCTGGCCCGGCGAAGGGCCGCCGGGTGCGGGGCGGTCAGCCGCGCGCCCCGGCCGAACAGCTTGTGGCGCATGGTGCCGGCCTGGTAGGCGGTTCGATACACGCCCCGCGCCTGCATCTCCGGAACCACGCGATCGACGAAATCCTCGAAGCATTCGGGCATCACGGTGTAGGCCAGGTTGAACCCGTCGATGCCGGTCTCGTCCGCCCAGCGGCATAGCTCGTCCACGACGCTTACCGGGGACCCGGCCACCACCGGCGCGGCACCGCCCACCGTGAGGAACTCGGCCCAGTCCCGCACCGTTCGGCTTCCCAGGCCCTTCAGGGCGGACTGCAGGGCCTCGCTGGACACGTCCTCGGCGCGCTCGTCGAGGTCGAAGCGGGACAGGTCGATTCCGCTCCAGCCGGACATCAGCGCCAGCGCGCCGTCCAGCAGCCCGTAGCGGGCATAGTCCTCCAGCCGTTCGCGGGCCGCGGCGTCCGTGTCGTCGACGACGACGCACATCAGCCCGAAGATCTTCAGGTCTTCGGCACGTCTCCCGGACGCCACCGCCTGCGCGCGGAGCTGCTCGACCGTTCGGCAGGCGCTGCGGATGGAGGATGCGCCGATGAACACGCACTCGGCGTGCCGCGCGGCGAACGCCTGGCCGCGCGGGGAGCTGCCGGCCTGGAACAGCACCGGGGTGCGCTGAGGCGATGGCTCGCACAGGTGGATGGCCTCGAAGTCGAAATAGGGTCCGTGATGGCGGATCTCGTGAACCTTGCCGGGATCGGCGTAGACCCCGGCGGCCCGGTCGTGCAGCACCGCATCGTCTTCCCAGCTGGCCTCCCAGAGGCCGTACATCGCGTCCATGTAGTCGTCGGCGATGTCGTAGCGAAGGTCGTGGCCGGTCTGTCGCTCGGCACCGGCGCCGCGTGCCGCGCTGTCCAGGTAGCCCGTCACGATGTTCCAGGCCAGCCGCCCCCGGGTCAGGTGATCGAGGGTCGACATTCGCCTGGCGAATCCGTACGGCGGCTCGTAGGGGATGGTGCCCGTGACGCCGAAGCACAGGTGCTCGGTCACCGTGGCCATGGCGGGGATCAGGCAGAAGGGATCGTTCGCCGGGACCTGCATTCCGCTACGGATCGCCGCGGCCGGCGAGCCCTGGTAGACGTCGTACACGCCTGTCACATCCGCCAGGAACAGGCCGTCGAAGAGCCCGGACTCCAGGGTTCGCGCGAGGCCGACCCAGTAGTCGAGCGACCGGTACTCGTGGGAGCGGTCCCGGGGATGGCGCCACAGGCCGGCAGACTGATGGGCCATGCAGTTCATCGCGAAGGCATTTAGGAGCAGGGGTCTGGTCACCGGGCAGCGTCCTCCGGTTGCGGGCGGGTCAACCGAGGAACACGCAGGTGGGGCAATCGGGGTCGGCCGCCCTGGCATCCTCCTCGCTCTGATACTGCGGCGTCGCGTGGCGCGCTACCCGGTCGTCGTCGTGGTTGTTGGGGCGATCCGGGTCCGGTCGCATCACGCGCTCTTTCCAGGCGTCGTCCGGCTGCCACTGGTAGCCGAGGTCGACCAGGCTGCCGGGCCGGTCGATGGATTCGAAGATCTGCAGGGTGTCGCGCATGATCCGCAGCTGGTTCGCGGGGTCGTTGGCCCGGCCGGCGGTATGCCCGAGCGGGTAGTCGAGGAACACCGCCCGGGGCGGCGCCACCGCGGCCGTGATCGAGCGGGCGCTCGACATGCTCAGGGTCGGAATTCCCCGGTGCTCGATCTCTCTGGCGATCAGTCCCACGGACTGATGACAGACGGGTCAGACCGGCACCAGCAGTACCGCGTCCGCGCCTTCTTCCTCGACCCGGTCCGCCAGTGCCGGTGCCAGCACGTTGCGGACCTTGCTGCTGGAATAGATGCCGCCCATGAAGGTGAAGGCGCGCTGCGCCAGGCTGCCGAGCCAGCCCTGTGCGACGCAACGTCGAAGCGTGTCGAGGGGAAAGACCACGTTGGGATCGGCGCGGGCATCCCTCAGGTCGTAGGCGAAATGGGTAGCCCGCAGCGTGTCGACCGGCGTGTCGGCGTCGATCTCCCGGTAGCTCAGATCATCGCGAAAGTGAAAGGCGATCTGGCCTAGCCGGTAGATGCCGCCCGTGGCGATGAGTGCGAGTCGCGACTCGCTCATCGGTCTGGCGAGCGGGGCGAACGGCGGCGGCACGTCGCTGTAGACCCAGCGATACGGCGGGTACCCCATCGCATCGTACTGCTCCCGGGTGCGCTCTATGTAGTCGATCGGTGGACGGTTGGCCATGGCGTCTCCCGCTGCCGCAATCTGGCGAACGAAACTAGCAAGCGCGGTTGGCCCGGGCAAGACGGCCGTCCGGCGGGGCTCAGGTCTCCTGCCTGGCCTTGAGCTTTGCCTCGATGAAGCGGCTGTGCGACAGGTACAGCAGCTCGGCGATCTTGCGGATGGTGTGCTCCTCGTAGCGGTGCAGCCCGGCATCGGCGAGGGCCAGTCGCCACAACGCGGTGACCAGCTCGAACTTCTGCGGCTCGCTCCATTGCTCGTTGATGGTGCGGGTGTAGCCGTACAGGCCCACGCTCTCCTCGTGAGCCTGCCGGGACTCCTCGACCAGCTCCGCGACCTCCTGGGGAGACAGCCGGAACTGCTGCGCGAGCTGACGTTCGATCAGTGCCAGCTCGTCCTCGGCGATGTCGTGGTCGGCCCAGGCGACCTCGAGCAGCAGCGCGGCGGCCGCCAGCGCCTGGAGGTTTTCGCTGTCGGTATCCTCGTTCGGAAGCTTCAGGCGGTTGAGCAGCTTGTTCAGCACGGAGATGTCTCAGGCCGCGCGTTCACGCCGGGGTGCCGCCGCGTCCAGCGCCGCCAGCGCCTCGTCGAGCAACGCGATGTCGTTCGACTTGAGCCGCGCGGCGTCGCTGAGGGTGCGTCGGAACCGGCGTGCCCCCGGTTGCCCGGCAAACAGTCCGAGCAGGGGCCGGGTCAGGTCTGCCAGCCGGCAGCCGGCCTCGAGCTCCCGAACCATGTGCTGCCGATAGCGGCCCATGATGCTGCTGGCGCGTTCCGCGTCCGCGGCGGTGGCCTCCGGCGCCCCTGGCCTGCGGAAGAGGAAGTCATTCATGTCGGCGAGCAGGAGCGGCTTCTGGTAGGCGGCCCGCCCTATCATGACCCCATCCACGGCGGCCAGGTGTTGCGGCAGCTCTGCGACGGCGCGGATGCCACCGTTGACCACGATCTCGAGGGTCGGGTGACGGGCCTTGAGGGCATAGGCGCGGGGATACAGCAGCGGCGGAACGGTGCGGTTCTCCGCGGGCGACAGCCCGTTCAGGTACGCCTTGCGGGCGTGCACGTAGAAGGTGCGGCAGCCGCCGGCGTCCGCCACGCTGGAGACGAAGCGGTCGAGGAACGCTTCGCTGTCGTCGTCGTCCACGCCGAGACGGCACTTGACCGTGACCGGCACGGAGACGGCATTCGCCATCGCGGCGATGCAGCGGCCCACCAGCTCCGGCTCCCGCATCAGGCTGGCGCCGAAACAGCCCTTCTGGACCCGGGGTGACGGGCAACCGACGTTGAGGTTGATCTCGTCGAACCCGGCCTCGGCGCCCATGACCGACGCTGCCGCGAGCGCACCCGGGTCGCTGCCGCCGAGCTGCAGCGCCACCGGATGCTCGCTCGCATCGAACGCCAGCAGCTGCCCGGCAGGGCCGTGGAGCAGCGCGCCGGTGGTGATCATCTCGGTGAACAGCAGCGCGTCCGGCGCGGCCAGCCGGTGCAGGTAGCGGCAGTGTCGATCCGTCCACGCCATCATCGGCGCGACGCACAGGGTGCGATTCGGGGGCACGGGTAGTCGGTTCATCGGTCTGCAGGCCGGGGTCCGGGCCGTATTCTACCTATGCCCGGGCCCGCAGACGAACCAGGTCCGGCGGCCGTCGCCGCCGTCTGCAGCAGGACCATGGAACTCCGGGAGCGGGTCGCAGTCAGAGGGCGCGCTGATCTGTTCGGATGAGAAGGTTGGAGAGGATGGTCGGTCACCATGGTCGGACAATCTGGTCGGACAGGTGCTGCCCGACGTGGTTGCCCGGAAACGTGGCCAACCGGTTGATTCTGCAGGGCCTACGGCGGTCGTGGAAGTGTGAACCAATGTTGATTATTTCTCCATTTTTCTCTCCATTTTCTCTTCATTTTCACTTCCAGGGTCTGTATAGTTCGCTCCCAAGTAGCTGAAATCAAAAAAAGAAGTACCCGGATGTTCAGACAGAAAACCATTCGACGACCGGTTCATGCCATCGGCATCGGCGTCCATTCTGGGAAAAAAGTCCGTATGACGTTGCGCCCTGCCGGGGAGAATACGGGCATCGTGTTCACCCGCACGGACATCCTCGGCCGCAGCGGTCGGGGTACGTGCGTGCGGGCGGACGCCTGCAACGTTACGGATACCACGCTGTCCACGACCCTGACGGAGAACGGGGCCCAGGTCGCCACCGTCGAACATCTCATGTCCGCGCTGTGGGGCATGGGCATCGACAATGTCGTGGTGGAGCTGAACAGCGAAGAAGTGCCCATCATGGACGGCAGCGCTGCGCCTTTCATCTACCTCATCAAGTCGGTGGGCGTGGTGGAGCAGCAGGCCGCCAAGGAATTCATCCGCATCAAGCGCGAGATCAAGGTCACTCAAGGGGATGCGGTCGCGAGCCTTTCGCCTTACGAGGGCTTTCGCGCCCACTACACCTTCGTCGCCGATCACCCGGTGTACAACCGCTACCCGAAGCAGGCGACGCTGGACTTCAACGCCGTGTCGTACGTGGAAGAAGTCAGCCGGGCGCGCTCCTTCGGCCTGGTGAAAGAACTCGAGCACGCGCAGGCGATCAATCGCTGCCTCGGGTCGAGCCTGGAGAACGCAGTAGGGATCGACGACTACGACGTGCTCAACCCTGACGGCCTGCGCTATCAGGACGAGTTTGTGAAGCACAAGCTGCTCGATGCGATCGGCGACCTGTATCTGCTGGGTCGGCCCCTGCTCGGGGATTTCTACGGCTACAAGTCGGGGCACGCCCTGAACAACAAGCTTGCTCGCGCACTGGTGCGGTGTGAGGACGCCTGGGAACTCACCACTGTCGGCACGCCGGAAGCGATGGGCGACGAGCGGCTGCCGGTTCCTGCGACCGTCTGAGTGGCCCGCTACCGCCCGCTCTGCTAAGGGCGTCCGCTGCCGCCGGCTTCCTCGTACATTTTCGCGAGGAAGCCGCGCAGCGCCGTCTCCGCCTCCTGCCGCGGCATCAGCCGCTGGTCTTCCAGTACCTTCGCCATGTCCTTCAGCGAACGCTTGCCGTCGATCAGCGACATCAGGAACGCGTGCATACGCGTGGTCATGGCCTGGGTCTGGAAGGCGGGGAGAGCGGGGACCGGCATGCGGCCTTCGACAATCCAGTCCGGCAGGCTGCGGCGCCTGGGCGGCGCGGCGGTTTCGGAAACGCGGCGGGCAGCCAGCGTAACGATGGATTCCATTCGTCCGTGGCGGCTGTCGGGACAGTGCAGGTAGGGCGTGCAGGCCTCGTCGATCCGGACCTCGGCAAACCCGGTCGAGCCCGCGGTCTCGAGCAGCTCGTCCAGGGTCAGGCGCTGTGCCGGATCCGGCCCGTCGAAGGCCACCGAACCCTGGTTCAACCAGATCCCGTCCTCACCTAGCAACGCGTTGATCCGGCGCAGAACCGTGTCTGCCGGCTCGTCGATGACGTCCAGCAGCCAGGGGGTCACCACCAGGTCGAAGCCGTTGCCGACGAAGGGCGTCCGCAGCGCGTCTGCGAGGATGAAGTGGAGTCCGGGCCGGGCGGGCGCCGGCGCTGAGAGACTGCGGCTGATGGCCGCCGCTTCCGGCGTTCGCGGTGCCAGCGGAAACTCCACCAGGGTGAGCGTCTCGCCCGCGCTGACCCGGGCACCCACGTAAGCCAGCAGGGGATTCAGGTCCACGGCCACGGTGACGTTCACGTCGGTCTGCTGATGCAGGTCGTAGGCGAGCCGGCCGGCGCCGGCGCCGAGCACCAGCGCCCGCTGCGGCCGGTGGCCGTCGAGCACCTTCAGGAGGGCGGCCAGCGCCGTGGCGCATTCCTGCTCGCCCCAGCTCCAGTCCCGATAGACGTTGCCGTCGTAGCTGAAGAGGCCCTGACCGGGCGGCAGCCGGGTCCGGAGCGCCAGCAGGGTTTCCAGCGATCCGCCGCGGGCCAGCTTCAGTGGCTCGAGCACCTCGTCCAGGTGGCGCTGCTGAGCCTCGTAGCCGGCAGCGAGCACCTCCAGGCGCCGGCGGGTCGCCGAACCGTGCTCTCCCTGCAGCGCCTGGCGCACCCGCTGCAGATCCGCGCGCAGGCGCTCCACGGCCAGCCGCCAGCGGTTCTGCCACTCGCTCACGGCGGCGTCGGCATCGGCGAACAACCAGGGAATACCGCCATGCACCGGGTAGTCCAGCCGGCAGGAGCGGCAGCGCAGCTCGGCGAGGGGGGTTTCGCAGCGCGTGCAGGCCAGCAGGCCGGAGAGATCGCTCATGTCAGTGATCGGCAAGTCCTTCTGCCCCGGGAACGATAGGCGGCTGCCGGCCTTGTCACGGTGCCGCGACCGCCGCTGCGTTGATTTCCTTAAGCCTAGCTCATCAGGTCGGCGAGTCGATGGTGCCGGAGACGATGGGCTCGAACGCGGTCATGCTGTCCTGCAGCGTGGCGTTGCCCAGGTTGCCCCCGAACAGGCCGGTGAAGTTGCCGTTCTCGCCGTGCAGGGCCATGTAGTTGAGGATTACGGTCTCCGCCAGCAGGTTGACGTTGCCGGCCGCCGGCGTGGCCGCGGTTTCTACCGAGCCGTCCGGGCGCATGTAGCCGATCTGCTGGTGCAGGGATTGCTCCTCCGGTGTTCCCCCGATCAGCGTCGGCCGCCGGGTGGGGTTGTAGACCAGGAAGAAGGTGGCGGCGGTGGAGCTGTTGTCGCTCGACCACTCGCCCTTGCCGCGGCCGTCCACGGTGTTGTCGATGGTGCCGTTGGACGACAGCGAGCCGTCCGACATCACGTACATCATCAGCGGCACCCCGCGAAGCGCCGCGTACTCCAGGCACGCGCCCATGCACTGCCCGGCGCGGAAGTCCTTCACCTCGCCCTCGGCGCGGCGGCCGCCGTGGTAGTCGTAGCCGCCCATCTCGATGGTGCCGGCGCCGGCGAAGCCGTTGATCACCATCTTCATCACCGACGCGGTCTTGCGGAACTCGTTGGAGTCCCGGCCGCTGTTGTTGAACTCCACGTCGCTGAAGATTCCGGCCGGGCCGACGATCTCCGGATCGCCGGCCGGATCCAGCGTGGAGGGATTGCCGAACCGGTCGGCGAGATCGGCGCTCTTCAAATAGCCGCACTTGACCAGATCGCGCACCACCATGTCCGTGGTGATGGTCTGTCCGGTGTTCATGTCGTCCATCTTCTGGGCGCTGATGCGGTAGATGGACTCCATCACCGCGACGGCGTCCTGCTGGCTCAGCACGCTGACCAGATCTCCCACGTCGACCAGGCCGGTGACGTCGCTGGGGCGGTCCACCTTGGTCGGGCGGATGGTCAGGTCGATGAGGGCCGCCGGCGCCATGGAATTGCCGCCCGAGTCCGAGTTCTCGGAACCGATCAGGGTCAGCAGCGAGCCGTCGGCGCCCGCCCGGGCGATGCCGTACATCGGGTTGTGCGGGTTATTGCCGGTGTCGTTCTCCGACCTGGCCGGAATCACCGCGCCGCTGATGTTGGCAGCCGTAGCGGGGCTGACCTTGGTCATCATGCCGCGCAGGAACGCGCTGTCGCTGTGAAACGCCAGGTCCAGCGTGGTGTCGATGAAGTCGTTGGTGTTGGTCGCCGGGTTCAGAATCGGCGGGATCATGTCCCCCGGCAGGCCCTGACGCTCGTAGCCGGCCGTGGTCAGGAAGTCGAGCTGACCGCCGCGCTGTCCCACCAGCACGTTGGAGCCCGCCTGGCTCGAACCGCCGGCCAGGTCGAAGCAGATGAAGGGGATCTTGCCGGCACCCTGGGTGGCGATGCCGCACTGGGCCACCAGCGGCGCCAGCTCCGGCGACAGCGCGGCCCGGGCCTTGCCCGGCCCCAGCGACAGGCTGACCCCGCCGAGCACCGACGCGCCGCCCAGGATGAAGCCCTGAGCGAGAAAGTCGCGCCGGGTTCGCGGACGAGCGTGGTCCGGATGCCGGATCGGATCGTCGTAGTTGCGCTTTGCTCTTCTCCGCATGGGACTGTCTCCAGATGGTTGTGCGCTGTGGAACCGCTACTGAACCAGCATCGCGGCGCTGCCGAGGGCGGCAGCACAGCTCGCCTTCATGATGTCTTCGGTGCTGCTGGAGCCACCGGTCAGCCGCGTGATCAGGTCGTCGATCTCGGTTTCCACCGCTGCTTCTTGAGGCTGGGTGGCGATGCCGCGCCCGACGAAGTTGTCGACGATAGGATCGATCACGGTGCTGCGGTCGCCGCCGAAGGCGGCCGCCGGCGAAGCGCTCCAGTCGGTGAACCCGGGCCAGAAGCTCGCCCGCAGGCCGGTATCGTCGACCAGCACGCTGCAGTACTTGATGGCGAGCTGGGTGATGCCCATCTGCTGGGACGAGATGAACCCGGCGATCCCCGGCTGCACCGGCATGGCCTGATGGACCAGATCGTAGGTGCCGGCGACCTGGGAATTGCTCACCGGCACGCCGGTCATGCGCGACAGGGTCGCGTTGATCTCGGCGAAATCGCGAATGCCGTGGGGCGGCGTGCGCTCTGCAGGCGGCACGTCGGCCGGCGGCGGCGGCGGGACCGGGGTCGCTTCCACCACCACGTTGGTGGCCGAGCCGAGACGCTCGAAGGTGAGAAAGAACTCGTCCTCGTCCGGACCCTTCTCCAGCGGGATCACGGTGCCGAGCGTCGACACCACCTGGAAGCCGGCGACATCGTACTCGGCATCGGTGACGGTCACGTCCAGGGTACGGAACGCCTGGCCGACGGCCAGCTCGCGCCCGTTCAGGCCGATGCGCATGCCGGCCATCGGGATGCTGCCGGGGCTCGCCGTGCTGTCCAGAATCGCGAAGAAGGGCTCGTCGAACAGATAGCTGTAGGAGTCGAACTGACTGACCTCGAACACCACATAGGCGTCGTCGATGCCGACGTGCTCGCTGACGTTGAACAGCAGGTAGTACTTCTCGCCGACGCCGACCTCGAAGTTCTGCAGGATCTGCTCGTCGGTCAGAACCCGGTTGTGGATGGCGAGCAGGCGCACGGTGCCCGCCCAGCGGTTCTGGTTGTCGACTTCGCTGCCCACCGCAAAGGCGAAGGTGTTGTCCCACTCGCTCAGCAGGTCCGGCGGCACCACGTCGAGATCGTCCGTGAATCGGCCGTTGACGTAGACCCGGCGGCCCTCCACCGGATCGTAGGTCATCACCACGTGCTGCAGGGTCGCCTGCAGGTCCTCGTCGTCCGGGTTGGTGGTCAGCGCGGGCTCACCGTTCTGGTCGGTGGCATCGGTGCGCAGCAGCGCGTCGTACTGGTACAGGGTCTGTCCCAGCATGAAGTTGCGCGAGGTCGAGCCCCCGCTGTAGGTGACGATGCGGGCGGGACCGTCCTGGGTGACGTTCGCCGGAGCGACCCACGCCTCGACGCTGAACTCGCCGGTGGCGGTGATCAGATCGTGGAGCTTGGTGCTGGCAGTGGTCGATCCCTGGGCCTTGCCGGCGGTGAAGGCCACCCCCCAGCCGCCCACCCACTGGTACTCGCCCGACAGCGTCAGGTTCAGGGCCGGCTCGACGCCGCTGGTATCGTAGGCCTGGGTGCCGGAACCGGTCTTGAACTCGTAAAGAGCAATCACGTTGGTCTCGTGACGCCCGCCGGCGGACGAGACGATGCCGTCGGGCAGGCCGAGGGCCATCGAGGTCACCAGATCCGGATCCACCTCGGTGACCGGAGTGGCATCCGACAGCGCCTGAATGGCGTCCTGCATGTCCGTCGCATCGCTGCTACAGCTGCCGCTCCAGCAGTTGTGGAACTCCTGACCCAGGCGAACCACGAAGCGTGAGTTCGCCGGATTGTCCAGGTCCATCTTCGACTGGGCTGCCTCGTAGGCCGTGTCCAGGTCGGCGCTGGCGAAGTAGGGTGATTGGGGCACCGCGGCACTGTCGGTGTGGCAGTTGGCGCAGAAGTTGGTAAGCAGCGGGTACACCGTGCTGGCGAACTCGGAAGGATCGTCCGGGAAGTTCTTGCTCGAGCCCGGCGGCCGCTGCGGCGGCGCGATCAGCTGGATTTCCTTGGCGACGCCGCCGAGCGTATCGCCGGCCCAGTTCTCGAGGTAGGACTGAATGATGTCGCCGCAGGCGTCGTCGCTGGCCAGCCAGCAGTTGTGGCCGCCGCGGACCTTGCTAACCATTATCGACATGGCGGGATCGGTCAGGTCGACCACGGTGTTGGCCGCCTCGTAGGCGAGGTTGACGTCGTCGGAGCGCACGAACCGCGGGGTCTGGTTGCCGTTGTGACAGGAACCGCAGCGGTTGTTCGGCACCAGGTTGTCCCAGACGTTGAGCTTGAAGCTCTGCACGTCGGCGGTAGCCGGCGGCGGCCCGCTGTAGTTGCTGACCTCCGGCGGGGTGGTCAGCGGGTTGGATACGGTGGCGGCACCGCTGCCACCGCCGCAGCCGTAGACGGTGGCCAGCACCAGGCCGGCGAGCAGCGCACGGCCATACGGACGAAGGAAACTGCTAGTCATCATTGGTCCGTCTCCTTCCTCAGTTGCCCATGCAGTAGACGGCGGATTCCGCGAACGTCTGCTTCAGGTTGTAGCCGTTGCTCTGGAGCGACGACACCATCAGGTCGATCTGAGCGCGATCGGCAGAGTGTTCCGCGTCGCGCAGGCAGACGTTGCGGAACACTTTCTTGACCTGGCACTGGGCGAAGGCATTGCTGTGGGCGAGCTCCTGACCCATGCTCTTGGCGCCGCTGCCGGAACCGGGCAGCGTGTCATCCCAGCCGAGCAGAACGTTCTGACCGGCACGCCAGTAGTTGTCCCAGGCGTCGTCCGGGGTCTGGAATCCGTGCTCGAAGTTGAGGGCGTTGTTGAAGTACTTGGATTCCACCCGGGTGCCCGTGTCGGGATCCACCTCGCCTACGGCGTTGTAGCTGATCGCGCCGAACTCGCCCTCCGGATCGCTCATCACGTCGTACTCGTAGTCGTAGTAGGCAAACGCCTGGGCCATGGGGTCCATGCCGGAGTGGCAGCCGATGCAGTTGTTCAGAAATACCCGGCTGTCGCCGCCCGGGCTGCGTGAGACGTCCTGGCGGATGCGGTCCGGCGGCCGGGTGATGTCGAGCACCTGCTCCATGTCGTTGCACAGGTGGTTGAGCATGGTGAAGCGGAACATCGCCCGGTTGGTGCCGTCGATGAAGAATGCCTTCGCGGCGGCGCGGGTGGTCATCACTCCGGCGGTGGCGTTCGACGGAACGCCGGTCAGCGACGACTGGGTGGTCCGCTGCAGCACGTCGCGCAGGTTGGCGCCCTGGTTCTCCAGGCTCTCGTAGTGATCGTTGTTGCTCACGGAGTAGGGCGGTACGCCGCTGCCGCCGACGTAGAGTATGTCGCCGTGCAGGATCTCGCGGAAATCGACCTCGTCACGAACGATGCCGATCACCGTGGCGGTGTAGTCGTTCAGCGGAACGAACACGCTGCGGTCGCGGTTGGTCCAGGGCGCGGCGAAGTTCTTCAGGGTGACGCTGTAGAACTCGGGCGCGTCGGTGGCGATGAGGGCGGCTGCGAGCGGGTCGTTGTTCAGTTCGATCTCGTCGGCCATCTGGGCCAGCGTCACGGCGTCCGGCGGCACGCCGGCAATGCGGTCGTGAATCCGCTTTGCCTGGTCGACGCTGTCCGCGGCCGCCGCGCCACTCAGCAGCATGCCGGCGCTCAGCAGCGCGGACGCTGCGCCGGACCGCACGCGAAATCGTCTCAGATTCATTGCTCGCTCCTATCCGAATGGCGTCCGTGGCGGTTCTTTGCGTGGACGTCCTGACGCGTTGCTGCCAGTGCCGCGGCCACACAGCGCCTGCGGCGCCATAGCGGTGTGAGCCTTCCCTGCCGCGGTTGTGTTCAGGTTGAGAAAGCTTCCGCTAAAGCACAGCCGCGAACCGTGACCGGACGCACAGTGCGACGAAGCCTGGTGACGCTGTGATTGGGGTCACGTCCGATGCTCAGGTGCTGTGGAAGAATGCGGGTCAACTTCGATGGGCGGTCCACGGATGGGTCGGTGGTGGTCGGGTCAGTGAAAGCATTTCCCTCCGCAGCACGCCGGGCGGCGATGGTGGTGGCACTCAGTGCCCTGCTTGCCGCGTGTGGCGGCGGCAGCTCCGGCGATGCCAGCATTCTCGGCGGCGGCCAGGACCCTGATCCCGTGGTGCTCGACTTCGCCGTCGCCTACGTGAAGCGACCGGTTCCGGTGGACGACAACGGCGATCTCGAAACCAGCGACGTCCGGGAGCCGGCGGAGTTCAACGCCGGTGCCGAGCTGTTTCTGCGTGACCGCGCCTCGCCGAGCGCGG
>JBFISC010000085.1:0-14020 GCA_041608775.1 Pseudomonadales bacterium | reverse complement strand
CCCCGCCCATGCGCGGCCCGTCGTTCCAGATCACGTGATGGCGCTGGGGGAGCGCGGAGAAGTACTCCAGAGCATGGTGGTACTCGGTCTCGGAAGCCTGGTCGAGACCGATGATCACGTCGCTGAGATAGCTGGCCCGGGAGAGCTCGGCGACGATGTTCGCGAGCGCCGGCTGTTCGAGCTCCGAGTAGAGGCACGGCAGCACCAGCGCCATCGGCCGCTGGCTGGAGAAGCCGTCGAGCTCCGCTTCCAGCGCCGCCACGGGGCGGTCGCTGAGGTTATGCAGCGTGGTGATGATGCCGTTCTGAAAGAAATCACTCATGTCGCCATTGCTCCCTGACCCGTGTCCCGGTGGTAGTTGCCGAGCAGTCCGGTCAGCGCGTCGAGCCAGGCCGACGGCCCTGCCACCGGGGCCAGGCGGATATTCGGGTTGTCCGGCTCGAGGTAGCCGCCTTCCGGCGCCGGGAACACGATGGCGTGGTCGGCCCACTCCATCATTTCCAGGTCGTTGGGGGCGTCGCCGCAGGCCACCGTCACGGCGTGAATGCCGAACTCGAATCGCAGTTCCCGCCAGAGCCTGGCGACGGCCCGTCCCTTGTTCATGTGCGAGCCCACGTGAAGGAAACGCCCACCGCGCACCAGCCGTAGGCCGTGGCCGTCGAGGTCGTCGCGGAACGCGGCGAGCTCTGCTTCCGAGCCCTCCCAGACGAGGGGTTCGGACCCGACCCGCTGACGGGCCTGCTCCGCCTCTTCAGGGCAGAGGCCGGTGCGGGACGAGATCTCGCCGGGCGTCATGTCGGCGAAGCCGCGGAACCGGTAGCCCTGCTTCCGACGCAGCGTCTGCAGCGTCTGCAGCACCTGCCGGTAGGACGTGCCGAAGCATTCCACCTCGAAGTCGTCGATGCGGCTGTCGCCGCGCCGGCACAGCGCCGACCCGCGCCAGGCCATGCCGCTGCCGTTCTCGAATATCAGTACCGGGTCGCAGCCACAGCGCCGGCTCAGCTCGATCATCTCCGCCGGCGTCTTGCTCGAGGCCAGCGCGATCCGGGCCTCCGGGTAGGCGGTGGCCAGGGTATCGATCGCCGCCCCCGCCCCGGCAATCTGGTAACGGTCGTCGAGCAGCGTGCCGTCCAGGTCGGTCACGATCAGCCAGTCCATGGAATCCCCTGTCGGCGCGGGTGAACGTCCGCGTCTGTCGGAGGCACGAGGCAAGATGCGGGCCAGGGTCGATCCGAGCGCGTCGCCCCGGGGCTGGCGGGTTTCGGGCAGTTGGCACGACGGTGCGGCGCACTGTTTTGGGGCAAACGCCGGGCAGGCGACCCTCATCGGTGCGTTTGCATCGTGCCTCAATGCTCCGTCCGGGCCCGGCTACCGGATCATGACCCGCGCCGGCGGCCCGAAGTATGCTCAGTGGCCGGGTAGCTTTGCGGACACCGATCATGAAACCAGTCGCCCCGGCGATCCACGTCGTTCTGCTGTTCTGCTCGGGCTGCGCGTTCTACGAGAAGAACTTCGTCTCCGAGATCACCGTGTCGGGCGGCAACTACCGGCCGGACGTCTACGACGAAGGTGTCCGCTACGTTCATGACGATCCGCCCGTCCGAATGCGCATGGGCTGCTTCGCGAGCTCAACCCTGTTGGCCACCATGTTTCCGGTGATCCCGATGCCTTTCGGCAGGGAGTCGATGCGGCACGATTCCATAGCGGCGCAACGCTTCTCCCTGACGCTCCGGCACAGCCAGCGCGATGAGATCGAGCTGTCCGGGCTGCCCATCGAGCTGCGGGTGGGAGCGTCGGTCGCCCGGCTGAATCTGGTCGGCAAGGCTCTGAGCGAGTATTCGTGGGAGTATCGGTTTGCCGCAGATCTGACCTGTGGCGAGGTTCAGGACGCGCAACTCCGCATCAGACTCGACGACGAGACGGTGCGCAGCTACGACCTGCAGTTCGAGGAAGGCGTTCACCGCGAGGTCTCCTGGCAGCCTTACTTCGTGACCTGAACCATACCTGCGCTGACGGCGAAAACGCGGAAATTTGATCCAGATCAGGTTCCGGACAACCTGCTGACGGGTAAATGGTTTACCAATAGCATGAGGGGTCAAGAAATCAGCGGAGGTTGATCGTGCCAGCAGTCAGTGCAGAACGGGGATCGGGCGAAGCTACCCACGTCGACGTGCTCATCGTCGGTGCCGGCATATCCGGTATCGGTTCCGCCTATCACCTGCAGGAGCAGTGTCCGGGCAAGCGCTACGTCATCCTCGAGATGAAAGACACCTTCGGCGGCACCTGGGAGACCCACAAGTACCCGGGTGTGCGTTCGGATTCCGATCTGTACACGTTCGGCTATCGCTTCAAGCCCTGGGTGGGCGCGCCGATTGCCAGCGCCGAAGAGATCCTCAAGTACATGGGTGAGGTGATCGAGGAGAACGGCATCGATCAGTACATCCGCTACGGCCACCGAATCAACCGTTGCCGCTGGTCCAGCGAGGACAATCTCTGGGCCATCGAGGCGACCCGCAGCAGCGACGGCGCGAAGGTCGTCTTCACCTGCAGCTTTCTCTGGATGTGCCAGGGCTACTACGACCACGAGAAGCCTTACATCCCGGACTGGCCGGGCATGGACGAGTATCAGGGCCTGTTCATCCACGCGCAGCTGTGGGACCCGAAGATCGACTACTCAGGGAAGCGGGTGCTGGTGATCGGCTCCGGCGCCACCGCCGCAACGGTAATCCCCGCCTTTGCCGAAAAGGCGGAGCACGTGACCATGCTGCAGCGGTCGCCGACCTACTTCTTCTGCAGCGAGAACAGAAACGAGCTGGCGGATCGGCTGCGCGAGATCGGCATTGACGAACCGACCGTGCATCGGGTCGTGCGGGCCCAGATCATGCACGACCAGGACGTGCTGACGAAGCGCTGCCTGACCGAACCGGATGCGGTCTTCGAGGAGCTGAAGGCGCTGGTGCGTCAGTACGCGGGTGAGGACTTCGAGTTCGAACCGCACTTCACCCCCAGGTACCGGGTGTGGCAGCAGCGCCTGGCGTTCTGTCCCGAGGGCGACGTCTTCAAGGCCGCAGCCTCCGGCAAGCTGTCGGTGGTCACGGACACCATCGACACCTTCACGGAGCAGGGCGTGCGCACCAGCTCGGGCGAGGAGATCGAAGCGGACATCATCGTCGCCGCGACCGGATTCCGGCTGTCCGTGATGGGTGACATCCCGTTCGAGGTGGACGGCAAGCCGGTCGACTGGCACGACACGGTCAACTACCGGGGCATGATGTTCACCGGCGTGCCGAACCTCGTCTGGGTGTTCGGCTACTTCCGCGCCAGCTGGACCCTCCGGGTCGACATGCTGGGCGACTTCGTCTGCGGGTTGCTGAACCACATGGACCGGATCGGCGCGAAGCGGGTGGACGTGGCGCTGCGGGACGAAGACCGGGACATGAAGATCCTGCCCTGGATCGAGCAGGAGAACTTCAATCCCGGCTACCTGATGCGCGATCTCGACAAGCTGCCCCAGCGCGGCGACAAGCCCGAGTGGCGGCACAACCAGGACTACTGGGCGGAACGCAAGGAGATCCCGGCGATCGATCTCGACGGCCAGGAGTTCGTCTACGACGGCGTGCGCCGGGAAGGCGGGGTCGAAGCTCGCATCCGGAGCAGCAGGGCCGGGGCATCGGCCGGCGGCTGATGGACGAAGTGCATCGCCGGGTCCAGCGGGATCTGCGCGGCGGCGGCTAGTCGAGGGTCTCGGCCAGGAACTCGGCCGCGCGGCGGACCGAGGAGCGATTCAGCAGAAACATCGACATGTGCCCGTGGTAGGGCACGGTGTACAGCTCGGCGTGGACGCCGGCCTCGTCGAGAGACTGCTTCATGAGCTCTGCCTGCTCGACCTCGACCAGCTGGTCCAGGCCGCCGTGGTAGAGAAAGAACGGGGGGCTCGACGAGGTGACGTGGGTGACCGGGGAGGCCTCGCGCCAGAGCTCGGGCGCCTCCTTGAGGGGTGCCCCGAGAAACGTCTTCACCAGCGGGCTCTTCGGCCAGCGGGTGAGATCCGCCGGCAGCCCGCCGGCGACCACGGCCTTCAGCCGCTGCTCGGCCCGGGCCGGCTTCCAGTCCGGCTCGCCGTTCGATTCCAGCACCGCCAGCTGGCTGACCAGGTGGGCGCCCGCGGAGTAGCCGAGGGCGCCCATGCGGTTGGGATCGAGGCGCAGCACCGGGGCGTTCTCGGCCATCCAGGTCAGCGCCTGCCGGAGATCGTGCAGCGGTGCCGGGTACAGGAACTCGGGCGCAAGGCGGTAGGCGACGTTGACCGCCACGAATCCCCGGGAAGCGAGAGTTCGGGCCACGCGCTCCATGTCTCTGGGCGAGCGCCGCGCCCAGCCGCCGCCGTGAACCACCAGCACCGCCGGCCGCAAGCCGCCGTCGCGGGGGCGGTGCACGATGGCCTCGAGGGGCACCGGCCAGGCCGGCGGGGTGTAGACCTGGGGCGCCAGACGTTCGGTTTCCCAGGCGGCGGCCAGGGGCTCGCGCGGCCCGGGCGCGTCCACGTGGTTGGCGCAGCCGGCGAGCAGAGACGTGGTCATGACGACGAAAATCCAGCGCACGGAGATCGTTCTCCCTGAGTTGTCCCAATTCTGGCAGAGTGGGGCCCGGAAAGCAGGCCGCGGGGTGAGCGCAGATGAGCAACGCAAAGCCGGTCGCCGTGATCATCGGCGCCACCTCGAAGTGGCAGTCCGACGGCAGGAACACCCGGCTGGCCCACGGCCACGACGTGGACGACTCGGAGATGCCGGTGTCCGCGCGCTGGGGGGTCGGCGGCGCCATCGCCCAGCGCTTCGCCCGGGCGGGGTTTCACGTGGTTCTGACCACGAGAACGGCGGCGAACGCGGTGGCGCTGGAAGCAGCCATTTCCGCGCAGGACGGAGCCTGCAGCGTCGTCGAGCTCGATCTCGCGTCCGAGGACTCCATCGTCGGCGCCTTCGCCCGGGTGCGCGAAACCGTCGGCGATCCGGAAGTCGTGGTGCTGAACGCGGGTTACCTCGAGGGCCGGGACCTGCCCCCGGAGCAGGAGCTGCTGGAGCACGTTCCGGTGGAGATCTTCGACACCGCGCAGCACATTGCCAGCCGCGGCCCGTTCCTGGTCGCCCGGGCGGTTCTGCCTGCCATGCGCGAGCGCGGCAGCGGCTCCTTTCTGATCACCAACAATGCGGCGTCGCTGCGGGGCAGAAAGCGGCTGACGGGGCAGTCGCTCTACTATCCGCGGGTCATGATGCGCACGCTCGCGCAGGTGCTGACCGAGGAGTATTCGATCCACGGGGTGCACGTGGCGAACGTCGTCGTGGACGGTCTGATCGACTCGCCGGGAACCCGGGCTCTCCCCATCGCGAAGAAGCGCCCGGAGATCATCATGAACCCGGCGGCGATCGCGGATGCCTTCTACTACCTGCATACCCAGGATCGGTCCTGCTGGACCCACGAGCTCCAGCTGACGCCCTACACCACCAATCCGAGCTTCTGAGAAGGAGCCTGGCCGGAGCTCCGACAGGCGGGGTCAGTCGATGCTCATCCGCGATCGGTAGTACCGGCCTACGATGTCGGGGTCGGGTGAGAGGGGCGTGTCCGACTCGCCCTTGCCGGTGTAGTCGAGGGCAGAGAGCACGTAGCGCATGCTCTCCAGCCGGGCTTTCTTCTTGTCGTTGGCGCGCACGATGATCCACGGGCTGTAGGACGTGTGGGTCCTGCTGAACATCTCGTCCTTGTAGCTGGTGTACAGGTCCCAGTTCTCCTGGGCCTTGTCGTCCACCGGGCTGATTTTCCATTGCTTGAGCGGGTCGACCCGACGCGATTCGAAGCGTTCCTGCTGGACCCGCTTGGAGATCGAGAACCAGAACTTGACCATCTCGAGGTGGTCCTCGTACAGCATGTGTTCGAACTCCGGAACCTGCTGCATGAAGACTTTGTACTGTTCCTGCGTGCAGAAGTTCATGACCGGCTCGACGACGGCTCGGTTGTACCAGCTCCGATCGAAGAACACGATCTCGCCGGGATTGGGAAGCTGTTCGGCGTAGCGCTGGAAATACCACTGACCCTTCTGCACCTCGTTGGGCTTGGGGAGTGCCACGATGCGCGCGCTGCGCGGGTTGAGATGCTCGATGAAGCGGCGGATCGTGCCGCCCTTGCCGGCGGCGTCGCGGCCCTCGAAGATGATCGCGACCCTTCGGCCTTCGAGCTGCACGGAGCGCTGCAGCTTGACCATTTCGATCTGCAGCTTCTCCAGCTCCTGCTCGTAACGCAGCTTCACCAGCGCTTTGTCGACGTTTACGTTCTTCGTCGCGAGGAGCTGCAGCAGTCCTTTCTTCGTGTTGACCTCGGCGAGCTCTTCCGGCGTGAGCTTGACGTTCTTCTTCAGCGTCTTGCCGACGAGTTTTTCTTCCTGGGTCAGGGCGTTGCCGCCGCCGGACAGCCGGGGGACATCCCTGACGGAGTCGTCGTTGTCGGTAGAATGTACGCGGGGTTCGTTCGCCGTCTCGCTCATGGCCTCGGACTCTTGTCGCCGCCTCCGGCGTGAACCTTCCAGGCTAGGAAACCCGGGCCCGCAGCGTGAATCCGTGAATACCCGTAGACCGGCAGACGGGCTCGCGCAGACCGGCTCCCATCGATCGGTCAGGCAGGGATCGCTCAGCCGCGCTGGCGGTCTTTCGCGAAGCTTTCCCTGGCGTTGGCGGCGTCTTCCGTGCCCGCGCTCACCTGGCTCTGATCCGCATCAGCGTGGCTGGCCGTGCGGTTCAGGGCGCCGGCGGTCGCGTTCACCGCCTCTTTGATCATGGCGACGGCGACGGCCGGTCGCTCGACCACGGTGCGGGCGAGTTTGAGCGCCAGGTCGACGGTGCCGCCGTCCGGAGCGACCTCGTCCACCAGCCCCCAGTCCAGCGCGGTCTGCGCGGTCATCTTCTCGCAGAGAATGCAGATGCGCTTGGCCCGTGCCGGCCCGACCAGGTTCACCAGGCGGGGCAGGGCGCCCCACTGCAGGTTCAAGCCGATCTTCACCTCTGGCACGTACAGGTAGGCGCTTTCGCCCAGCACCCGCCAGTCGCAGGCGAGCGGCAGCGCGACCCCGGCGCCGACCGCGAGGCGCTCCATGGCTGCGATGGTGATCTGCGGCATGGTTTCCCAGGCGTCGCACAGCCGGACACCTCGGAAATAGCTCTGGCGCCTTTCGAGGTCGGACAGGCCGGCGCGCGTTCGCATGTCCTGGATGTCGGCCCCGGCGGAGAAGTAGTCCGGCGCCCCGGTGAGCACCACGGCCCGGGTGTCCAGGTCTTCGTGGAACTCCCGCGCCACGTCGGTGAGCTCGAGGATCAGCTGACCGTCGAACGCGTTCAGGTTCTTCCCGCGGTCGAAGCGCACGATGGCAATTCGATCCCGGCGTTCGATGGTGACGTAACCGTAGCTCATGGGTTTTCTCCTGGTTGCAGCAGGCGCGCCGCCTCGTCGCGGTGAAAGCCGTCGAACACGCGGCCGTTACGGGGCTCGCCAGGTTGGAACAGAAAGCTGCCCGCGCCGTTGTGGATGCCGCCGTCGGCGCGGAACTCGGCGCCGGTCACGTAGGCGGCCATGTCCGACAGGAGAAACACCGCGACCGCGGATATCTCGGCCGCGGTGCCGTGCCGGCCGAGCGGAATCCGGCGGGCGACGGCGGCGATGGCCTGGTGGTCCTCCTCCGGGTAGCGGTCCAGACCCGGCGTGGAGATGAACCCGGGAATCAGGCAGTTCACCCGCACGCCGCTGCGGCCCCACTCGGTGGCAGCCGTGGCCGTGAAGTTCGACAGCCCCGCGCGGGCTGCCCCGTTGTGCCCCATGCCCGGCATGCCGTTGTCATGGTCGGCGCCGATGTTGACGATGCTGCCGCCGCGCTCGCGCATGCACTGCCGGTAGACCTCCCGGGCCACCAGGAAGTAGCTGGTGAGGTTGTTGTGCAGCACCGCATTCCAGCCGTTCAGGCTGAGATTCTCCAGCCGCGCCGGGAACTGACCGCCGGCGGCGTTCACCAGCCCGTCCAGCGGCCCGGCCTCCCGCAGCACCCTTGCGACCAGATCGACGACGGCCGCTTCGTCCCGCAGCTCCACCGCATGGCAGCCGGCTACCCTGCCGCCGTCTTCGAGGATCTCGTCGCGGGTACGTTCGAGCTTGGTCAGCGTGCGCCCGGCGAGCACCACGGTTGCGCCGAGGCTCGCCAGCTCGTGGGCGATGCAACGTCCTAGGCCGCCGCCACCGCCCGGTACGAATACGGTGCGGCCCTCGAACAGCCCGCTGCGGAAACCGGAGCGATAGCCCATTGCTCGCCCTTGCAGTGGATACATCGCCATGATACGCAGAGAGCTATCCGCACCGTTAGGGGCCCGACCACAGGAGAGCGACATGCCGGATAGCGTCGGACGGCCGGACACCGTGCGCCTGCAGCGCATCAGCAAGGCGTTCTGGGAGTCGGCGGCGCTGATGAGCGCCGTGGAGCTGGGTGCGTTCACCGCGGTTGCCGACGGCAACGACACGATCGCCAAAGCGGCCCGGGCGATGGAGATCGAGCCGGTCAATGCCGAACGTCTGCTCACGGTGCTGGTGTCCATGGGGCTGCTCGGCCGCGACGGTGAGCGGTTCAGCAACGCGCCGGACGTGGATCGCTTTCTGGTCGAGGGCAAGCCTACCTACGCGGGCCCCTGGATGCTCTTCAGCAAGCCCCGCTGGGAGGACTGGGGCAGGCTGACGGAACTCCTGAAGGTCCGCGAGGCCGATCAGAAGCTGCTCGGCCGCTACGACGACACGTTCACGGTGGACAAGGCCCGTGCCTACCACGAAGCCACTTACTCCATCGGCATGGGGGCGGCACGCCGGTTTCATCGCCAGGTGGCGCTGGCGGGACGCAGCAAGATCATGGATCTCGGCGGCGGCTCCGGCTGCTACTGCATCGTCGCCGCCCAGACCTACCCCGAGATGTCGGCCGAAGTGCTGGACCTCGCGCCGGTGGTCGAGGTGACGCGGGAATTCCTCGCGGCCAACGGCGTTGCGGACAGGGTGAGCGCGACCGCCTGCGACTTCACCTGCGACCCGCTGCCGACCGACGCGGACGTGGCGATCATGGCCTCCAACCTGCCGCAGTACAACCGCGCCATCATTGCCGCCGTGGTGCGGCGGGTGTTCGACGCGCTGCGCCCGGGCGGTGAGTTCCACCTGATCGGCGAGATGCTCGATGCGGATCGGCGCGGGCCCCTTGCGCCGGCGCTGTGGGGGCTGGCGGAAGCGGTGAACCAGTCGACGGGCCTGGCCCACAGCGTCGCCGATTGCCTGGGATACTTCGAGGCGGCAGGGTTCGAGAACGTGAGCGCCGCGGAGTTCATACCCGAGACGTTGACCAGGGTGACAGGCAGAAAGCCGGGCTGATGCGGTGCATGGAGCGTCGCTGACGACATGGAGGCATCGATGCAGACGAGTATCCCCCATCACGCCGACCGCCTCGGGCGCGGACCATGAGCGGCCGGACCACGCGACGCGCGGCCCTGAAGTCCATCGCGGGCGCGGCGGCGATGTCCGCCTGGCCAGGTGCAGTCGCGTCGGAAGCACCGCCCGGAGCATCATCGCTTCACTACGCGACGCTGACGGAGATCGCCGCGCTCATCCAATCGAAGCAGCTGTCGCCGGTGGAACTGACCGAGCTGATGTTGCGGAGAATCGAGTCCGTGGACGGAACGCTTCACAGTTACGTAACGGTCATGGCCGATGCCGCCATGGACAGCGCGCGGCACGCGGAGCGTGAAATCGCCGCCGGCCGCTACCGCGGTCCGCTGCACGGCGTCCCCATCGGGGTGAAGGATCTGTGTTACACCCGCGGCGCTCCCACGATGGGCGGTACCCGGGTGCTTGCCGGCTTCGTCCCCGAGCACGATGCAACGGCCGTTGCCCGACTCAAGGCGGCCGGCGCCGTCATTCTCGGCAAGCTGACCCTGTGTGAAGGCGCGATGGCGCCTTACCACCCCGCCCTCGAGGTGCCGGTGAATCCGTGGGATGCGACGCGCTGGAGCGGCGTGTCGTCGAGCGGTTCCGGCGTGGCCACCGCCGCCGGCTTGTGTTTTGTGTCGATCGGGACGGATACCGGCGGCTCGATCCGCTATCCGTCTGCGGCGAACGGTTGCGTCGGCCTGAAACCCACCTATGGTCGCGTGAGCCGCCATGGGGTACTTGCACTTGCCGAATCCCTCGACCACGTCGGCCCGATGGCCCGCAGCGTTGAAGACGCTGCCATCGCCTTCGAAGCGATGGCAGGCTTCGACGATAAGGATCCCACTTCGCGCCGTGAGCCCGTGGAACCAGTCCGCCCTGCCCTCGACCAGGGCGTGAAGGGACTCAGGATCGGTTTCGACCGGCGCTACGCCGCCGATGGCGTCGAGCCAGGCTTGGCTCAGGCGCTCGACGCGGTGCTCGCAGAGCTCTCCAGGCTCGGTGCGGAGGTCGTGCCGGTCACGATGCCGGACGTGACGGAGGTCGGGTCCGCCTGGTGGCAGCTCGCTACGGCCGAAGCGGCCGCGTTTCACGCTGACACGTTTCCAGCCCGGGCTGAAGAGTACGGACCCGGATTTCGCGACGTCCTGGCGTACGGCGCCAGCGTGACCGGAGTCAGCTACGCCAACGCCGCCAGAGTACGAGCGGAAGTCAGCGGTCGCGTGGACGGCGTGCTCGCGCAGGTGGACTGCCTGGTCTGCCCCTCGATGTCCAACGTCGCGCCGGCGAAGCTCGAGGATCCCTTCGGTCCCGACCTCGAGGGTGAGTGGGCCATGCTGGTGCTGACCGACGTGCACACCAAACCCTTCAACTTTTCCGGCAGCCCCACGCTCTCCGTGCCCTGCGGCTTTGCGGAGGATGGGCTGCCGTTCAGCGTGCAGTTCGTGGGTGCAGCGCTCAGCGAAGCCAAGCTCTGCCGCATTGGCCATGCCTACGAACGGGTCACGCCCTGGCGCGATCGTCACCCAGCGGTATAGGTGGACGCTGCAATGGATGAAAGCTCTCTGTGGCTGGTGACGGGCGCCGCGTCCGGCATTGGTGCCGCGGTCTCCCGCGCCGTGCGGGCTTCCGGCGCGCGGCTGCTGGCACTGGATGTGGACGATGCCGGCGGGGAACGCCTGGCGCGCGAGACGGGCGCGCAGTACCAGCACTGTGATGTCGGCAATCCGGATGACTGGCAGCAGGTAGCCGACACGCTGTCCAGGCTCGGCGCGCCAACGCGGATTCATCTTAATGCCGGCATTCAGATCGCGCCCCCGTCCGCGCCGCTGGCGGAGTACCAGCTGGAGGCGATGACCCTCGAGCGCTATCGCAGGATGATGGGCGTGAACGTGGATGGTGTCGTGTTCGGGCTGCACACCCTGCTGCCGATGCTGAAAGACGGGACGGCCATCGTCGTCACGGCATCCCTGGCAGGAATTACGCCCTACGCCGTCGACCCTCTGTACGCCATGAGCAAGCACGCCGTGGTGGGTCTGGTGCGCAGCCTCGGGCCGACCCTGGCGGAACGCGGCATCAGGATCAACGCCATCTGCCCGGGCGGCATCGACACCGCCATCATTCCCGACGTGCAGCGCACCAGCGACGCGGTCTTCATGACCGCCGAGCACGTGGCTTCGGAGGTGATCCGGCTGATGGACGTCGAAGAGACCGGCAAGAGCTGGGCCAAGGTCAGCGAGTCGAAGCCGGCGTTCGTGGTTCGCGCGCCCGGTGACAGATCCTGATCACGCATCGGTTCCGGTGACCCGGCTGACCTGACGGCCGTGGGGTCAGCGGACGTGTCGTGTGGCCCTCGAGGCTCAGACGGCGCAGAATCGGGCTTTCTCGTCATTCAGGGCATCCGGGGAGCACCCATGGACTACGATCTCATCATTTCCGGCGGCACCGTCATCGATGGCAGCGGCGGCGACGCCTTCGAGGCGGACCTGGCCGTCTCGGGGGGGCGGATCCGGCGGATCGGCAGGCTGGAAGACGACCGCGCGGCCCGCACGATCGATGCCACCGGCAAGCTCGTCACCCCCGGGTTCGTCGACCTGCATACTCACCTGGACGCCCAGGTCGGTTGGGATCCGCTGATGACATCGAGTTCCTACCACGGCGTGACCACGGCGCTGATCGGCAACTGCGGCGTGACGTTCGCGCCCGTGGGCGAGAAGAACCGCCGCTACCTGGCGGAGCTGATGGAGTCGGTGGAGGACATCTCGGCAGATGCCATCATGGACGGCCTGCCCTGGGACTGGACCAGCTACGGCGAGTACCTCGATTCGGTGCAGGCGCTGCGACCGGCGCTAAACGTCGTGGGCCTCGCCGGTCACTCGGCGATCCGCTACGAGGCCATGGGCGACAAGAGCATGGACGAGGGCGTGCAACCGGACGACCGGGAACTGGCGCACATCGTCCGGATGGTCAAACAGTCGGTCGAAGAAGGGGCGGTCGGCTTCTCCACGTCCCGGTTTCTGTTGCACACGGTACCGGACGGGCGCTGCACCCCGGGCACCTGGGCCGATCTGCGCGAGACGGGGGCGATTCAGCAGGCGGTCATCGATGGGGGTGGCCGCGGCGCGGTCTTCCAGTCGGCAAACGACTTCAAGACCCGGCGCGAGATCGAGATGGCCATGTTCGACCAGGGCACCGAGCTCGGCTGCCAGGTGATATTCTCCGGCGGCGCGGGCCCCGAAGGCGACGGCGGCGTGTCACGCTGGAGCGAGTTCTTCGAGCGTCACAACGAGGGCGGGCGGCGGCTGGCCGGCATCTGCCACACCCGGCCGAGCGGTGCCTTCTTCGGTCTGGCGCAGCTCTCGCCGTTCACCCGAACGTCCGCCGCCTGGCGTGAGCTCATGGCGCTGCCGTCGATCGCGGAGCGGGTGGATGCGCTGCGCGACGACGCGATGCGGGCGAGACTTATCGCGGAGGGAAAGGCTTCCGGTGACATGAAGCATCTCGCTCCGATGCTGCATCCGTTCGGTATCGGGGAAACGCCGGATCTGGATTTCGAGCGCAAAGCCAGCCTGCAGCAGCTCGCGGAGGCTGCGGGCAGTGATCCGGTGGAGGTCTACGTGGAGCGGTTGCTGGCCTCGGAAGGCCGGGAGTTCTTCAACTACTGGATGTTCGGCGGCGCTCTGGAAAACCAGTGGAGATACATGCAGCTGCCGCACGTGGTGCCGATGCTCGGCGACGCCGGCGCGCACGTCGGGTTCTTCACCGACACCGACTCGCCGACGGTGCTGCTCAGCGAGCTGACGCGCAAGCAGCAGGTGTTCAGCCTACCGGAAGCGGTTCACCGCATTACCGGCAAGTCGGCCGCGATCATCGGCCTCAGAGAACGCGGTGAGCTGCGCGAGGGCTGGCACGCCGACATCAACGTGATCGACTATGACAACCTGAGTACCTGTCAGCCCCGGTACGTGAACGACTTCCCTCACGGCGGCGGTCGGTTCGTCGTGAAGAGCAGAGGCTACGACGCCACGCTGGTGGGTGGTGAGGTGATCGTCGAACACGGCGAACACACCGGCGCGCGACCGGGGAGCGTGATCAGGGAATTCGTTCGGGGCTGAGCGGCCGCTGCGAAACACCGCAACGGCCGCCGGACCGCACGACGGGCCTTCTGCTCGAATCAGAGGCCGCCGTTGATCACCATGTCCTGCCCCGTCATCCAGCTCGATGCGGGGGAGGCCAGGTAGACCACGGCGGGCGCGATGTCTTCCGGCCTGCCGACCCGGCCGAGCGGCACCCCGAACTTCCTGCCCATGTCGGGGATGTCCTCTTCGGTCATCTTCGTGAACTCGAGGAACACCTCGGTCGGGATGGGCCCCGGTGATACCGAGTTGACCCGAATGCCGAGCGGTGCCAGCTCGACTGCCAGGGTCTGGGTCAGGTTATTCACCCCCGTTTTCGCCACCGCGTAGGGACCGTTGTAGGGCGACGGCCGGTTGGCCACCTGAGACGAGATGTTGATGATGGTGCCGCCACCGTT